>PLEH01000232.1 GCA_003136395.1 Phenylobacterium sp.
GTTGCGGACCAGGACGTCCGGGTGGTCGGTCATGGCGAAGCCGTTAGTGGCGGCGCCGCCGAAATAGGGGAAGCGCACGGCGGCGACCTCGTCGTGAATCCCCTTCAAACCCAGGCGGAGCCTGGTGTCGCGCCCTGCCCCGTCCTTCTCCTCGAGGTTCCACTTGCCGTCCTCGCCCCAGCGGAAGCCGATGGAGCCGTTGGGCACGATCACCTCGCCGGTGGCCTCGTCGACAGCGACGGTCTTCCAGTCGGGATTGTTGGTCTCGCCGAGCGCCTGGTCGAACTCGGCGGCGCGCAGCAGGCGCTCGGGCACATAGGCGCCCTCCTGGGGGACCAGTCGGACCAGCATCGGCAGGTCGGAATATTTGCGCAGGTAGTCGCGGAAGTACGGCACCTGGCGGTCGACGTGGAACTCCTTGAGGATCACGTGGCCGAAGGCCATGCCGAGCGCGGCGTCGGTGCCCTGTTTCACCGCCAGCCACAGGTCGGAGAACTTCGAGGCTTCCGAATAGTCGGGGCAGATCACCACCGACTTGGCGCCGCGGTAGCGGGCCTCGGTGTAGAAATGGGCGTCAGGCGTGCGGGTCTGCGGGACGTTGGAGCCCCACAGCATGATGAAACCGGAGTTGAACCAGTCGGCGCTCTCGGCGACGTCGGTCTGTTCGCCCCAGGTCTGGGGCGAGGCCGGCGGCAGGTCGCAGTACCAATCGTAGAACGAGCCGCAGACGCCGCCGATCAGCTGCAGGTAGCGCGCCCCGGACGCATAGGAGACCATCGACATGGCCGGGATCGGCGAGAAGCCGAAGATCCGGTCCGGACCCCAGGCCTTGATCGTATAGGCATTGGCCGCCGCGATGATCTCGGTGACCTCGTCCCAGGTGGCGCGGATGAAGCCGCCGGCGCCGCGCATGGTGACGTAGGACGCGCGCTGGGCCGCATCGGCCTGGATGGAGGCCCAGGCGGCGACCGGGCTCCGGGTCGCCCGCGCCGCGCGCCAGAGCTTCAGCAGGCGCGAGCGGATCAGCGGGTATTTCACCCGATTGGCGGAATAGAGGTACCAGCTGTAGCTGGCGCCGCGCGCGCAGCCTCGCGGCTCATGGTTCGGCAGATCCGGCCGGGTCCGCGGATAGTCGGTCTGCTGGGTTTCCCAGGTGACGATGCCGCCCTTGACGTAGATCTTCCACGAGCACGAGCCCGTGCAGTTCACGCCGTGGGTGGATCGCACGACCTTGTCGTGTTGCCAGCGGTCCCGGTAGGCCTGCTCCCAGGTGCGGTCATCGTCGTTGAGGACGCCGTGGCCGTTTGAGAACAATTCCGTCTTGCGCGTGAAGAATGCGAGGCGGTCAAGGGTGTGGCTCATGCTCGGTTACTCGGCGGCTTGCTGCGCACGGATGGTCCGTGCCGCTTGGGGTTGGGATGCGGGGTGCATGTCGACCATCTCGGGGAACTCGGGCAGCCTGCCGAGCTCCGGCGTGCGGGCCCGCTCCATCCGGCCGATGGCCAGGTGCATCCAGGTCAGGGCGGTCGCGACCAGCGCGAACAGCAGCATGAAGCAGCTGGTCCAGACGTGGGTCACGTCGTTCATCAGGCCGAAAGCGATCGGCAGGAAGAAGCCGCCCAGGCCGCCGATCATGCCCACCAGCCCGCCCACGGCGCCGATGTCTTCGGGGTAGTAGACCGGGATGTGCTTGAAGACCGCCGCCATCCCCAGACTCATGAAGAACCCCATGGTGACCAGGATCGCCATGAACACCGGAAGCGCCGTCGCGATGCGAAACTGGATCGGCCCTTTGATGCCGTCGACGATGTAGCTGGTCGCCGGATAGGACAGCAGGAAGGCGCCGGCGACGGCCACGCTGAGCGCAGCGTACATGACGCGGCGCGCGCCAATCTTGTCGGAGAGCCAGCCCCCGAAGATCCGGAAGCCTGCCGCCGGCAACGAGAAGGCGGCCGCCAGCATGCCGGCGGTCTTGAGATCGACGTGATAGACGCCGACCAGATAGCGGGGCAGCCACAGCGACAGCGCGACGAACGCGCCGAAGTTGAAGAAGTAGTAGAGCGAGAATCGCCAGACCTGCAGCTTACCCAGCGGCGCGAACTGGGCCCAGATAGGCGGCGACTTCTGCTTCGCGGCGCGTCGGGCGGCGAGCGTCGGCTCGTCCTTGGCGCCGACGAAGAAGATCAGCGCCATGACCACGAGAGCGCCGGCCCAGATCCGGGCCACCGATTCCCACCCCATGGCCGCCATGACAAATGGAGCGCCGAAATTGGTGATGGCCGCCCCGATATTGCCGGCGCCGTACACGCCGAGCGCCGCGCCCTGCTTTTCCTTGGGGAAGAACTTGGAAACGTAGGCCACGCCGGCGGCGAAAGAGCCGCCCGCCAGCCCCAGGCCCAGCGCGGCCAGAAGCATCTGCGGATAGGTGTGCGCGTAGGAAAGCGCGACCGTCGAAGCCGCCGCCAGGAGCATCACGATCAGATTGACGATCCGTCCGCCAAACTTGTCGGCGAACACGCCCAGGGCCACCCGGGTCAGCGAACCCGTCAGGATCGGCGTGCCGGCCAGGAGCCCGAACTGGGCGTCGCTGAGACCGAGGTCCCGTTTGATCTTCACGCCGATGATCGAGAAGATCGTCCAGACCGCAAACGCGGCCATGAACGCCAGGGTGCTCAATCCGAGAGCGACCTTGGCGCCTGGCTGGGGCGGGAAGGAGGTATCAGTCACGGCGACCTCGGAGTTGGGCGGGGTGCGAACGCGCACCGCCTCGCCGTGTCAGTGCGGTGATCCAGCCGGATTTGATTTGATTGAGGTCAATCGTCCCGAGAATTCGCCAGAAATGGCGCGGAAAGGATCTCCCGATTCACACTCAAGAGGCGCCGCGGCGCTCTTCGCCGGTCGGCCATCAACCGTGCGCCTGATGAAGATCAGGCGGATGAAGCGATTGACCCAAATCAAGGCGTAACGCCCTCGCCCAGGGCATCTTGCGACCATTGGGATCATGGGGCCCAGCACTGATGAGAGACGCCGACCTTGACCGCGTCAGCGCCCCGTCCCTGTTCTGTGGGTGGGCGAACGAAACGTTTCGAACGCTCGTCGGTGTCGCCTGGATATCGCTGATCCTGTCCTACATCACCGAAGTCCGCCGCCTGCGGGTGATCGGCGCGCAGGTGGTCTGCTGACCCGCGCCGCGACCATCGACCGCGTCCCGGGAGTCGCCACCCGGATGCGGAGCAGCGTCAGTGGCCTGTCGCCCGCCTACTTCGCCATGGTGATGGCGACCGGCATCCTCTCGATCGGCGCCAGCAAGCTCGGCGCGCCGGTCGTGGGGAGCGTGCTGTTCGGGTTGAACATCGTCATCTATTTGATCCTGTTGGCCTTGTCGGCGCTGCGCCTCGCCTGGTTCGCGCCCGATGTCCTCGGCGACATGACCGACCATCGACGCGCGCCGGGCTTCTTCACGCTGGTGGCCGCGACCTGCATCCTCGGAACCCAGAGCCTGCAGATCGCCCACAACCTTGCCGCCGCCGTGGCGCTCTGGAGCCTCGGCCTGGTCCTGTGGATCGGCCTGACCTACGCGGTCTTCGTCGCGCTGACGGTGAAGCGGCAGAAGCCGACGCTCGACGACGGCATCACCGGGGCGTGGCTGCTCGCCATTGTGGCGACGCAGTCGGTGGCGCTGCTCAGCGCGCTGATCGCCACGCACCTGGCGCAACCCTATCGCCTGGAGCTCAATTTCCTCGCCCTGTCCATGTGGCTGTGGGGCGGGATGTTCTACATCTGGATGATCTCCCTGATCTTCTACCGCTACACCTTCTTCGCCTTCTCGCCCGACGACCTGTCGCCGCCCTACTGGATCAACATGGGCGCCATGGCGATCTCGGTGCTGGTCGGCGCCCAGCTGGTCCAGGACACCCAGGGCGCGCCCTTCCTGCTGTCGCTCCTGCCCTTCCTCAAGGGCTTCACGGTGTTCTATTGGGCGACCGGCACCTGGTGGATTCCCATGCTGCTGCTGCTGGGTATCTGGCGTCACGTCTATCGGCGCTTCCCGCTGCGCTACGACCCCTCCTATTGGGGGGCGGTCTTTCCCTTGGGCATGTACACGGTCTGCACGCTGGAGATGGCCAAGGCGCTCCACCTCGGCTTCCTCCTGTTCATCCCCCGCTATTTCATCTTCGCCGCCGCGGCGGCCTGGTGCCTTACGTTCGCGGGGCTGCTTCATGACCTGGCCGCGCGCGCGTTGGGACGCCCGCGCGCCGCGGCCCCTCAGCCTTTGAGCTGATCAGCTACAAATGGCGCTTGAGGCGCCCTGGCTTGATATCGGTCAAGGCGGTCGCCAGCGACCGTGACACATCAAGACCCATGCCCATGAGACCCGCCGACCTGGAGCGCGTGAAGGCCCTGCCGCTGTTCAGCGGCGCCTCCGAACGTCTTTTCCGCGACGTGCTCGCCGGCTGTTTTCTGCAGCGCTTCCCGGCCGGGACCACCCTGCTCATGGAGGGCGATCCGGTCGATTTCCTCTATGTGCTGATGGACGGCAGCGTCGAACTCGGCGCGAGCTGGAACGACAAGGACACCACCCTGGCCATCCTGCGGCCGGTCTCGACGTTCATCCTGGCGGCGGTCATTCTCGACGCCGAATCCCTGATGAGCGCCCGCACGATCGACCGGTCCGACATCCTGATGGTGTCGGGCGAGGCGATGCGGCGCGCCGCGGGCGAGGATGCGGCCTTCGGCTTCGCCGTGGCCCAGGAAATGGCCGGCTGCTACCGCGGCCTCGTCCGCGCGATCAAGAACCAGAAGCTTCGCGGCGGCCTCGAACGTCTCGCCAACTACCTGATCACCCAGCGGCTGCGACAAGGCGGCGGCGCCACCTTCACCCTGCCGCACGAGAAGCGGATGCTGGCGTCGCTGCTGGGCATGACGCCGGAAAATTTCTCGCGGTCCCTGGCGACGCTGGCCGACTACGGCGTCGAGATCCATGGGGCGGAGGTCACGATCAACCGGCCCGCGACCCTGGAACGCCTCGCCAAGCCCGACCCACTGATCGACAACCACCAGCCGGTGACGGACACCGTGACCGGAAAGGCGCAACGCGAGCGTTGGCCCCTGCCCAATAGGGATTTCCGCGCCGCCTGAGCCTCAGCCCCCGAACTGGGCGAGCTGGCGGGTGTCGCCGCAGGCTTTCCGGCAAGCGCCGCGAGGATGCGCGCGCGGAGCCTCGGCCTCATCCGCTTCGGCGCTTCCCCCGTAGCCCTTTCCGGCTTTCGCCGACGCGGCGACCGGGCGGTTGCGCCGATGCGCTTTCGACCAGGACGCTCAGAGCAGATGGCGTCGGACGATAGTCCAGCCGCCTACAGCTCATCGGCGGCCGAGAGGGCGCTGGCCTTGACGCCGGTCAAGCCGCGGCCGGGCGTGGCATCGCCAGCATTCGGCTGTAGACCACCGCAAATCCCCCGAACGCCAGCGACCAGACAAGGCCTGAGGCGATGAGCAGGCCGGGTTGGGAGGCGCCCGCGAAGGGCGCGGCCACCCGCATGAGCGCCGCGGCGTTGATCAGCAGGTAGATAGCTGTGGTGCTCGCGCCCGCCACCAGCGGACGCCCGGTGTGGCCGCGGGTGGCGCGGGTCATCACCGCGAGCGTCATCACGCCCACGGCGCCTGCGGTGAGGGCGTGAATTCCAGCCGTGCGCGGCACGCGTCCCGGATCGAGCACGGTGGCGCCGAGCAACAGGAGCGCCACGCCCAGCCAGCCGTATCCGAGGTGCAGGATCCAGACGAGCGGCTCTCGCGCCGTCCGCCAACCCCGCCAGCGGGCGAGTCTGACGAGCTGGGCGACGCCGGCGAGCGCCAGCACGAGTCCGGTCGCCTGCGCCTGGGGAGCCACCACCCACAAACCTGCGCCGATCCCGGTGAGCCCGAGCGCACAGCGGTCCACATGGCCGAAGAGCGCTGGCTCCGGTTTGAGGGATCGCGTCTTCATCCAGTTGCGGGTGAAACTTGGCACGAGACGCCCGCCGATCAGGCTGATCAGCACGCACGCCGCGCCAAGAGCCAAGCGCACGGCGACCTCAGCCGGCACGACACCAGGAAGGTGGAACATCACATTGGCCAACGCAAAGATCGTCACGAGCCCGCAGACCGGGAGGTTGCGCCAGTTGCGGCCGGCGAGGACCTCGCGCCAGATCACCGCGGCGAAGACCACCAGGAAGGCGCAGTCGGCGACCGCGCCAACGGGCCCAAGCGCGGCTTCGGAGAGCATCGCGACGCGGCCAAGGACCCACAGGGAAACCAGGAAACCCAGCGGACCGCCGATCACCGGCATGCGGCCTGTCCAATTGGGCACCGCGGTGGTGAGAAAGCCCGCCACCACTGCGCCCAGGAACCCGAAGATCATCTCGTGGACGTGCCAGTCGCGCGTCAGGGCGGCCGATCCGCCATGGAAGTAGCTGTACAGCCACAAGGGTACGACAAGCGCGCTCCAGATCGCGCCGAACAGGAAAAAGGGGCGAAACCCGAAGCTGAATAGCGCCGGACCGTCGTAGGCGCGACGGGCGGCCGTGGTGGTGGTCATGGCGGGCAAGCTAGCGGCCGCGGCGTGTCGCGCCTTGATGCGCGTCAACCGGGCGTCATCCGCACTTGGAGTAGCCACAGGAGAAGCATGTGTCGCAGCCCTCCTTTCGGACCAGGCCGGCCGCGCCGCAATGTGGGCAGGCCGCGCCTGCGAACGGACGCGACGAAAGTGGCGCCGCGCCAGGTGTTTCGGGTGGCGTCACGTTCACCAGCCCCTGGTGTTTCTCGATCACCCCCCCGATGGCCGCCAGCAACGACGGCACGTAGCGACCCCCGAGCCATGCGCCGCCGCGCGGATCGAAGACGGCCTTCAACTCCTCGCTGACGAAGCTGACGTCGCCGCCGCGCCGGAACACCGCCGAGATCATCCGGGTCAACCCCAGTGTCCAGGCGTAGTGGTCCATGTTCTTGGAGTTGATGAAGATCTCGAAAGGCCGGCGCACGCCGTCTTCCTCGACGTCGTTGAGGGTGACGTAGACGGCGTGGGCGCTCTCCGGCCAGACCAGCTTGTAGGTCGCCCCGTCGAGCGCTTCGGGACGCGGCGTCAGGACCGATCCGGCGCTCGGGGCGGGCTCGGCCGGCGCCGACAGAATCGACCCGGTGATGGCGTTGGGGCGATAGGTGGTCATCCCCTTGCAGCCGCTGCGCCAGCCCAGAAGGTAGATGTCGCTGAAGTCCGCGAAGGCGATGTCCGCCGGACAGTTGACGGTCTTGGAGATCGAGCTGTCCACCTGGGCCTGGGCGGCGGCCTGCATGCGGACATGGTCCTGCGGCGCCAGCGTCTGGGCGCTGACGAAGACGTCCTGCGGCGGCGGGGCGTCGCCGTGCAGCCGCTTCCAGACCGCCAGGGCATAGTCCTCCACCGGCTCCTCCCGGTGCGAGCCGTCGGGCTGGCGCACCTTGCGGACGTAGTCGTAGGCGAACACCGGTTCGATACCGGACGACACATTACCCGCCAGGAGCGACGTCGTGCCGGTCGGCGCGATGGAGGTCAGGCAGCCGTTGCGCAGGCCGTGTTCGGCAATCAACGCGCGGGTCTCCGGGTCGAGGCTCGCCAGGTTGGGACGCTCCAGCATGGCGCGGTCGTAGAGGGGGAAAACACCCTTCTCGGCGGCGAGCTCGGCCGAGGCCCGATAGGCCTCACGCTTGATCGTCGAGAGCCACTGGCCGGTCAGCTCGACCGCGCGGTCGCTGCCGTAAGCGACGCCACAGAAGACAAGCGCGTCGGCCAGTCCGGTGACGCCCAGGCCGATCCGCCGCTTGGCCCTCGCCTCCAGCGCCTGGGCCTCGAGCGGGTAGCGCGAAACATCGATGACGTTGTCGAGCATGCGGACCGCGGTGCGGGTGAGTTCGCAGAGCCCGGCGCCGTCCAGATCCGCGCCGTCCCGGAAAGGCGTTGCGACCAGCCGCGCCAAGTTGATGGAGCCCAAGAGGCAGGCCCCATAGGGCGGCAGCATCTGCTCGCCGCAGGGATTGCTGGCGAGGATCGTCTCGCAATAGGCAAGATTGTTCAGGGCGTTGACCCGGTCGATGAAGATCACGCCGGGCTCGGCGGCGTCAAAGGTCGCCCGCATGAGGCGGCGCCAGAGGTCCGCCGCGCGGACCGACCCCATCGCCTGGCCCTCGAACACCAGCGGCCAGTCTGCGTCGGCCGCGAGCGCGGCCATGAAGGCGTCGCTGACCAGGACGGAGAGGTTGAAGTTGCGCAGGCGCGCGCCGTCCCGCTTCGCGTCGATGAAGGCCTCGATATCGGGGTGGTCGATCCGCAGGCAGCCCATCATCGCGCCCCGGCGCTGGCCTGCGGACAGGATCGTGCGGCACATGGCGTCCCAGACGTCCATGAAGCTCAGGGGACCAGACGCGTCGGCGTCGACGCCCTTCACCGCCGCGCCGGCCGGGCGGATCGAGGAGAAGTCCATGCCGACCCCGCCGCCCTGTTGCAGAGTTATGGCGGCCTCCCGCACATGGGCGAAGATCTCGCTGAGATCGTCCGGGATGCGCCCCATGACGAAGCAGTTGAAGAGCGTGACGGTGCGCGCTGTTCCGGCGCCGGCCAGGATGCGGCCGGCGGGCAGGAAGCGGTAGTCGCGCAGGGCGTCGGTGAAGCGCTCGCGCATCGGGGCGCGCAGCTCGGGGACCTCGGCCTCGGCGAGCGCGGTCGCCACCCGCGACCATGTGCCGTCCACAGTGCAGTCCCCCGCCGCGCCAGCCGGATTGAATCGATACTTGCTGGACCAGATTTCGCCCGCCAGCGGGTTGTCGAACGCCATGGTCGCCTCTCCCGGAAAGGGGCGAGACTGGGTGATTCTGCGGCTCTCCCCCTTGAGCTAGCGCAATGCGTGACCCCCTGGCGCAGCAAGAGCGCGTTTATCGAACATCAAGCGCGCGACGCCTGCCGTGCTGCTGACCTGAGACTGCGTCCCCCGCTCAGAACGCCAGAACCTCGACGAGGTCGCCGGCGACCAAGGCGCGGGCATCGGGCCGCCGCCGGATCAGCAGGTCGGCCGTCGCCAGATCCTTCTGGGCGCTGGAGTCCTGGGCGCCCACCGGCCGCACGCCATCGCCGGCGCTGCGCCCGCGATGGAAACATTCGCGTTTGCCGCAGGACCCGAGCGGGGCTGCCAGAGGCAATGTGCGCCACGCCAGAGCGTCGTCCGGATGACGGCCGCTCAAGCCCGCCAGGATCGGGGCCAGGAACAACCGCGCGGTGACCATCGCGGCCGAGGGATTGCCGGGCAGGCCGACAACGATGCGGTCCCCGACCCGGCCGACCCAGACGGGCTTTCCGGGTTTGATCGCCACCTTCTCGAACTCAAGACGCAGGCCAAGCTCCTGGAACATCGCCTTCGAAAAATCACGATCGCCGACCGATGCGCCGCCGGTCACGACGACCACATGCGCGTCGTCCAGGGCGATCCCCGCGGCCCGAACGAGGCTCGGCAGATCGTCGCGCAGACGCTGGCGGCAGACCACCTCGCCGCCCCAGACGCGCGCGAGGGCGGCGACGCCGAAGGAGACGCTTTCCGGGATGGTCCCGGGAACATTGGCCGCGCGGCCTGGCGCGACCAGTTCATCGCCGGTGCTCAGCACGGCGACGCGGGGACGGAGGTAGACTTCAACGGTGTCCTGGTCCGCGGCGGCGGCGGCCACCAGCGCCTGCGGCGCCAACCTGGTCCCGGTCTCCAGCAGCACCTCGCCCGAGACGAAGTCCGAACCCGGCGCCCGGACATGTCGCGCCGGCGAGGGTCGCTCTGCGAACACCACCGCGTCGCCCTCACGCTGAACGACCTCCTGCATGACCACCCGGTCGGCGCCGGCGGGCATCGGGGCGCCGGTGAAGATGCGCACGCAGGCGCCGGCCTCCAACCTGGGACCGCCATTGGGCGAGCCGGCGATAGATTCGCCCACCAGCCGAAGACGGGTCGGGCCCGACGCAAGGTCCGCCTCACGGACCGCGTAGCCATCCATGGCCGATACGGCGGCCTCAGGCGCTGAACGACGGGCGATCACCGGGGCCGCGAGAACGCGGTTCCAGGCCAAGTCGAGCGGCGTCTGCTCGGCCCCCAGTGGCGAAGCGATGGCGGCGACCCGGCGGCAGGCTTCGTCGAAGCTGATCACGCGCAGACACTGCGATAGCGGGGAACCTGGCCGACCAGCGAACAGGGCTTGAACCGGCTGTCGAACTCCATGGCCAGCACCAGGTCCCAGGCGTCCCGACAGGCGCCGGTCGAACCCGGCACACAGAAGATGAAGGTCTCGTCGATCTGGCCAGCGAGCGCCCGGGACTGCAGCGTCGAGACGCCCACCATGGTCTGGCTGGCCTGATGAAAGACCACGGAAAAGCCGTCCATCACGCGGGCCAACAAGGGACGCACGGCCTCCGGCGTCACGTCTCTAGGGGCGAAGCCGGTGCCGCCGGTGGTCAGGATCACGTCGATCCCCGGGTCAGCGACCCAGGCGCGCACCTGCGCCTGGATGGCCTCGACCTCGTCCGTTACGATCGCCTTGGCCGCCAGGTGGTGGCCAGCGGTCCGCAGTCGCTCCGCCAACAGCCCGCCCGAGTTGTCGGTCTGTTCAGTTCGGGTGTCGGAAACCGTCAGCACCGCGATGGATAGCGGAAGGAATGACAGGTCTGGATTGATCCCCGGGGCCATGTGGCCCTTGGCGGCGAGAGCGAGGCTCAATGGGTTATTCTCCAGAAAATGCGCACAGAAAGGCCACCGCCTGATCGGACGACGCCCGAACTCGCCGCCAGCCACGGTCTGATCGACCGCCAATGTGGCCGCAGACCGACCCGGCGGCGAACCCATCCAGATTCACCAAGGCGCCGATCACAGACTAATCCTGCGCATATGACCCATGCGCTGGCGTTGACCCTCATCAATGCCGGCGGCGCCAAAATACGCGAATCGAGTGACGTCGAGAGGTGGCGATGTCCGAACTAGGCGCGTTCAAACCGTACTTCCTCGGCCCGAAATCCGAGAATGAGGCCTGGGTCCGGGGCCAGATGCAGTCGGTCCTCGACGACTGGTTCGATTGGCGAAAGGGCCTGTTCGCCGACGATCCCACCGTGATCACTTGCGACGATCAGGCTGCGCCCGGCTTCGCACTCAAGCACTCCATGATCGGCGCTCGGCTGGCTGAGCTTGTGGAGCAACTTCGCGGCGAGGTGCCGACCTACAGCCCGCGCTATGTCGGCCATATGATGTCGGAGCTGGCGCTGCCGGCGCTGCTTGGGCACTTCGCCGCCCTGCTGCACAACCCCAACAACACCTCCAAGGAAGCTTCGAAGGTCGGCACGGTCATTGAGACCGAGGCGGTCGCGATGCTGGCCGAGATGATCGGCTTCAATCCGAAGATGGCGCGGGGGCATTTCACGTCCGGCGGCACGGTGGCCAATCTTGAGGCGGTCTGGCGCGCGCGGTTTCGAATGGATCACCGCCTGGCGCTCGCCCTGACGCTTGCGGAGGACCACGGCGCGCCGCTCGATGTGTTCGCCGCGGCGCACATGAGTTCGACGCAGCTCCGAAGCCTGGTCGCCGAACATGGCGTGGACGACGCCGCCATGCGGGCGCGCAGCGCCGTCCTAGGCAATCCGTTCGAGGTCGCCGAGCGCATCACCCGCCTGAGCGGCAGACCCTATCGCGGGCCCGTGCTCCTCGCCCCGGGCCACAAGCACTACTCGTGGGTCAAGGCGGCGAACGTCTTCGGTCTCGGCGAAGAGGCATTCTGGACCGTGCCGGTCGACGCGGAGGGTCGGTTGTCGCTCGCCGGTCTCGCTGCCCGTATCGATGAGGCGCGAGTGCTTGGCCGTCCGGTGCTCATGGTGGTGAGCGTGGCCGGAACGACGGAGATGGGGGAACTCGATCCGGTCGATGCGGTCGCGGACCACCTGGCGATGCTCCGCGAGCAGCAGCAGCTCGACATCTGGCATCATGTGGATGCCGCCTATGGCGGCTATTTCTGCGCCCTTGATCCTCACGAACCGCTGCTGGCGCCGGCGCGGCGGCGGGCGCTCCACGCGGTTCGCCGCGCCGACACCGTCACCATAGACCCGCATAAGCTCGGCTATGCGCCCTATGCGTGCGGCGCGCTTCTCATCCGCGATGCGGAGTGCGACGCGGTCTCCTGCTTCGCGGCGCCCTATGTGGAGCGCGCGGAACTGGGCGCGGCGCCGTGGACCACGACCCTTGAGGGGTCACGTCCAGCCACCGGCGCAGCTGCGACCTGGCTCACCGGAAAGACGATCGGCTTCGGACCGAAGGGATTGGGCGCGGTCCTGCGTTCGACGATCGAATCCTGCCGGGCCATCCGCTCGGCCCTGGCGGAAGCGATACCGCTGGTCCGGCCGCTCGACCCCACGGACACCAACATCCTGTGTTTCTCCGTCGCCAAGGCGGGAGAGGCCCTCAGCTCCGCCAACGCGCGCACGGCGGCCGTTCAGGCGCGCATCGCCCAGTCGCCAAACTTCTCGATGTCGAGGACGATCCTCTCGACGGCCGCGTTCCCGGACCTCATCGGCGCGCATGTGCGGTCCTACAACGGCCGTCGCGACACCAACCGTCTCGTGCTGGTGCGCTGCGTGGTGATGAACCCCTTCTGGGCGGATCCGGGTGTGCGGGCGCGGCTCATTCCCGAGCTGATCCTGGAACTGCGCGGGATCATCGCCGAGCAAGCCAAGTCAAAAGCCCGCAGCGCCGTGCGAGTCTCCTGAGGCGCACACCACGATGTCGCTCACCAGGCGTCAGCGTCAAACGCCAGGACGCTGGACAAGATGCCGGTCGTCGGCGGCTGGCAGGACTCGTTTGCCCCCCTACCCGCCAAATTGGCGGCTGACGGGTCCGCCCCTGGGATGTCGGCCAAGCAACCACATCCATTGATGGCCCGAGTGGCGCCAATGCCGTCGGCCAGCTGAGGTTGGCCCCTCAAGATATTTGTTTGGAAGGCTGCTGCACGACCATTGTGCTACATCCGCACAAATCTCTCCGGCTAGCTCCGAGGCGTGGTGGGGGAAGTAGGACTCGAACCTACGAAGGCGTACGCCAGGGGATTTACAGTCCCCCCCCTTTGCCACTCGGGACATTCCCCCAGCGCGCTCGGAGCTAATTTCGAGGCCCTGAACAAAAGGCTTCCGCCGAGGGATGCGGCAGGCCTAAGAGCGGCCCAATGCATGGTCCCAAAGGCGGTAACCCGTCCGGGGCCCCAATTTGGAGCGCGTCTTATAGTGGCCTCGAACCCCGAACGCAACGACGCCCACAGAGGCCGCCACAAGCGCCCGCACGGCCACTTTTCGAGGCGTCCCGAGGCGGTGGCCGACGACTGGATCTGGGGCTGGCACGCGGTGGAGGCCGCGCTCGCCAATCCGCTGCGCGGGCCCGCCGACCTGATCCTGGCCACGCCGGAGCGGATCAAGCAGATCGTGACCCGGTTTGGACGGCTTGGCATGGTGCAGCAGGCCGACAACCAGCAGATCGCGCAGCGCCTGCCGCAGGGCGCCGTCCACCAGGGCGTGGCCGTCAAGGGCGCCACGCTGGAGCCGGCGGACCTCTCGGACTTCGAGGCCCTGCCGGGCGCGGTGCTGCTGATGCTCGATCAGGTCACCGATCCGCAGAACGTCGGCGCCATGTTGCGTTCGGCCGCGGCCTTCGGCGCCGTCGGCATGGTGCTGCAGGACCGCCATGCGCCCAGGTTCACCGGTGCGCTGGCCAAGGCCGCCGCGGGCGCTGTCGACAGGGTCCCGGTGGCCCGGGTGGTGAACCTCTCCCGCGCGCTGGACGAGCTCACCACCGCCGGCTGGCGCGCCGTGGGCCTGGCGGGCGAGGCGGAGCGGACCCTGGGCGATGTGCTGGACGGCGGCCCCACCGTGCTGGTGATGGGCTCCGAGGGCGAAGGCCTGCGGCGCCTCGTGGCCGATCACTGCGACGAACTGGCCCGCATCGCCATGCCGGGCGGTTTCGAGAGCCTGAACGTCTCGGCCGCCGCCGCCGTGGCGCTCTACGAGTCCTCCCGCCCGCGCTGAGCGCATATTGCAGCCGTTCGAGCGGCGCCGCATTGAAGAGCCGATGCCCTTTACCGAGTTCCTGAGCGCCGGCGCCGTCGCGGCCTTCTTCCAGGTGGTGCTCATCGACCTGGCCCTGGCCGGCGACAATGCGGTGGCGGTCGGCATGGCCGCCGCGGGCCTGCCGCCGCATCAGCGCAAGAAGGCGATCGCGCTGGGCCTTGGCGCCGCGGTGGTGATGCTGACCGCGTTCGCCTTCATCACCACCCAGCTGTTGCGGGTCGTCGGCCTGTTGCTGGCGGGCGGCTTCCTGCTGCTCTGGGTCTGCTGGAAGATGTGGCGCGACCTGCGCGCCCAGGGCCGCGAGAGCAGCGCCGAGGGCGAGGAGGCCCTCGGGATCGCCGGCGCCGGGGCGAAGACCGCGCCCAAGGCCAAGACCATGCGCCATGCGCTGGTCCAGATCCTGATGGCGGACCTGGCCATGTCGCTGGACAACGTCCTGGCGGTGGCCGGGGCGGCGCGGCAGCACCCGTGGGTGCTGTTCGGCGGGCTGCTGCTTTCGATCACCCTCACGGGCCTCGCCGCCGGCCTGATCGCCAGGCTGCTGCACCGCTTCCGCTGGATCGGCTATCTGGGCCTGGCGATCGTGGTCTATGTGTCGGTCCACATGATCTGGGACGGCCTGCGTAACGTCGCCATCGATACCGGCGCCACCCGCGTCTACAACGACGCCATGCCGGACCCCCTGGACATCAAGCCGCCCGAGGTCGCCAAGCGGAAGGCTAAGTAGCCTCCGGCCCGCCGAAGCGTTCGCGCCACTCGGCCACCTGGGTGTCCTCGACCTTCTTGAACAGCACCTCGGGCGCCTTCACCGCGCGGCCGGGTGGCAGGATGTCCAGCGTATTGGTCCCGTCCAGGCTCGGCCATTGGCCGGGGAAGCTCTCGCCCACCGACAGGGCGATGGTCTCCGAGGCGAAGGGGATGAACGGCTCGGCAACCTTGGCGAACAGGGCCACCAGGTTGAGGCCGGTGCGGACGGCCACGGCGGCGCGATCCGGATCGGTCTTCAGCGCCGTCCAGGGGGCGGCCTCGGTGAGGTAGCCGTTGCCCAGTACCCAGAGCTGGCGCAGGGACGCCGAGGCCTTGCGGAACTCGCGGTTCTCCAGGTTGTCGGTGAGCTCGCGCAGCTTGCCCAGCACGTCGGCGTCGAGCCTGGCCTCCAGCGGGCCTGGTGAGCCCCCCGCCGGGACCACACCGTCAAAGCGCGTCTCGGTGAACTTCAGGATGCGGTTGACGAAATTGCCCAGCACGTCGGCCAGATCGGCGTTCACCTGCGCCTGGAACTGCTCCCAGGTGAAGGTCGCGTCCGAGGTCTCCGGCGTGTTGGCGGTGATCCACCAGCGCCAGTAGTCGGGCGGCAGCAGCTCCAGAGCCTGGTCCATGAAGACGCCGCGATTCTGCGAGGTGGAGAACTTGCCGCCGTAGTAGTCGAGCCAGTTGAAGCCCTTGAGCTGGTCGACCAGTTTCCACGGCGCGTTGGCGGTCGGCGACCACTTGCCGTCCGCCGACAGCTTCTCGTTCAGCCCGATCAGGGTGCAGGGGAAGCCCACAGTGTGGAAGGGCACGTTGTCCTTGCCCATGAACTCCACATAGGTGACGTCGGCCGCGGCCGGCTCGCGCCACCAGCGTTCCCATTCCGCGTCGTCGGCGGGGGCCCGGCCGGCCTCGGCGGCCCTGGCGTCGGCCCATTCCCAGGTGGCGGCGATGTATTCGATGGGCGCGTCGAACCAGACGTAGAAGACCTTGCCCGCAAGGCCCTCGATGTCGGGCAGCGCGCCGTGCGGGTCCGGGCCCCACTGGAAGGCGTTGACCGGCACGCCCCACTCCAGGTCCCGCGTGATGCCGCGATCCTGCAGGCCCTCGTCCAGCCACTTGAGCGCGATGGAGGTGACCAGCAGCGGCCAGCGATCGCGCTTGTCCTCGATCCAGGCGCGCAGCTTGGTCGAGAACAGGCTCTGGCGCAGAAACAGGTGCTTGGAGCCGCGAATCTCGATGTCGGTGGAGCCCGAGATCGCCGAGCGGGGATGCAGCAGGTCGGCGGGATCCAGCACCCGGGTGCAGTTCTCGCACTGGTCGCCACGCGCGCTCTCGTAGCCGCAGTGCGGGCAGGTCCCGATCACATAGCGGTCCGGCAGGAAGCGCTTGTCGGCATTGGAGTAGACCTGCTGGGTCACCCGCTCCTCGACGAAACCGGCCTCCCAGAGCTGTTGGGCGAAGCGCTGGGTGAGCTTGTGGTTCTGCGGCGAGGACGAGCGGCCGAAGTGGTCCCAGGACAGGCCGAAGGCGCGGCCCAGGTCGTGCTGCACCTGGTGCTGCTCGGCGCAGAAGGTCGCCGGGTCCTGGCCCTTCTCGGCGGCGGCCAGCTCGGTGGGCGTGCCGTGCTCGTCGGTGGCGCAGATGTAGAGGGTCTCGCGGCCGCGTGAGCGCTGGAAGCGGGCGTAGACGTCGGCCGGCAGCATCGAGCCCGCCAGCGTCCCCAGATGCTTGATCCCGTTGATGTAGGGCAGCGCGGACGTGATCAGGATGCGGGGCATGACGGCTCTCGAAATGGGGAGAAGGCGCGGCTTATAGGCTGCCCGGCCGCAATCGCCAAAGCCGGCGTCGCCACGATCGCCCGGGCCGGGCCCAGCACGGGCCCGCCTAGGTGAACGGCCCCTTGAAGACGAACAGCGCGCCGGCCGCGATCAGGATGAAGCCGATGGTGTGGTTCAGGGTGAAAGGCTCCTTGAGCCAGGTCACCGAGAACACCGCGAAGACGGCGAGCGTGATCACCTCCTGCATCGCCTTCAGCTCGGCAGGATCATAGGTCAGCCTCCCGATCCGGTTGGCCGGCACCGCCAGGCAGTATTCGAAGAAGGCGATGCCCCAGCTGATCAGCACGATCAACCACATGGCCCGGTGCTCCACCTTCAGTTGGCCGTACCAGGCGAAGGTCATGAACACGTTGGAGGCGATCAGCATCAGGATCGGGGCGAGCGCGGTCCAGTTCAGGGGCATCGTTGGATCTCGATGAGCTTTGGCGTTGAGGCGAACATCGCTCGCCCTGTAATCTCGCGCCAGCGACGGGGAGCAGGCGCATGCGGAAATGGTTGGGGCCGGCGGGGGGCGCCACTGTGCTCCTACTCGCCGCCTGCGGCCCGGCGACCAAGGCTCCGACCGCGGCGGCCGGCGGGACGCTGAACATCTACAACTGGTCGGACTACATCGACCCGGCGCTGTTGAAGGAGTTCACCTCTCAGACGGGCATCAGGGTCCGCTACGACACCTTCGATTCCAACGAGGTTCTGGAGACCAAGGTCCTGCAGGGCCACACCGGCTACGACCTGGTGGTCCCTTCCAATCACAATGTGCCGCGCTACATCGCGGCCTCGGCAATCCAGCCGCTGGACAAGACCCGGCTCCGGGGCCTGGACAACCTCAGCCCCGAGGTGATGGCCCGCATGGCGCCGTTCGATCCGGGGTCGAAATACGCCATCCCGTACATGCAGGGCACCATCGGCATCGGCTACAACACCGCCGCCGTCGCCCAGCGCCTGCCGGGCATGAAAGTCGACAGTTGGGCCGTGGTGTTCGATCCGAAGATCCTTGCGAAGCTGAAGGACTGCGGGGTCTATTTCCTCGACGCCTCGGAGGACATGTACGCCGTCGCGCTGAACTACCTCGGCAAGGATCCCAATTCGAAGGATCCCGGGGACTATGCCGCGGCGACGGACCTCTTGATGAAGGTCAGGCCCTATGTGAGGAAGTTCCACTCGTCCGAGTACATCGACGCGCTGGCCAATGGCGATATCTGCGTCGCCATCGGCTATTCCGGCGACGTGCGGCAGGCCAAGAGCCGCGCCGAAGAAGCCAAGAACAAGGTCGTGCTCGCCTATGCCGTGCCCAAGGAGGGCAGCCAGGTCTGGTTCGACGTCTTCACCCTTGCCGCCGACGCGCCCAATGCGGCGGCGGCCTACAGCTTCCTCAACTTCATGCTGAAGCCCGATATTATCGCCCGGGCGTCCAACTACACGAAATACGCCAACGCCAATGCCGCCGCGACCAGGCTGGTGAACGCCTCGGTGCGCGACGACCCGGCCGCCTATCCGCCGCCGGACCTGGCCAGGCGGCTGTTCGTGACCACCACCAAGGACCAGGCTCTGCTGCGCGAGGTGAACCGTCAGTGGACGCGCGTTCTGACCGGCCAGTGAGCCTCGCCGCACCCCTCGTCCGCTTCGAGAGCGTCACCAAGCGCTTCGGCGACGTCGTGGCGGTTGACGGGGTGAGCCTGGATATCGCCGAGGGCGAGTTCTTCGCGCTCCTGGGCCCATCGGGCTGCGGGAAGACCACCCTGATGCGTCTGCTGGCGGGATTCGCGGTCCCGGACGAAGGCCGGATCCTCTTGAACGGCGAAGACATCGCGGGCCTGCCGCCGCACCGCCGGCCGTCGAGCATGATGTTCCAGACCTACGCCCTCTTCCCGCACCTGAACGTCGAGAAGAACATCGGCTTTGGTCTCAAACAGCAGGGCTGGGAAAAGGCCCGCGCCGCCGAACGCGTCGAGGAGATGCTGAGCCTGGTCAGGCTGCAGGGCCTGAACCGCCGCAAGCCAGGTGAGCTCTCCGGCGGCCAGGCCCAGCGGGTGGCGCTGGCCCGCGCGCTCGCGCCGGGGCCCAAGATCCTGCTGCTGGATGAGCCGCTGGCGGCGCTCGACCGCAAGCTGCGCGAAGAGACCCAGCTGGAGCTGAAGGCGATCCAGCGAAGGCTCGGCGTCACCTTCATGATCGTCACCCACGACCAGGACGAGGCCATGGTGGTCGCCGACCGGATCGCGGTGATGAAGGACGGCCAGATCGCCCAGGTCGGCCCTCCGCGCGAGGTCTACGAGCGCCCGGCCAGCCGCTATGTGGCCGAATTCCTGGGAGAGGCGAACCTCTTCCCCGACGGCTCCGGCTGGCGACTGGTGCGGCCGGAGAAGATGACCCTGTCGGCGACGCCGGTGGCCGGCGCCACCGCCGGCGAGGTGGCGCAGATCGCCTATTTCGGCGACCGCACGCGCTATGTGGTGCGCGCCGGCGCCGGCCGGCCCCTGCTGGTCAGCCGCGCCAATCTCGGCCCGCCCTTGCCTCTGGCGGTGGGCGATTCGGCCTGGGTGTCCTACGCGCCCGACGCGGCGGTGGCGCTCGGCTCATGAGACGGCCCTGGCTCGCGGCCGTGGCGCCCTACGCCTGGCTCCTGGTGTTCTTCGCCCTGCCCTTCGCGCTGGTGGCGAAGCTGTCGCTCTCCCACACCGTTCTGGCGATGCCGCCCTACGCACCGCAGCTCGACCTCTCCAAGGGCCACGCCGGCATCCTGGCCTTCGTCCATCAACTCAGTTTCGCGACCTACGCCCGCCTGACCTCGGACCGGCTCTATGTGCTCGCCTATCTCTCAAGCCTGAGGTTCGCCGCGATCGCCACGGCGATCCTTTTCCTGATCGGCTATCCCATCGCCTACGGCATGAGCCGGTTCGCGCCGGAGAGCCGCCACGGGCTGCTGATGGCGGTGATCCTGCCGTTCTGGACCAGCTTCCTGATCCGCATCTACGCCTGGATCGCGATCCTCAAGCCGGCGGGCCTGCTGAACCAGGCGCTGGCGGTGCTGCACCTGGGTCCGCTCAGCCTGCTCAACACCGACGCCGCGGTGATTATCGGCCTGGTCTACGCCTACCTGCCGTTCATGGTCCTTCCGCTCTACGCGGCGCTGGAAAGGCAGGACGAACGCCTGATCGAGGCGGCGCAGGACCTGGGCTGCACGCCCGTCCAGGCCTTCTGGCGGGTGACCTTCCCGCTCTCCTGGCCGGGGGTGGCGGCGGGCGGCCTCCTCTGTTTCATCCCGATGGTGGGCGAGTTCGTGATCCCAGACCTGCTCGGGGGCTCCGACACCCTGATGCTGGGCCGCACCATCTGGACGGAGTTCTTCGCCGACCGCGACTGGCCGGCGGCCTCGGCGGTGGCGATCGTCTTGCTGGCGACGCTGGCCGTGCCCATCGCCCTCTTCCAGCGCCAGCAGGCCCCCCTTCTTGAAAGACCGGGGGTGCTGTCGTGAGAACGGGACCCACGGTCTTCAACCGGCTGAGCGTCGGCCTGGGCCTCGCCTTCCTCTACGCGCCCATCGCCCTGCTGATCCTCTATTCGTTCAACGCCAGCCGCCTGGTCACGGTCTGGGCCGGGTTCTCCACACGCTGGTACGCGGCGCTCGCGCAGGACGACCAGATGCTGGACGCGGTCTGGGTGACCCTGCGCGTGGGCCTGATCTCGGCCAGCCTTGCCACGGTGCTGGGAACCCTGGCCGCGGTGGCCCTGGTCCGCTCCGGGCGGTTCCGGGGCCGGGCGCTGTTCTCGGGCATGATCTATGCGCCTCTGGTGATGCCGGAAGTGATCCTGGGCCTGTCGCTGCTGCTGCTGTTCGTGGCGCTCGGCCTGCCGCGCGGGTTCTGGACGGTGACGGTGAGCCACGCCACGGTCACCCTCTGCTACGCCACGGTGGTGATCCAGGCGCGGCTGGCGTCCTTCGACGTGAGCCTCGAGGAGGCCGCCCAGGACCTCGGCTGCCCGCCGCTGATGGCCTTCGTGAAGGTGACCCTGCCGAATATCGCCCCAGCCGTCGCCGCGGCCTGGATGCTGGCCTTCACGCTATCGCTGGACGACCTGGTGATCGCGAGCTTCACCTCGGGTCCCGGCGCCACGACGCTGCCCATGCGGCTCTACAGCCAAGTGCGCCTGGGTGTGAATCCGGAGATAAACGCCGTCTCGACGCTGTTGATCGCGGTGGTCGGTATGGGTGTGCTGGCGGCCGGGCTGATCCAGCGCCGGCGCGAAAACCCCGGCTAGGCGCGCGCCGGGCGGGCGTTGCGGCGTTGGGCGCGCAACGTCGAGCCCGCGACTGCGAAGCCCAGAATCATCATCAGCCAGGCCGCGGGCTCCGGCACCGAAGGCGCGGGGCCGACTGAGTTGCTGATCGGCGTCCTTCCGCCCGGTCCGCCTTGCGGGCCAGTGACCGGGGTTTGGAAAGTGGGACCTGGCAGGGTCGGCGGGCCGGGGTCGGACGGAGACTGGCCACAGATGGTGAGCACGCTCACCACGCAGATCTTGCCGCCGCCATCGCCGCCGCCCGTTCCGGGGCCGGGGGGCGTCAGAATGGCGTCAGGGACCGTCGGGAGATTGGGGCTGCTCACGCCGCCGCCTCCTGGGGCGCCAACTCCGCCTCCGCCTCCGCCTCCGCCACCGCCGAAGCCGCCGCTGGCGCCGCCGCCACCACCGCCGCCACCGAACCCGAAGCCGCCCGCGCCCTGCGGGGTCACGCCATCCTGGGGTCCGCCGCCGCCCGAAGTATTGGGGCCGCCGGGGAGGCCGCCAGGCCAACCGGCGCCGCCCGGCGGGAGGCCAGGCGTGTTGTCGCTGTTGTTGTTGCTGTTGACGGTGTTCTCGCCGCCGCCGCTCGGGGGGACATAGTCGGCGAGGGTCATCAGGCCGTCTTCACCGTTCGGCATGAAGCCGTTCGAATCCGGGCCATCGGCGCTGTCGCCAGGACCATAGGCGCCATTCGAGGCGCCATCCGTCAGGTCGGGCGGGCCGGTTCCGGTCCCGTCGCCGCCGGGCAGATCGCCGCCGCCCGCCCCGCCGCCGTCACCGTTGTTTCCCTGCAGGTCCATCGGCAGGGAGCCGTCACCGCCGCCGCCCGACTCGTGATCGTTGCTGGCGACCTGGACCTTGGGCGCCTCGTCGTTGTGATGCTGTTGTCCGCCGCCCGTCGAATAGGCCATCGCGCCCGCCGCGATGAACGTCGAGCATAGCGCTGCAGCCAGTCGCTGAGCGTGTCTCGATTTGGAACAGCGCCGAACCATGGTATGCACGGTGCAAATATCGTGCATCGAGGCGAAAACTTCAATTATGGCGCGCTTATTAACTACTTAGCTGCGACGTCTTTGCTCAACCCGTACCAAATTAACCTTAGAGTCTCCTGCCAAAACTCCCCTGAAAGGGGAAAAATCCTCTAAACACTCGCCTCACAGGAGAGCTAACCTGTCGAACCAGGGTCGAGCCTGCTCCAATTGGCCGGCCAGGCGGAACAGAGTCGCCTCGTCTCCCATGCGGGCCACGAACTGCATCCCGATGGGCAGGCCGGAGCGGCTCTGCGCCAGGGGCACGGTCATGGCCGGCTGCCCGGTGTTGTTGAAGGCCTGGGTGTTGGGCATGAACGCGAACAGCCGCTCACCGATCGCCTTGGGATCCTCCAGGATCCAGCCGATGGGGATGGCGGGGCTGCCCAGGGTGGAGAGCAGCAGGACGTCATAGGTCTCGAACAGCTGGGCCTCGGCGCGGGTGTAGGCGTGCAGGGCCTGGATGCCTCGCACATAGGCCGCGGCGGTCACGGCTGATCCGCGGCGGGCCGTCGCCAGCGTCGTGGCCTCGACCTCGCCGGGCTCGATCGGGCGCCCTCTCCGCTCGGCCTCGGCGTCGAGATTGGCCGCGATGCTGGCGGAGATCACCGCGCCCGCCGCAGCCATCATGGCGGCCACGTCCCCTGGTATCTGCGCTTCCTCGACGTGATGGCCCAGCTCCTCGCAGAGCTTGGCGGTCTCCAGCACCGCCGCCGCGCACTCCGGATCGAGCCCCGGGGCCTGCATGGCCGCAGTGGTGAAGGCGATCCTCAGACGGCCCGGCTCACGCAGCACCTCCTCGGCGAACGGGCGCTCGGGGGCGGCGAGGAAGTAGGGATCGCCGGGCTGCGGGCGGCAGACCACGTCGAGCAGGGCGGCGCTGTCGCGCACGGAGCGGGTCACCGCGTGCTGGATCGAGGCGCCGGCCCAGCCCTCGCCCAGGGGCGCGAAGGACACCCGGCCCCGCGAGGGCTTCATGCCGAACAGCCCGCAGCAGGAGGCCGGCGTGCGGATCGAGCCACCGCCGTCGCTGGCGTGGGCGGCGGGCACGATCCCCGCCGCCACCGCCGACGCCGCGCCGCCGGAGGAGCCGCCCGGCGTCCGCGACAGGTCCCAGGGGTTGCGGCACACGCCCAGGAACTCCGACTCGGTCATCGGCCACAGGCCGAACTCCGGCGTGTTTGTCTTGCCGAAGATGGACAGGCCCGCGCCCTTGTAGGCCCGGGTGATCGCGCTGTCGGCGGGCGCCACGGCCTTGGCGAACAGGCGCGAGCCCATGGTGGTGGCCGTGCCGGCGAGCGTCGCGCCCAGGTCCTTGAGCAGGAACGGCACGCCGCTGAACGCGCCCGGCCCCACGGCCTCCGCCCGCGCGCGCTCGGTCAGGTCCATGGTGACGGCGTTGATCTTGGGATTGACCTCGGCCATCCGCGCCGCGGCCGCATCGAGCAGCTCAGCGGCGCTCACTTCTCGCCGGGCGACCAGTTCGGCCAGACCGACGGCGTCCTGGCGGCGATAGTCCTCGAAGTTCATGTGGATCACCCTCGACTGCTGCCCCTACAGGCAAAGCACAGGCGCGGGCGCGAACCAACCATAGCTGACATTTTCAGCGTTCGTCGCTAAAGCCCTGCCCCACGGCGCCGGATTAGCTCAGCTGGTAGAGCAGCGGTTTTGTAAACCGAAGGTCGCGGGTTCGAGTCCTGCATCCGGCACCGTTCCCGCGAAGAAGCCGACGCCCAAGGTCCGAATGCGCATCTTCATCGACGCCGACGCCTGTCCGGTGAAGGACGAGGTCTACAAGGTGGCCGCCCGCTATGGGCTGACCACCACCGTGGTCTCCAACAGCTTCATCGCCATCCCGCCATCCAAGCTGATCGAACGGATGATCGTCGATGCGGGGCCGGACGTGGCCGACGACTGGATCGCCGAGCAGTGCGCGCCGGGCGACATCGTGGTCACCAACGACATCCCGCTCGCCGACCGGGTGCTGAAAGCTGAAGGAACCGCCATCGCGCCGAACGGGCGGCTGTTCACGCCCGACTCCATCGGCTCAGCCCTCGCCCAGCGCTCGATCATGGAGCACATCCGTTCGACCGGAGAGATCACCGGCGGCCCCAGGCCCTTCGCGCCCGCCGACCGCTCGCGGTTCCTGCAGGCCCTGGACGCGGCCGTGAACCGCGAGAAGCGGCGCAAACGCTAGTGTGCGGATTTGCAGTTCGCCGCGTTCAGGGCCAGGCTCTGAGCGAACTTCAAATCCAAAAAGCACACTAGAAACATAAGCTTCCTAGTGTCCTCATCGATTCCGAAGTTCGTCCGAGCTGGCCGCGAGCGCTTGCGAACTTCAGAATCGGGACACTAGCGCGGCCTTGCGTCCGCCCGCCCCGCGCAGCTATGGCCCTGCCTAGCCGTCGCTTCGAGGAGATCTACCGCATGCGCCACCTGGGCTTGACCCTCGCCGCCGCCGCCGTGGCCGCCGCCGCGCTGGCCGGCTGCAACAAGACCCCGCCCGCGCCCGCGGCCGAGCAGGCGGCGCCCAGCACCCCGCCCTCAGCCATGAGCGACGCCGAAAAGCAGAAGGCCCTGGCGACCTTACCCGCGCCCTACAACACCGCCGATCTCGCCAATGGGGAATCGAAGTTCGCGCTCTGCTCGACCTGCCACACCTTGCCGCAAGGTGGGCCGAACATGACCGGGCCGAACCTGCATGGGGTGTTCGGACGCAAGGCGGGCACGGCGGCGGGCTACACCTACTCCGACGTCCTGAAAGCCACCGGCTGGACCTGGGACGCGGCGCGCATCGACACCTGGATCACCGATCCGAAGGTTGCGCTCCCGGGCACCAAGATGACCTTCGTCGGCCTCAAGGACCCGAAGGACCGCACCGACGTCATCGCCTATCTTATGATCGGGTCCGGCTTCAAGCCCTAGGTACATTCGACGCCGGGTAGAGCGAATCCGCGAAGCTCAACCTTGACGGGTAGGAATGCCCGGGGCATCCTGACGCCGTCGCCCCGCGCAGGTCCGTCCCTGAGCGAACGGCGACGCCCCGCCGACGCCTCCCCAATGCGCCGGCTCTGCGCCGAAAGGGCACGACGTCACCCCACGTCTCTCCTGGCGCGCAGCCTTAGGCCTTCCCCGGCGACGGGGGAGGCCTTTTTCGACAGTAGGGTCGGTCGAGTGGCTTAGGCGTCGTAGCCCGGCAGTTCGCGGTCGAGCTTGCGCAGACAGCCCGGCCAGGCCAGCGCCCCGCCGACGCCGCGACTGCCCACCTGGCTGCGCACTTCGGCCTGCGAGGCGTCCGGCGCGATCACCACGCCCTTGGCGCCGGCCGAAAGGGCCTTCACCTGCATGGTGCAGGCGCGCTCCAGATAGTACATGCCGACCCAGCAGTCGGCGGCGGTTTCGCCCACCGCCAGCGTGCCGTGATTGCGCAGCAGCACCAGGCTCTTGTCGCCCATGTCGGCCACCAGGCGCTCGCGTTCGTCGTGGTTGAGCGCGATGCCCTCGTAGTCGTGGTAGGCGAGCCTGGGCAGGACGATCAGGGCGTGTTGCGACAGCGGCATGAGGCCGGAGGCCTGTGCGGCCACCGCGACGCCATCGTCGGAGTGCAGATGCATGACGAACTTGGCGTCGTCACGGGCGTGATGGATCGCCGAGTGGATGGTGAAGCCCGCCGGATTGATGAAGTAGGGCGTCTCCTGGAGGATGTTCCCCTCCAGATCGATCTTCACCAGCGAAGACGCGGTGATCTCCTCGAACAACATCCCATAGGGGTTGATCAGGAAATGGTGCTCCGGACCCGGAATGCGCGCGGAGATGTGGGTGTAGATCAGGTCGTCCCACCCGTAGAGCGCCACCAGCCGATAGAGCGCGGCCAGGTCCACGCGGGCCTGCCACTCTTCAGCGCTCACCTTGCCCTTGAGGGCCGCAACGCCGACAACCGATCCGTCCGCCATGGGGGTCTCCCGCTCTAATCTGCAGACCTCAGAGTCCTCCGCCGAGGGAAGCGCGTCAAGTTAGCTGCGCACCCGGGCCACCGCGTCCAGCCAGCGGGCATAGGCGGCTTCGCGGCGGTGCGGGTCCATGGCGGGCGCAAAGCCTTCGGTCTTTGGGCGCGCGCCGGCCGCCTCCCCGACGTCGCGGTAGACGCCTGAGCCGACCCCGGCGAACAGCGCCGCGCCCAGGGCCGTGGTCTCGCCATAGGTGGCGCGGCCGACGCCGACCCCGGTCAGGTCGGCCAGGCGCTGGCTGAACCAGGCGCTGCGTGACATGCCGCCGTCGATGCGCAGCTCGACCCCTCCTCCTGAAGAATTTGGGTCGTGGAAGGCCGTTGGCGCGTCGGCCCGCATGGCTTCGATCAGGTCGCGGGTCTGCAGGGCCGAGGCGTCGAAGGCGGCCCGCGCGATCTCCGCGAGGCCCGCGTCGCGGGTCAGGCCCACGATGGCGCCGCGGGCGCCGGCGTCCCACCAGGGCGCGCCCAGGCCCGTGAACGCCGGGACCAGCACCACGCCCTGGTCGTCGCGGGCCTCCATGGCCAGCTTCTCGACCCCCTGCGGCCCGCCGCCGACATTCAGGCCTTCGTTCATCCACTGGATCGCCGCGCCGGCGATGAAGATCGCGCCCTCCAGGGCATAGGTCGTCCTTCCGTTGACCCGCGCGGCCACCGTGGTCAGCAGGCGCGCCTTGGAGACCGGCGCGGTCTCGCCGGTGTTGATCAGCATGAAACAGCCGGTGCCGTAGGTGGCCTTCATCTCGCCCGGGCGGATGCAACCCTGCCCCATCAGGGCCGCCTGCTGGTCGCCGGCCACGCCGCGGATCGGGATGGCGCGGCCAAGCAGCGCGGCGTCGGTCTCGCCGAAGTCGCCGGTGCAATCGCGCACATCCGGCATCAGGCTGAGCGGCACGTCCAGCATCTCGCCCATCTCCGCCGACCAGGCCTGTTTGCGGATGTCGAACAGCAGGGTGCGTGAGGCGTTGGTGGCGTCCGTGGCGTGAACCTTGCCGCCGGTGAGCTTCCAGATCACCCAGGAATCCATCGTCCCGGCCAGCAGCTCGCCGGCCTCGGCGCGGGCCCGCGCGCCATCCACATTGTCCAGCAGCCAGGCGATCTTGGTGCCGGAGAAGTAAGGGTCGAGCAGCAGGCCGGTGATCTCCGTCAGCCGCCCCTCACGGCCCGCGGCGCGCAATTTGTCGCAGGTCGGCGCGGTGCGCCGGTCCTGCCAGACGATGGCCTTGTGGATCGGCCGGCCCGAGGCCTTGTCCCAGATCACCACGGTCTCGCGCTGGTTGGTGATGCCGATGGCGGCGACATCGCTCATCGCGCGGGCGGCCTTCTGCACGGCCTCGCGCAGCACCTCCACAGAGGTCTGGAAGATCGCCTCGGCGTCGTGCTCCACCCAGCCGTCTGCGGGGTAGAACTGCTCCAGCGGCCGGCCGGCTTCGGCCAGTGCGCGGCCCCTGGCGTCGAACAAGATCGCCCGGGTGCTGGTGGTCCCTTGGTCCAGGGCGAGGATCAGCGGATCGGCCATGACATCCCTACCGAACATTCTTTCGCGGGGTTTAAACATGTTTTCACCCCGACCGCGCATTTTCGCTTCCCTAGCCTCACCGACAGAATGGAGGGACAGGCTTGAGCGTCGCGATGAGCAGCGAAAGCCTGCTGGAACTCGCCAAGAGCCGTGCGCCCGCAGACCGCGAGCGCCTGCTGCTGGGGATTGTGGAACTATGCGACGCCGGCGATGGCGCGCCGGCCATGGTCTCTCCGCAGATCCAGGCCCTGCTGAATTCCATCTTTCTGGGCCTGGTGGCCGGCGCCGAGCGGGAGATCCGCAAGCGCCTGGCCGAGAAGCTGTCCACCGTCGAGTGGGCGCCCGCGGCGCTGATCAATGTGTTGGCGCTGGACGAGATCGAGATCGCCCG
>PLEH01000201.1 GCA_003136395.1 Phenylobacterium sp.
CGTCATCCCCGGGCTTGTCCCGGGGACCCAGGATCTCCGTCGCGCAGAATGACCAAGGGCGCCGCCGCGCGCACCCTTCAACACGGAGATCATGGGTTCCCGTGACAAGCCCCGCTCATCCTTCCTCAACCCTTCCACCTCATCTCTGGCTGGTCCACACTGGAACAGACGATGAACGCGCCGAATCACCTCCCGCTCCGGATCCTCGGCCTCGACCCCGGCCTGCGCCGCACGGGTTGGGGGGTCATCGCCATCGAGGGCGCGCGGCTGACCCACATCGCCCACGGGGTGATCGCGCCGAAGGACACGCTCCCCTTCGCCGAGCGGCTCCTGATCCTCTTCGACGCCATCGCCGAGGTCATCGTCCTGCACGCCCCGCACGAGGCGGCGGTGGAGGAGACCTTCATGAACAACAATGCCGCCTCGGCGCTCAAGCTCGGCCATGCCCGGGCCTGCTGCCTGATCGCGCCGGCGCGGGCGGGGCTGAGCGTCGCCGAGTACGCCGCCACCGTGGTCAAGAAGGCTGTGGTGGGGACGGGGTCCGCTGATAAGGCCCAGGTGGGTTTCATGATCCGCCGCCTGCTGCCCACGGCGGGCGACACCACGGCCGACGCCGCCGACGCGCTCGCCGTGGCCATCGCCCACGCCCATGCGCGCCGCGCGCGGAGCTATCTCGGCGCGGCTTAGTTCGGGATTCTGATTTCTATTTTCCGCTCGTCCCCGCGAAGGCGGGGACCCATACGGACTTGCGGATTTCACGAACGCGGCGTCTATCCTCGGACTCAGCTTGGGTCCCCGCCTTCGCGGGGACGAGCGGATCAGGGGAGTGTCAAACCGCCCCATTTCCGCCCCGGCCCAAGGCGCAGCTTCGCCGCATGCGCGCTCTGATCCTCGCCGCGACCGCCCTGCTGCTCTGCGGCTGCGGGACCTATTGCCCGACCGACATGAGCGGCCTCGACGCCCCGCCCTGGAACTCGTCCATCCCCGCGCCGTCGCACCGCTAGGCTGCAAACCGCTGTTGTCAAAGAGTTTGGTTATCGAGAGGGCCGGAAACCCTTCGGATGATCGCGAGACGTTCTCGATTTTCAAGCGGGCCGACGCGGTTTACGGAAGTCTGGAACAGATGCTGAACGACATTCACAATTTGACCCGTCATCCCCAGTCAACCCAGCCGCGGAGCGGCGTGGGCCGTGCCGGGGGCGCCAGATGATCGGGCGGCTGTGGGGCGTGGTCGCCGAGGTGGGCGAGGAAGAGGCCCTGATCGACGTGGCCGGGGTCGGCTATGTGGTGCGCTGCGGCTCGCGCACGCTGGGGCGCCTGCCCGGGACCGGCGAGACCGCCACCCTGCACATCGAAAGCCAGTGGGGCGAGCAGACCGGCATGACCCTCTACGGCTTCCTCGACAAGACCGAGCGCCGGGCTTTCGTCATGCTGAAGACCATCCAGGGCGTCGGCCCAAAGGCGGCGCTCGCCGTCCTCGACGTGATGCCGCCCGCCGAGCTCTCCGCCGCAGCCCAGCGCGGCGACCAGGCCGCCGTCGCCCGCGCCCAGGGCGTCGGCCCCAAGCTCGCCCTGCGCATCGTCACCGAACTGAAGGACAAGCCCATCGGCGACGGGATCGTGGCCGCCTTTCATGCCGGGGCCCAGCCCGCGACGCCCGCCAAGGCCTCGCCCACCGGCGAGGCGGTCGCCGCCCTCATGGGCCTGGGCGTCGCCGAACCCGCCGCGCGCCGCGTGGTGGAACAGGCCAGCCTGCGGATGGGCGACGACGCCGAAGCGCCCGCCCTGATCAAGGCGGCCCTGCAGGAGCTCGGGCGGTGAAAAATCCCAGCGCCGCACGGCATCGAGGCCATCCATGACCCGCCTCGTCTCCGGCGAACCCGCGCCGCTCGAGCCGCCCGACAAGGCGCTGCGCCCCCAGACGCTCGGCGAATTCGTCGGCCAGGAGCAGGCCAAGGGGAACCTGCGCGTCTTCATCGCCGGCGCCAAGGCGCGCGCCGAGGCGCTGGACCACGTCCTGCTGTTCGGGCCGCCCGGCCTCGGCAAGACGACGCTGGCCCAGATCATCGCCCGCGAGCTGGGGGTGAACTTCCGCGCCACCAGCGGCCCCGTGCTGGCCAAGGCCGGCGACCTCGCCGCCATCCTCACCAACCTCGAGCCCAACGACGTCCTGTTCATCGACGAGATCCACCGCCTGCCGGCCAACGTCGAAGAGATCCTCTATCCGGCCATGGAGGACCATGTGCTGGACCTGATGATCGGCGAGGGGCCCTCGGCGCGCTCCATCCGCATCGATCTTGCGCCCTTCACGCTCGTCGCCGCGACGACGCGCGCGGGCCTCCTGGCCACGCCGCTGCGCGACCGCTTCGGCATCCCGATCCGGCTGGAGTTCTACACGCCCGCCGAGCTGCAGAAGGTCCTGACCCAGGCGGCGGGCAAGCTCGGCCTGAACCTCCACCCCGAGGGCGCCGCCGAGATCGCCGAGCGGGCCCGCGGCACGCCGCGCGTGGCCGGCCGGCTGCTGCGCCGGGTCCGCGACTTCGCCGCGTCCGACGGCACCGACCTCATCGACCGCAAGGCGGCGGCGTCCGCCCTGGCCCGGTTGGATGTCGACGAAATGGGCCTGGATGCGCTCGACCGCCGCTACCTGCGCGCCCTCATCGAGAACTACGCCGGGGGTCCGGCCGGCGTGGAGACGCTGGCCTACGCCATCGCCGAGGCCCGCGACGCCGTCGAGGACGTCATCGAGCCCTTTTTGTTGCAGCAAGGTTTCATCCAGCGCACGCCGCGCGGCCGCATGGCCTGCGCCAAGGCCTACGGCCACCTCGGCATGACCGCCCCCAAGACAGCGGGCCAGGCCCAGCCCGGGGACCTGTTCGATGAGTGAGGGCGAGCCGTCAGCGGGCTGGCTGGTCGGTCGCGAGCATCAGCTGCCGGTTCGCATCTATTACGAGGACACCGACTTCACCGGCGTGGTCTACCACGCCAACTACCTTCGCTATTTCGAACGTGGACGGAGCGACTTCTTCCGTCTGGTGGGCGTCAGCCATTCCGCCCTCCTGGAGCGGCCCGATCCCGCCGCCTTCACGATCACCCGCATGACCATCGACTTCAAACGCGCCGCGCGCATCGACGACGCGCTGCTGGTGCGCACGACCTACGACACCGCCAAGGGGCCGCGCCTGTTCATCAGCCAACGGATCACCCGCGGCGAGGAGGTGATCGCCACCGCCCAGGTCGAGGCCGCCTGCATCGACCTGAAAGGCCGCGCGCGCAAACCGCCGCCGGGCCTCGCCGAGGCGCTGAAGCCCCTATTTGCGCCGCCGCCATAAGATCGCCACCGCGAACCTTCACCACCGTCCTTTCCCGCTTTCGCCGCCCCTGATCCCGGAGCCCTTGGACCGCATGGACCCGACCGCCGTCACGCCCGAGAGCTTCAACTTCTTCGTCCTGTTCATGCGAGCCGACTGGGTCGTGAAGGCCGTCATGCTGGGCCTGGGCGGCGCCTCGCTCTGGTCCTGGACGGTGATCCTCGACAAGTCGTTCCGCTTCGCGGGCCTCAACAAGCAGGCCAACGCCTTCGAAGACTCCATCGCGTCGGGCAAGAGCCTGGAGGAGGTCGCCGCGGCGGCCGGCGAACGGCCCCGCCATGCGCTCCCGCGCATGCTGCAGGGCGCGCTCAAGGAGTGGCGCGACGCCCGCAACAAGGGCCTGGCCACCGACACCCAGGCCGCCTTCCTGATCCAGCGCATCGACCGGGTCCTGGACGCCGCCATCGCCCGCGAGTCCGCCCGCATCGAGGAGGGCCTGGGCTCCCTGGCCATCGTCGCCACCGCCTCACCTTTCATTGGGCTGTTCGGGACGGTGTGGGGTATCATGAACGCCTTCCAGTCGATCGCCATCCAGAAGAACACCTCGCTGGCCGTCGTCGCGCCCTCGATCGCCCAGGCGCTGTTCGCCACCGCCATCGGCCTCGTCGCCGCCATCCCGGCCTATATCGCGTTCAACGCCTTCTCTACCGCCGCCGGAAAGTTCTCGGGCCGGCTCGAGGGCTTCGCCGACGACCTCTCCACCGCCATACAGCGGCGGCTGGCGGAGAAGGTCTGAGCCATGGCGCTTTCCGCCAATGACGCCTTCGCGGCCAGCGGCGGCCGGGGCCGCCGGCGCCGCGGCGGACGCGGCCGGCGCGGCGCGCTCTCGGAAATCAACGTCACCCCGCTGGTCGACGTGATGCTGGTCCTGCTCATCGTCTTCATGATCTCCGCGCCCCTGCTGACGGTCGGCGTGCCCGTCGACCTGCCCAAGACCGAGGCCGGGGCCCTGCAGGACCAGACCGAGCCGCTCACCGTCTCCATCCGCGCCAATGGCCAGATCTTCGTCAAGGAGGACGAGATCCCCTTCGGCGTCCTCGCGCCCCGGCTGCGAGAGATGGCCGGCCCCGACCACAGCAAGCCCATCTTCGTCCGCGCCGACGGCAAGGCCGCCTACGCTATCGTCGCCCAGGTGATGGCGGCGCTCTCCACCTCCGGCTTCAGCGCGATCAACCTGATCACCGACACCGGCGGCCCCTCGTCCGGCGGCCCCTCGCCCGGCGCCAAGCCGGCCGAACCCAAGCCTGCGGGGCCCGTCACGCCGTGACCCGCCGGGAGCTCTCGCCAGCCTTGATGGGGTCGGTGCTGCTGCACACGACCGTCGCCGTCCTGCTGCTGGTCTCCTGGAACTTCAGCCGCGACCTGAAGGTGGGCTCGGTCGTGCCGGTGACCATCGTCTCCAAGGCGCCGGCCACCGACGTTCGCGAGGCCGAACAGGCGCCTGTCGAGCAGACCGCACTCGCCGACGAGCCGATCCCCCAGGCCCCGCTGCCCTCCACGCCGCCGGCCCCACAGCCGAAGGCCGCGCCGCCGCCGAAGCCGATCCCCACGCCCACGCCGAAGGTCGTGAAGCCGATTCCCGCCCCTGCGCCGGTGAAACCCGCCCCGCCGGCCAAGCCGGAGAAGAGCCTCGACCTCGACGCCCTCTCCGCCGCGGTGTCGAAGATGGCCAAGGCCGCGCCGCCCAAGCCGTCCTCGGCGCCCAAGGGCTCGGCCCGTCCGGAGACCGCCGCGCAGGCGCGTCCGGCGCTCGGGACCGGCGTCTCGGCGGCGGCGATCAGCGGCCTGCAGGACGAGCTGCAGCGGCGCTGGAATCCGAACTGTGACGTCGAGGGCGGCCGTGACGTCCAGGTGCGGGTCACCTTCACGATCGGCGCCGGGGGTCAGGTGGTCGACCAGCCGGGAAACCGGCCGAGGTCGGAGATCAAGAGCGCCCAGACCCCGGTCTCCGAAACCGCCGCCCAACGCGCGCTCAGCGCGGTCTACGCCGCCGCGCCCTACCGCAGCCTGCCCCGCGAATTCTACGGCCAGCAGGTCGCGGTCACCTTCAACGCCCGAGAGGCCTGTTCCCGATGACCACCGCCTGGACCTTCTCAAAGCGAACCCTGCTTCTCGGCCTGGGCTCTGTTCCCGCCGCGGCGCTCCTGACGCCCGCCGCGGCCCGCGCCGACATCGAGGTCAACGTCAACCGCGCCGACGTCCAGCCCCTGCCGATCGCGCTTCCGGCCTTCGGCGGCGGCCAGGTGGGCTCCGACATCGCCGGCGTGGTCAGCGCCGACCTGGCGCGCTCGGGCCTGTTCCGCCCCCTCGACCCGGCGAGCTTCATCGAGCGCGACCTCAATTCGGCGATCGTGCCGCGCTTCCCGGCCTGGAAGCAGATCAACGCCCAGGCGCTGCTCAATGGCCAGGCGACGGCGGTGGGCGACCGGCTGCAGGTGGACTTCCGCCTCTGGGACGTCGCCCAGGAGAAGCAGCTCCTCGGCACGCACATGGAGGGCAGCGCGGAGAGCTGGCGCCACATCGCCCACAAGATTTCCGACGCCGTCTACCAGCAGCTGACCGGCGAGAAGGGCTACTTCGACACCCGCATCATCTTCGTCGCCGAAACCGGCGGACGGGGGTCGCGGACCAAGCGCCTGGCGATCATGGATCAGGACGGCGCCAACCCCTCCTACCTCACCGACGGCTCGGCGATCATCATGACGCCCCGGTTCTCCTCGACCAGCCAGGAGATCACCTACATGGAGCTGCGGCCGCAGGGCTCGAAGATCTACCTGCTCAACCTGGACACCGCCCGCAGCGAGAGCCTCGGGGACTTCAAGGGCATGGTCTTCGCCCCGCGGTTTTCGCCGGACGGCGCCAAGGTCGCCTTCTCCGTAGAGCGCGCCGGCAACAGCGACATCTTCGTGATGGACCTGAAGAACCATGCGACGGCCAGGCTGACCACCGACCCGGCCATCGACACCTCGCCCTCCTTCTCGCCGGACGGGACGAAGATCGTCTTCGAATCCGACCGGTCGGGATCGCCGCAGATCTACATCATGGGCGCCGACGGCTCGAACCCGAAGCGCGTCACCTTCCAGGCCGGCCGCTACAACACCCCCGTCTGGAGCCCGACCGGTGACTACATCGCCTTCACCAAACAGACGGGCGGGGAGTTCCACATCGGGGTGATGAAGCCCGACGGCACGGACGAACGGATCCTGACCTCCAGCTATATGGACGAGAGCCCCGCCTGGGCGCCCAACGGCCGGGTGATCATGTTCTGTCGCGAGTCGGGCGGCGGCGGCCGCAAGCTGTGGAGCGTCGATATCACCGGCCGCTTCCTGCAGCCCATGCCCTATCCGGGCGCCGGCTCCGACCCGGCCTGGTCGCCCCTGTTGAACTAAGCTTGCGCGACATCGCTTGACATAAGAAATTCATAATGCGCCGTCGGCGCGAACCTCAAAGGAGACGCTATCCATGGTCACGATCCGCAACCCCGGGAGCGCTCTGCGCCTGACACTCATCGCCGGCGCGGCGCTCACGCTCGCCGCCTGCGCCCACAAGCCGTCCTATCCGACGGCGACCACCGCCCCGCCGGTCGCCCAGCGCGCGCCGGAGCCCCGCGGGCCCACCGCGCCGCCGCGCACCGAGCCGGTGACCCAGAACGCCCTGCCCGGCTCCGAGCGCGACTTCGCGATCAACGTCGGGGACCGCGTCTACTTCGACTACGACAAATATTCGGTGCGCGATGACGCCGGCCCCATCCTTGAGGCCCAGTCCACGTGGCTGAAGCGCTATCCCGCCGTCCAGGTGCGGCTGGAGGGCAATTGCGACGAACGCGGCACCCAGGAATATAACCTGGCGCTCGGCGCCCGGCGCGCCAACGCGGTGCGCGAATACCTGATCGCTCACGGGGTGGCGGCCGGCCGGATCACAACCGTCTCCTACGGCAAGGAAAAGCCGATCGACCCCGGCGCCGGCGAACAGGCCGAGGCCCACAACCGCAACGCTCACACCGCCATCGTCAGCGGCGCGCGGATGCAATGATGACCGGCCGACGGCGCCCTGTGTTGCGTATCCTGGGCGCCGCGGCCGCGGTCGCCCTGGTCGCGGTCCCGTCTTTCGCCCAGACGCCGATGGATGATCCGCTGGACGCGCGCGACGCCAAGCGCGTGGACCGGATGGAGAAGGTCGTCCGCGAGCTGCGCGACATCGTCTTCAAGGCCCAGAAGACCGGCGCCCCGGTGGTGGTCGAGCCGGCCGACACCGACGCGCGCCTGGCCGACCTATCCACCAGGATCGCCGACCTCGAGGGGACGTTGACCAGGCTCAACGGCTCGCTGGAGGCGACAACCCACGAACTCGATCAGGCCCGGCGCGAGAACACCGCCTTGCGCGGCCAGGTGAAGGCGCTGAGCGACCGGCTGACCGCGGACGAGCAGAAGGCTGCGGAAGCCGTGGCCGCGGCGGCCATCCCGCCCGCGGCCCCCGAGCCGCCCCCGCCGGCGGCCGACCCGAAGGCCGCGGCGGCCGAGGCCTTCACCAAGGCCCGGCAACTGATGTTGAGCGGCGACTATGACGCTGCCGAAGGCGCCTTCAGCGCCTATGTCACCGCCTATCCGGACACGCCCCGCACGGCCGAGGCGCGCTACTGGTGGGGCAAGACGCTCAGCGTTCGCGGCGACTATGTGAAGGCCGCCGGCGCCTTCATCGGCGCGATCCGCGGCTGGCCGCAGACAGCCTGGGCGCCCGACGCGGTCGTGGAGCTCGCCCGCGCCCTGGTGCAGCTGAAGAAGCCCGGCGACGCCTGCCAGACGCTCACGGAGTTGAACCGTAAGTATCCCAAGGCGCCGGCCGCGGTCACCAGCCGCGCGGCGACCGTTCGCCTCCAGGCGAAGTGTACGTAGCGAGCGCCAGGGCGTCCGCTGCAACCGACCTCGAAAAGACGGTCGGGGCGGTTCTTGACCGCCGTCTTCTGCCGGGCGGGCCGCGCCCCCTGGCCGTGGCCCTGTCCGGCGGCGGCGATTCGCTCGCCCTGTTGCTGGCGGCCACCGAGTGGGCGCGATCGGCAGGACGCCGCCTCACCGTGCTGACCGTCGACCATGGACTTCGGGCCGAGAGCGCGGCGTGGACCGCCGCCTGCGCCGCCACCGCCAGACGCCTGGGCCACCCCTTCCGCGCGCTCGCCTGGACGGGCGCGAAACCAGCCGCCGGCCTGCCCGCCGCCGCCCGCACCGCGCGCCACGCCCTCCTGGCCGAGGCCGCCCGCGCGGCCGGCGCGCGGGTGATCCTCATGGGCCACACGGCCGACGACGCCCTGGAAGCCAGGCTGATGCGGGAGGCCGGCTCGACGACGCCGGAGGCGCGCGAATGGGCGCCGTCCCCGGCGTGGCCGCAGCGCCGCGGGGTCTTCCTGTTGCGGCCCCTGGTGAGCCTGCGCCGCGCCGAAATCCGCGAATGGCTGACGGCCCGCGGCGAGCGCTGGATCGATGACCCGGCCAATGAGGACGCGACCTATGCGCGGCCCCGCGCGCGGCAGGCGCTCGGTCGCGGCGCCATGCCGCCGGCCGCCCGGGCCACCGCCTCGGCCAGCACGCTCGCCCTGGCCTGCGGCGCGGACATCGACGGCGGCATCGCCATCTCCCGCGCGGCGCTGCGCGACGCCGCTCCGGCCGCGCTCGCCCGCTTCGTCTCAGCCGCATGCCTCTGCGCGGCGGGGACGTCCCGTCCCCCGGCCCGC
>PLEH01000221.1 GCA_003136395.1 Phenylobacterium sp.
TTACGGCGAAACGCCGCTCGGCGCCGGCCGCCGCGCGGTGGCCCAGGCGTCCTTTGGGGCGTCTGTGGGAGCTGATCAGCGTCAAACCTGGGTCATCTGTGCGCCGGACATGGTCGGGCAGCTTAGCCTGCGCGGTGAGTCCACGTAAGGGCGCTCGCCTCCCACGCGACCGGCGCTCCCGCGAGAACCCCAAAAAGACCCGCGCGACCGAAAGGAATTCTTTAGCGCGCCAGCCGACAATGCGGCCTCCTGGAACGAAGGCGCGACGCCTCCTATGCCCGCAGCGGCCCCCTCCGCCGACGCCCCGCCAGCGGCGGCCGCCGACCGGCGCCCGCGGCGCAAGACCGCCTCGGCGATCGAGGAGCAGAAGCACGCCTTCCTGCGCNNCGAACTGCGCACCCCGCTCAATTCGATCCTCGGTTTCTCCGAGATCCTCTCGGCCGAGCTCTACGGCCCGCTGGGCGCGCCGCAGTACAAGGAATACGCCGAGATCATTCGCGGCAGCGGCAAGAAGCTCCTGAAGCTGGTCAACCAGGTGTTGGAGATCGGCCGCCTGGAGGGGCTTGAACTCGACGTCCGCCCCGAGGCGGTGGAGCCCGCCCTCGATGACGCCATCGCCGGCGCCGCCGGCGACTTCACCCGCGGCGTCCGCCCGGTCGTCGCCGAGCACGCCGAGCTGCCGCTTGTGCTGGCCGACCCTTGGGGTCTTCGCACCGTGTTCACCCACCTTTTGCAGAACGCCGCCATGTTCGCGCCCGACGGCGGCGAGGTGCGCGTCCGCACCGAACTCCGTGACGGCCATCTCTGCGTCTTCGTCGAGGACGACGGCGAGGGCGTCGACCCCGCCGACCTGGCCAGGCTGATGCGGCCCTTCGAGCAGGGCCAGAACGCGCTCGTCCGCCGGGTGGAGGGCGCGGGACTCGGCCTGCCGATCTGCGAGCTCACCTGCCGGGCCATGGGCGCGCGCCTGCGGCTCACCTCCGCGCCCGGCAAGGGCATGAGCGCCAGGGTCCGTCTGAAGATCGCCTAGTTGCGCACCGGGCTGGTCGCGCCTAAGTCGCCGCCATGGACGCCGCGGTTTCCGCAACGATCGAAGACGAACTCGCCGAGCTCTCCGCTGAGTTCGAGGTCCTGGGCGACTGGGAAGAACGCTACCGCTACGTGATCGACCTGGGCCGCGACCTGGCGCCGCTCAGCGACGCCGAACGCTCCGACGCCAACAAGGTGCGCGGCTGCGCCAGCCAGGTGTGGCTGGTGACCGAGCCCCACCCCGACGGGACCGTGACCTTCCGGGGCGACTCAGACGCCCACATCGTCCGCGGCCTGATCGCCATCGTCCTGCGCCTGTTCTCAGGCCGCAAGCCCGCCGAGATCCTCGCCTTTGACGCGCCCGCCGCCTTCGAGGCCCTCGGCCTCAAGGGCGCGTTATCGCAGCAGCGGTCGAATGGATTGGCGTCCATGGTGGGACGTATCCGCCGCGACGCGGAGGCGGCGGGCGCCTAGGCCGCCCGGATTCCGCTCTGCGTCTGGCTCATGCCGACCACGGCGTCGAGGCCGAGGATCATGTCGACCTCCCGGCCGTCGGAGGCCAGCGGCAGGCGCAGCCACAGGATCGACAGGTGCGAGGCGCCGCGCCAGGCGAGGTTGTGCACCCCCACCGCCGGGCGCCGCTCGGCCACCACCTTGCCCAGTTCGACCCGCCAGTAGTCGGCCGCGGCGGTGTTGTAGATGTCGTTGAGCCGCTTGCCGGTGATCTCGCGGCCATAGACGCCGTAGAGACCGGTGCCGGCCAGCCGCATGCGGAATTCCTGGGGGTCGGCAAAGACGTCGATCAGGCTGACGGTGGGCAGGAGACGCTTGATCGGCGCCGGGTCGAGATGGTGTCGGCCAGGCAGCCGGGAGCCGTCTCTGAGAGACGCCCAATAGGCGAAAAGCTCCTCGTGCGCGCGTACTGCCGCGCCGGGCGCCCCGATCTGCGCCGCCATGTGCAGATGCCCCGACAACCAGTTGGATTCACAACAAATCAGTTATCGCCGATCAAGCGAATCGGCGGCAAGCGGAAAAGGGTTAACGGACGGCGATTTTCCCGGGAATGGGCGTTTCAGCGCGAAACCCGCACCGGCGATGTCCAGTTGTCCGGATCGATCAGGTCCAGGTCCGTGACCACGGTGTTCCGCTCGGCGGGAATGCACAGCATGTTCACCGAGACGATGTTCGGGAAGACGTTCTCGGCGCGGCCGTTGAAATTGTCGGGCCGGAACAGCGGCGGCGTGTGCCAGTAGAGCCGGTAGTCCATGCCGGCGATCAGCGTGATCAGCTCCTGCTGCAGGGCGGCCCGGTCGTTCTCGACATAGAGCAGCGGCCGGAATTTCCGGATCGTCTCGGCCGCCCCGCGCACCACCTGCGCCTCGAACCCCTCCACATCGATCTTCAGGACATGGCAGGCTTCTAGGTCCAGGCTGTCCAGCGGGGTCGCGCGCACCCTCATGCCCCGGACGCCTTCCGCGTCGACCAGCACCGACACGCCGCCGAAGTTGAACGCCGCGCCATAGTCCAGCGGCGGCACAACCACCTGGCCGGCCTGGTCGCTGCAGGCCTCCGGATAGGCGATGGCGTTGCCGATCCCGTTGAGGGCCAGGTTGGCGCACAGGATCTGGAACACGCGCTGCTGCGGCTCGAAGAGATAGAGCGGTCCGGGGAAACAGGCGCGCGCCAGGGCCACCGAGTGGGAGCCGATGTTCGCGCCCACCTCGACCACCGTCATCCCGGGCTTCACCACCTGGGCGAAGAGTTCCCACTCGCCCTGGCTGAACTCGCCGTAAAGCTCCAGCGAGCCGGTGATGTAACGGTCGCCGGCCAGCGCCAGCATCGGCCCGTGGCGCGTCTGCAGGGTCTTGGTGTCGGAACTGGCCATGCGCCTTCAAAGCCGAGTTTCGGGCCCGGCTCAATCGCAATCGGGGGCCCCAAACGGAAACGCCCGCCGAAGCGGCGGGCGTCCCGAAATCCTAGGACCAGATCCGCCGAAGCGGGCCGGCCTAGCGCTTCTTGCGCGGAGCCTGACGGCCGCCCTGGCCGAGACCCATCTGCTTGGCCAGGTCCGAACGCGCCTTGGCGTAGTTCGGCGCGACCATCGGATAGTCCTTCGGCAGACCCCACTTGGCGCGATATTCCTCGGGGCTCATGTTGTACTTGGTGCGCAGGTGCCGCTTCAGCGACTTGAACTTGCGCCCGTCTTCCAGGCAGACCAGGAAGTCGGGGGTGATCGAACGGCGGATCGGCACCGCGGGCTCCTTCGGCGCGGCTTCCGCCACATCGCTGCCCGAGGAGATCCCGGCCAGCGCCCGGTGCACGCTCTGGATCAGGCCCGGCAGATCAGCCGCCGTAACCGAGTTGTTGCCCACATAGGCGGAGACAATATCCGCCGTCATCTCGATGACTTCCGACTTCTCATCCATTCTTGTTTTCCATAGGAACCGCGCCATTGGCGGGCGCTGGATTGATTCAAAAGATCAGTAGCGCTGTGATTATAGCGAACTTATCCAGCGCACAAGCATAGAAATAGAGCTGATTTCGCCTAAGTGGCGCAACAATCCAGTCCGAAACAGGCTGTTGAGTTCAAAGAACCGGTTTGACGCAGTAAGCCGTGGCCGATCTACCTAGCCGCGACTCACCCAAAGTCGGCCTCGTCAGCGGAAATCCGGGGCCTGCCACTGCGCCCAGATGTCGGGCAGTTCGCTGGATACCCGGTCGGGGAAGTTCGCGGGGCGCTTCTCCAGGAACGAGGTCACCCCTTCACGGGCGTCGCCGGACTTGCCGCGAGCCTGGATGCCGCGGCTGTCGGCGCGATGGGCCTCCATCGGGTGCGCGGCGCCGGCCATGCGCCAGATCAGCTGACGGGTGAGCGCCACAGACACCGGCGCGGCGTTGTCGGCGATCTCGCGGGCGAGCGCCCTGGCCGCCGGCAAGAGGTCCTCCGGCGCATGCAGCGAGCGCACCAGGCCGCGGTCGAAGGCCTCCTGCGCCGGGAATATCCGCCCGGTGTAGCACCACTCCAGCGCCGTCTGGACGCCCACGAGGTGCGGCAGGAACCAGGAGGAGGCCGCCTCCGGATTCAAGCCCCGCCGCGCGAACACGAAGCCGTAGCGCGCCTCGGTGGAGGCCAGCCGGATGTCCATGGCCAGCTGCATGGTCGCGCCCACGCCCACCGCCGCGCCGTTCACCGCCGCGATCACCGGCTTCAGGCTCTCGAAGATGCGCAGGGTCAGAAGGCCGCCGCCGTCGCGTTGCACCCCGTCCCGCTGGCGCGCAGCCCGATCCTCGGCGCTGCGCGCATCGTAGTTGAAGGTCTGGGCCCCGGCCGAGAGGTCCGCCCCGGCGCAAAACGCCCGTCCCGCCCCGGTGACGATGACCACGCGCACCGCGTCGTCCCGGTCGGTCTCGTCGAACACCGCGATCATGTCGTTCATCATCTGGGTGTTGAAGGCGTTCAGCTTCTCCGGCCGGTTCAGAGTCACGGTCGCGACCCCGTCCTCCACGGCGTAGAGCAGGGTCTCAAAGATCGGCTGGGCCACGGGGCGTTTCCTCTGGTGTTGGCTTGCGTCACCATCAGTTCCGCTCCCATGACGGTGCGGCGGTCAAGAGGCGTTGGGGCCTCTTCGTCCTAGGGCCAGATGCACAGTTCGCCGCCAAGCCACGGCCGCACCTCGGCCGGTGGCCCCGCATGATCCAGCGGGAACGGAGCAGGATACAGCCGGACATATGGCGGGTTGGGCCTAGGTCTCAGCGGCCTGGCCGTCCACGCAAGCCAGGGACGGGCCCTGGAGTCTATCCCGTCATCTTCAGATTCAAAGTCCACCAATGCGTAAGCGCACACCCACTCGGGTTCCCAGGTTTCAACCATTGCCTCCAGGACTTCTATCCCCCGCCCAATGTCTTGCCAGAGCTCATGCTTCGCATCTGGCCTAAGCCCGATCCTGTTTTCGACAGGGCCCTGCCCATAACGGCCGGCTCGGACCGATAGCGACAGGAATGAGGGGTCAATGCCCTTCAGGTCGTTGCGATATAGCAGGTTGAACCCTCTGGGACTGACCGGCGCTGGGGCCTTGGGTGGATCGAACCGACCATGGTTGTCGATCAAGTCGACAAACTCCGCCGGGTCCATATCCACAATGGGGCCTAGGTCACCTGGGCGGAATCTCCGCATTCCCGGATCTGGGCAGATGCGGCCGTAAGCTGGATCGATAGTTGCAAGCCGCTGCGCCAACCGGATGATCTGATCGGCGATATCGGCAGCCGTCTGGCGTCGATCCGACCAGCCGCATTCGAAACGGCGGCCGGAGTAATCAACGGGTTCGTCCGCGAAAGCCATCCTAGCGCGCCGGAGTCTGCTGGATGAAAATTGGCGGCCGCTCCGGAAAAGTCGCGTCCCGGAAGAACTTGACGGCCCCCGGCTCCGCGATGTGCCACTCGATCCGCCGGTCGCGCGCCACCTGCGCCTGACGGTCAGCCTGGTCGACTGCGCCCCTCAACATGTTGCCATAGAACCCCCATTCCAGGGACTTAGGTAGCAGCGCGGCATATCCCGGCCCCTTCGCCTCAAGCAAAGGATGCCGAGGGTCCCAGACGGCGCACCCGTCAAATTTCACAGGTGGCTGCCCCGGATTGCGGACGACGTAGTCGAGGCCGGGGGCATGCGTGATCTGGGTTTCGTACTGCCTGGAGCGATCGGAGTAGCTGTTGAAATTCGGATCTCGCTCCCAGCCTCCATTCGGAGCGCAGGTGGGATCAAGCTCGCGCTCGCCCTTCTCCACCTGATCCACGCTGGGGACTTGGCCGTCCTGCCAATTGTCGACCACCCGCATGCGGGCCGCCGGCGCCGCATCGTCCTGCCCCTTTAGCCGCCGCTTTTGCTCCGCATAGATCCGCTCCACCTCGTCCGACTGCACACGGCGTCCGTCACTGATGTCCCACCAACCGGTCGGGGTCGCGTGGACGATGTTCAGCGGGCTCGGCAGGTCGGTGTAATAGCCGCCAAGCGTGTTCAAGTACGTATGCTGACCGAAGAAGCCCGACGCCGGCGCTCCGATTGGGGCCGACCCGCGGGCGTCCAGCGGCGGCGCGACACGAAGGCCGGATGGAGGCTCCAGTACCGGAGGCGCCATCACGGGGGCCGCAAAGGGGCGGAAGTACCTGGCCTGCTCTAGACCTGTGTCGCCGTCGCTGGAATCGACGCCGTCTGATCGCAATTGGTTCGAGTCCGCCCGGACTGCGCCGTCGTCTGGCAACGGAGACTCCGCCGAGTCATCCTGAGGCTCGGACGCCCCGCCGATGCTGTTCACAAACGCGTTGTACTGGTCTTGTCGAGCCGCCTCCCGTTCAGCGTCCACCACGGCGGGTGAACGCCGGTACCAATTGACAAGGTCGTCGCCCTCAAGCTCCGACGGGTCGATCATTCGAGCCATGAAGTCCCCCCACCTCAAGGACGCAGGATGCCATGGCGCGGTCCAATGGTCAAGAACAAAACAAGAACATTTGAATGATGAAGGGAAGTGCGGACTGCTTGACGGACGGTAGGTCAAGGCCCGCTATAGCGACTGAACGAAGATAAGTTGGCGGCGTGGCTCCCCGGATCGAACCGGGCGGCGCGCGCCACGCGGAGGAAGACCATGCACCCCTCGGCCCACGCCAGGACCCATCCCGACAAGCCGGCCTACATCATGGCCTATTCCGGCGAGACGGTGACCTACGGCGAGCTCGACGCGCGGTCGAACCAGGGCGCGCACCTGTTCCGGAGCCTCGGGCTCCAGACCGGCGATTCCGTCGCCTTCTTCATCGACAACCACCCGCGCTACTACGAGGTCATCTGGGCGGCCCAGCGCTCGGGCCTGCGTTATACCTGCCTCTCCTCGAAGCTCACCACCGGCGAGGTCGAGTACATCGTCAAGGACTGCGAGGCGAAGGTGTTCATCGCTTCGGCGGCGACCGCCGAGACGGCGCTGGCCGTCGCCCCGATGATCCCCGGCGTCGCGCTCTACATGGTCGGCGGAACGGCGGGCCCCTTCAAGAGCTTGGAGGACGCCCGCGCGGTCATGCCGACCACGCCCATCGCCGACGAGTCCGCCGGGCGGCCGATGCTCTATTCCTCCGGCACCACGGGCCGGCCCAAGGGCGTCAAGCGGATCGCCCCGGAGGGGGCGGTCGACACCTCCATCGACCAGCCCAACCCGCTCGCGAACCTTGGGATGGCGCTCTACGGCTGGACGCCGGACTCCATCTACCTATCCCCGGCGCCGCTCTACCACGCCGCCCCGCTCGGCTGGTCGACCGCGGTCCAGGCCATGGGCGGCACGGTGATCCTCATGGAGCGTTTCGACGCCGAGGACGCGTTGCGCTTCATCGAGCAGTACAAGGTCACCACGGCCCAGTGGGTGCCGACCCACTTCGTGCGCATGCTGAAACTGCCGCCTGAGACCCGCCAGCGCTACGACATGAGCTCGCTCAAGGCGGTGTTCCACGCCGCCGCCCCCTGCCCGGTGCCGGTCAAGGAGCAGATCATCGCCTGGTGGGGCCCCATCGTGCACGAGTACTACGCCGGCACCGAGGGCAACGGCTTCTGCATCATCAACTCCCAGGAGTGGCTGGCTCACAAGGGTTCGGTCGGCCGTGGCCTGATGGCGGCGGTGAAGATCTGCGACGAGGACGGCGAGCCCCTGCCGCCGCGCGCCGAGGGCCTGGTATATTTCGAGGGCGGCGGCCAGTTCGAATATCACGGCGACCCGGCCAAGACCGCCGAGAGCCGCAACAAGCACGGGTGGACGACGCTGGGCGACGTGGGCTGGCTCGACGAGGAGGGCTACCTCTACCTCACCGACCGCAAGAGCTTCATGATCATCTCCGGCGGGGTGAACATCTATCCGCAGGAGCTTGAAAACGTGCTGATCGGCCACCCCAAGGTGGCCGACGCCGCCGTGGTCGGCGCGCCCGACGAGGAGATGGGCGAGAAGGTCGTGGCGGTGATCCAGCCGATGGACTGGGCCGACGCCGGGGACGAGCTGCGCGCCGAGCTGATGGCCTACGCCCGCCAGCATCTCAGCCACGTGAAATCGCCCCGGGTCATCGACTTCATGGCCGAGCTGCCGCGCCACGCCACCGGCAAGCTCTACAAGCGCCTGATTCGCGACGCCTACTGGGCCAAGGACGGCGCACGGATCGCGTGAGTCTTCAGGCGAACATCCGAATGGGGGAGATGGAATGAACCGGCTGGCGGCAGCTGCGGGCGTGACGATCTTCATCGCGGGCCTGGTCGCGGGCCCTTTGTTCGCCGCCGAGAGCCTTCCGACGAAATACGGAGGACAATTGCACAACTGTCGGGCTCGCGGCGGGCATTCGGCGCGCGGGCCGTTCAACGAACACTATTGCAAGATCGCTCTGCCAGATGGCGGCCGGGCCTGCACCGATCCCACGCAATGCGTCGGGAATTGCATCTACGGAAATGACATAAGCAGCCCGGTGAAAGGCTCCGTAGTCGGCTCGTGTCAAAAGGCAAACTCTCAGTACGGATGCTACTTCACCGTTAGAAAAGGCCGCGCGACCGATCCCCAGTGCGGTGATTGAAGGCGCCAGTCCGCCCCAGCGGACTTCGGCGCAACTGGCGGGGAAACCGATCCGAGCAGATTTGGTCCCACGCTTCGCAGGGGCTGTAGGGGCTGCTAGAGGTCAAACGGACGTATTAATTTTAGGGAGCAAGCGATGAACCCGGTGGAGATCAAGGACCTGCCCGGTCTGGTTGGGACCGAAGTGGGCGTTTCGGACTGGGTGCTGGTCGACCAAGCCCGGGTCAACATGTTCGCCGAGGCCACCGGCGACCACCAGTGGA
>PLEH01000310.1 GCA_003136395.1 Phenylobacterium sp.
TGTCCCGATCAATCCACTAGTTGCAGAGCACGCCTGCGCCGATCGGAGCCCGGAGGCCGGGGTCTCGCGAGGTCGCGGTGACCCTGGACGCCTTCCGGCGTCAGGATGGGACCGGCGGAACCCTGGACCACCCAGCCGACGGTGGTGAAGGCGTGAATCCAGGCCATGTCCGCCGAGGAATCCGTCGCAACGCCGCGGGCGATCCTGTTGAGCACTTGCAACGCTTCGTCCATCCGCGATCCCACCTATCAGCCGCAACCTGCATCGGGGACCGCCAAGCTAGCATCGTCGCGGCCGGGTGCGATAGGGCTCGCGGCCCTCCGCTGGCCCGCCGCCGGCGTGGCGCCAGATCCGCCGATTTGCCGAACTGTCGCAGAGCTGAGATAGGTCCCTCGACGACCCTTGGGCGACTGGCCGACATGACCGCAACAGACGGCGGAACCGATTTCGAACTCAGCCGGCGCAGGCTGCTGCTCGCCGCCGGTCTCGGCGCGGGCGCGGCGGCCGCCGGATCCTTGGCCGCCGCCGGACCCGCAGAGGCCGCGGGCGCGGCCTCCGATCCCGTGACGACGCCTCCGGTCGGCGGACTGCACCTGCAGTTCGGCTCGGACGCCTCGTCGCAGATGACGGTCTCCTGGCACACGCTGCAGCCGGTTCGGCGTCCGCGGGTCATCCTGGGGCGCATGGACGGCAGGCTCGAACAGACCGCGCCCGCCACGACGGTCAGCTACGAAGACGCCAAGTCCCGCCAGGTCGTCTACGCCCATCATGCGAGGATTGGCGGCCTGCGTCCTGACACGCCCTACCTGTACGGGGCGATGCACGAGGGCGCGACGCCGCAGTTTGCCACCTTCCGCACAGCCCCGCGGGGCCGGGCCGCGTTCACCTTCACCAGCTTCGGCGACCAGGGCACGCCGACGGTGGGCCGGGAATATGTCCCGCCCGCGGGCGTCACGATCCCGGACCGCCTCTATGTGAACGATAACCTCGGCTCGCCGGCGGCCGCCGACACGACGCTTGGCGTCGAGCGCGTGGCGCCGTTGTTCCATCTGTTCAACGGCGATCTCTGCTACGCCAATCTGGCCCACGACCGGGTGCGCGCCTGGTGGGATTTCTGGGCGAACAATTCCCGCAGCGCCGCCAACCGTCCGTGGATGCCTTCGCCCGGCAACCACGAGAACGAGCTCGGCAACGGGCCGATCGGATATCGCGCCTACCAGACCTATTTCGCCGTGCCCGAGGCGGCCGGCCAGACGGAGGTTACGCGGGGGCTCTGGTACGCCTTCACCGCGGGGTCGGTGCGCGTGGTCTCGATCGCCAACGACGATGTCACTTACCAGGATGGCGGAGACTCCTACGTCCGCGGCTATTCGGCAGGCGCCCAGAAGGCCTGGCTGGAGGCGGAGCTGGCGGCGGCGCGTCGCGACCGCGACGTCGACTGGATCGTGGTCTGCATGCATCAGGTGGCTATCTCCTGCGCCGACAAGTTCAACGGCGCCGACCTCGGGATCCGCGAGGAATGGGTTCCGCTGTTCGACAGGTACGGCGTTGATCTGGTGGTCTGCGGCCACGAGCATCACTACGAGCGCTCGCACCCGATCCGCGGCCGGGAGGCCAACGCCACCCTGACGCCGATCCCCGCGGCCACAGCCACCGATGTGATCGACACCACCAAGGGCGGCGTGCACATGGTGCTGGGCGGCGGCGGCACCTCCAAACCGTCGAACGACCTGTTCTTCGACCCGCCGCAGTGCCGGGTGATCACCCAGGTCGGGCCGCGCGATCCCAAGACCGGCAAGCGCCCGCCGGTCTATGTGCACGAGCCCGCGCCCTGGTCGGCCGTGCGCAACGCCGCACATGCCTACGGTTTCGCGGCGTTCGCCGTCGATCCAGGATCGCATCCCGGCGATCTCACCACAATCAAGGTCACCTACTACGATGTTGTCGGCGCGGACGGTCAGCTGGCGGCTTTCGAGACCTTCACGCTGCGGCGGCCACGACGGGATTAAGCCCGATACTTCCACAGCAGCAGCACCCACGGGTCAGCTCCTGCCGCAGTTTGACGGCATCCGGGCTCTTTCAGCCTACTCTGGAGGGGGCTGGCCAACGCCCCCTGTCCGCGAAACGCCGACGCGGCCGCATCAAACTGCAGCGACCGGGGCATCTCAAACTCTAACGCCGCGATTCATCGCGTGGCGCCCTTCAAGGCGGCCTCTGGGCAAGTCTATCGGGCGCTGACCGATGCGAGCCAGCTCCAGAAGGTCGTCGCCCTGGGCGGTCTCGCCACACGGGGTTGGTCAACATTCAATGCAGTCCGGAGCTAGTTCGACGGGTCCAGAAACATCAGCCGAAGCGTGCCCGGACGCGGAGTGGCGCGCGCGCCGGGCGTCGTGGCGGGAATCATCTCGAGCGCGGCGATGTAAAGCCGCCCGGTCTGCGGATCAATGGACATGGTCCTAGCGCTGATCGCCGTGGGGATCGTGGCGGCCGCGACATAGGTGTCAGGACCCTTCTGCTGGATCACCGTGAGCGTTCCGTCCAAGCCGTTTGAGCTGAACACCAGACGCCGTTTGGGATCATAGGCCGCCGCGTCGGTTCCCTTGCCGATCGGCACGGCCGCGACCACAGCGCCGGTGTCGGTGTTGACCACGGTCATGAGGCTGTTCACGCAGCTGACGAACAGCCGGTGGCGGACCTTGTCGATCGCCAGGCCGTGGGGACTGGCGCAGTCCGGGATCGGCCAGTGCGCCTCGACCGCGTTGGTGCGGGTGTTGATGCTGACGATGTCGCGCTTGCCGGCGCCGTTGACGAACAGATGTCCGCGGTCGTCGGCGACGGCGTATTCCAGCTTGCCGCCGCCGTCGATGGTCGCGATGGCCTTGTCGGTCTTCGGGTCGATCACAGTTAGGCTTGCCGGATCGCCCTCGACGATGAAGACGTGGCCGGTCACCGGATCGACGGCGATGGCGTCGGCGTCATCCGCCGCCGGGATGCGAGCGCCGACTTTCAGGGTCTTCAGATCGAAGGCCACGGCCAGGCCCGCCTTGCCGTCGTCGGTGTAGCCCTTGCCGGTGACGCCGGAGAGTCCGATGCCGTGCGTGCCGCCGGCGATCCCCTCGACCTTGCCGACCACCTGGCCATCGCGGCCGTCGACCACGGAGACCGTGTCGCCGTGCGCCACATAGACCCGGTGCGACGCCGGATCGAAGACCACGTAGTCCCAGCGGTCCGGTGCGCCCAGAGGGACGGTCTTCGTCACCGTATAGCTGGGCGGGGCGTCGGCGGCATGGGCGCCGAGCGACGCCAACAGGACGACGCCGGAGGATAACGCGGCAATCCAGGTAGCCGACATGGGGAAGCTCCGATGGTGCGGCGCCAGGCGTCCTGACGCATACGGGTGATGGGCGTGGATATCATCCTCCCGGCGGGGGACGTGTGACACCCCCATTTTTCTCCCCGGGACAGCCTCGGCGCTCGCAAGCTTCGCCACTGTCGCCGAGCTTTGAACAAACCGTCACGCAACCTGCACAGAGCCACCGCACAACCGCCGAATGAGCGGTCCGCGCGCTAGCGCCGCCCTGATTGTCCGCCACCGGAGCTAGCCAAGGGATATCCGATGCACCTCAAGTTTCGCGCCGCCCTGCTGGGATCGAGCGCGGTCCTGCTCGCCGCCAGCGCCCAGGCCGCGGATGCGCCGGCCAGCGCCTCCACGGTGACGGATGTCATCGTCACGGCGCCGCGGGAGGAAGCGCAAGCGCGCATCCGCCAACAGGAAGCGCCGAACATCATCGACGTGCAGTCCGCCGAAACGATCGCAAAATATCCCGATTTCAACGCCGCAGAGGCGCTTGGGCGCATTCCTGGCGTGTCGCTCTCCGCCGACACGGGCGAAGGCCGCTTCGTGAACATCCGCGGCATCGACGCCAACCTGAATGGCGCGACCTATGGCGGGGTGGTGCTGCTCAACACCAACGCCGGCGGCACCGCGGCTGGCGGCGGCGGCCGGGCGGTGGAGTTCGACACCATCCCCACCGGCGCAATCGACGGGATCGTGGTCACCAAGACCCGCCTGCCGGATCAGGAAGGCGAAGGCCTGGGCGGCATCGTCGAGCTCACCCCGCGTAGCGCGGCGCATCTGATGTCCCCCTTCCTGGAAGGGACCCTGGGTTGGGGCTACGAGCCATTGCACAAGCACGCTGGCCCCGTCGACGTCGAACTGGCCGGCGGCGCGCGGTTCGGCTTCGGCGACCACGGACTGATCGTCTCCGGCGACGGCCAGGAGGAGCCCGTGCGCGCGGGCTGGATCTCCAATCCCTATCCGTTCTCCTTCGTGCTGAACGCCTCGCGCAAGGACGACCGCCGCGCGATCGACGACCTCGAGGCGGGCTACATCGACGACACCGGAGTCCCGCTGAAGGCGGACGCCGGGCTGCAGGGCAAGGCGTTCAGCGGCGTCGATTTCCGCCGCTACGACTACCACCGCCGCCGGTTCGGCTATGGCGGGGAGTTCGACTTCCAGCCGAACGACGACCACAGCTACTACTTCCGCGCCAGCATCGCCGGCTACATCGAGGCCGTGCACAAGAACTTCTACCTGCTGCGCAATCTGGATGGCGCGGAGCAGGCCGACGGCAGCGTGCCGCGCGCGCCGGACGGGACCACGTTCATCTCGGCGGCCCAACCGCAGGTGACCCTGACCGACGAGCAGGAGACGCACCGCAACCAGGTCTATGTGATCGGCGGCCGCGACAAGATCGGCGAGGCCCAGCTCGACTACCGGGCCGCCTACAGCCGGGCGACCTTCGCCGTGGGCCTCAACATCGGGGCCCGCTTCGTCGCCCCGACGGTGGCCGTCAACTACAACAACATCCTGAACGGCACGACGCCGACCGTCACCTACCCGACCGGCTTCGACCCGAACATCGCAGCGCCCTACAACCTCAACCGCATCACCAACTCGAGCGAGAACGACGTCGACGAAGAGAATTCCTACGCGGCCAACCTGCTGGTCCCGCTGAAACTCTTCAACGATTCAGACCGGCTGAAAGTCGGCGCCGAGGTGCGCCAGCGGACCAAGACGGTCAGCCCGTTCAACGTGACGGGGATCGTGGTTCCGACGCTCAACCTGGCCGCGGCCTCGACGGCGGCGAACATCTACTATGACGGGCACTACCCGAACGGGCCGTTCATCAACCGCTACGCGATCCGCGCGATTCTGGCCGGCGAGGCCGCGCAGACGAAAAGCGTCCTGAACCAGGGCGGGTTCTTCACGGCGGACGAGGACATCTACGCCGCCTACGCCCAGTATTCGACCGACGTCGGCGCCTGGAGCTTCCTGGCCGGGGCTCGGGTGGAAGCCACGCGCGCCACCTACTCGGCGTTCCAGACGACCACCGACGCCGCCGGGAATTCCACCACGGCGCTCACGCCCCGCAAGGACGATTACACCAACGTCTTCCCCACCTTGCAGGCCAAGTACATGTTCACGCCGAACCTGATCGCGCGCGCCATCTACTCCACGGGCATCGGCCGGCCGGGCTTCCGGCAGGTGGCCGCGGCCTCCTCTGTGGACTTCTCCAACAGCCCGGTGCTCATCAGCCGCGGCAACCCGAACCTGAAGCCGACCACCGGGAACAATTTCGACCTGTCGCTGGAATATTACATGGGCTCCGGCGGCATCCTGCAGCTGGGCCTGTTCGACAAGGAGTTCGACAACTACATCGTCCCGCGCGTGCAGCACGGGGTCACCAACGATCCCCTGGCGCCCGGCCAGCTGGCGATCGTCAGCACCTCCCTGAACGTCTCGTCGGCCTACGCCCGGGGGGTCGAGGTCGCCTATCACCAGAAGTTCGACTTCCTGCCCGAGCCGTTCGCCGGCTTCGGCGTGGACGCCAACCTGACCTTGGTGGATTCGCGGATCCTCGAGTATGACGCGGCGACCAGCACCACCGGGACCGACCAGTTCGGCCGACTGCCCGGCACCTCGAAGGTCACCTGGAACCTGGCCGGCTTCTACGAGGACCACGGTCTGGAGCTGCGGCTGGGGTCGCAATATGTCAGTCCCAGCCTGTTCGGCCTGGGCGGCGACAAGGCGCTGGACACGATCCAGGACAAGCGGCTGACGATGGACTTTACCTCCAGCTACCGGATCGACCCGCGGTTCACCGTCTATTTCAACGCCAAGAACCTGCTGAACACGCCGCTGCGCTACAACGAAGGCAGCTCCAACCGGCCGATCCAGCGGGAGTTCTACGACGTGACCTATGAGGCGGGCGTGCGCTTCAAGCTTTGAGTTCAAGAGGAGCGCTGATGCGCCGTTTAGCCGCGTCAATCGCCGTCGTCCTGACGGTCGCGTCAGCCGTTCCGGCGCTTGCGGCAGTCCTGGAGGGTGTCCCTCGCTACGACCATGTGTTCGTGATCGTCGAGGAGAACAAGGACTACGACCAGATCCTCGACCCCGCGTCGGCGCCCAATATCGCGGATCTGGCCGCGCGCTATGGCGATGCGACCCGCTTCTATGGCGAGGTCCATCCCAGCGAGGCCAACTACATCGCCCTGCTGGGGGGTGACACCTTCGGCATCCACGACGACGACGCCTTCTACTGCAAGGCTGGCTCGACGCGGCCGTTGTGCGACGGGGCCATGGCGTCGGACTACGCCGATCACACCGTCCATGCCCCGCATCTGGGCGATCAGCTGGTAGCCGCGGGGCTGGATTGGAAGGGTTATTACGAGAGCCTGCCCGAGCCGGGGTCCCTGGCGGTGGTCGCCGGCGACCCGCTGTTCGACAATGGGACGCGCAAGACGGCGCTCTACGCCTCGAAGCACTCCGGCTTCATGAACTTCGCCGACGTCCAAAGCGACCCACGCCGCGGCGATCGGATCGTCGGGTTCGACCAGTTGGACCGCGACCTTGCCTCGGGCAACCTCCCGGCCTTCGCCCTGATCGTCCCCAACCAGTGCAATGAAATGCACGGTCTTCACGGGGACGGCGTGCCCGCCGACTGCGACGGCGACAACAAGGCCGCGCTCATCCGGCGGGGCGACGCCTACGCCGGCGCGCTGGTCAAGCGTATCCAGGCCACGCATGCGTGGGCGAGCAAGGGCAACGTCGCCATCGTGATCACCTTCGACGAGGGCGCGGGCAAGACCCGCGAGGGCTGTTGCGCTGTCACCCCGAACGCGCCGTCCAACTTCGGCGGCGGCCATATTCCGACGATCGTCATCACCAACCACGGACCGCGCGGCGTGCGCGACGACACCGCCTACAACCACTATTCCTTGCTACGGACGCTGGAGGACGCCTTCGGGATCAACCAGCGGCTTGGCCATGCCGCCGATGGGAAGAAGGGTGTGCGCGCCATGACGCCGTTGTTTGCGGTCGCGCCGTAGCGTCGACCGTTCCGGATTTTCGGAAGGTCGGTTTGACGGTCTGCGACGTTCGTGACGTTCCTCTCCGCCAGGTCATGCCCCTCGGGCCTTCGGCCAGGGCCCACGGCCAGGGATCAGGGCTCGTAGTCAAACCCCTCGGACTTGGACCTTGCCGGCCCGCCGAAGGTGTAGACCAAGCCCACGTAGGCGATCCGGCCGAACTGGTGGCGGAAATAGTCATCGCGAAGTTGCGGCGTCGTGATGATCCGGTGTTGCTTCTGGCCGTCGAAGGCGTCCGTCACGGTCACGACGGCGGCCAGGTCCGGCCGAAGTTGATGCTTGAAGCCCAGGTTGACCAGGTTGATCGCGCCGACCGAGCCCTGGGGCGTCAGACGCCGGTCCGATCGGCTGAACGAGATCTGCGCGGTGTCCGCGGAGGTCGGCCGCCAGTCCAGGCTGGCCTTCATGTTGAAGCCCGTGGTCGACTTCAGGCCGGTGGCGCCCAGCGCCGTCGCGTCGATCTGGCTCGAGAACAGCTCGCCGCTCAGATTGTACGACAGGTCTGCGCTAAGCTTGCCCCGCGCCGTGAGTTCGAGACCTGCGGACCGGCTCTTCGGCAGGTTCGCCTTGGTGGTCAGGACAACGTCGTCACTGATCGGCTGGACGATGTCGGTCACACTGTTGCGGTCGAAGCGATAGTAGGCCGTGACGCCATAGGTGTCGGAGGGGTGCTCCAACAAGCTCGTCGCCCGGGAGCTGAAGATCAGCGAGGAGACCGTGAAGAACCACATGCGCGGCATCCTCTCCAAGCTCGGAGCCAACGACCGCACCCACGCGGTGACTATCGCCATTCGCCGTGGGTATCTCGACCTCAAGTGATCCTGGGGCGAGGGGGCCTCGCCCCAGGATGGACCGCTAAGCGCGGGATTTTCGTTTCCGGTTCGAGTCGGGGCCTCGCCCTCGGCGCGCTTCGAAACCTCCCGCCCGGCTTCGCTTGCTCATTGCCCCATTAGCGCAGCGCGCCGGCGCTTTGGCCCTTTCGCGCTATTGGCGCGCGCTCGCGCGTCCCGTTGTCTTGGCCGACGGCGTCAGACACTGAGCGTCGAACTTGCGCATCGTGGCATCGTCGACGAGCCCGAGCCGGTGCAGTCCCGCCACGCTGCGGTGGACTGAGCGAAGAATACGGCTCTCATACTTTTGCGTCGACTTCGCCATCGTCCGTGACTTCCAAAGTCTCTCTACTGCGCCTGCCAAGTGCATATTCGTCGACGTGGACGCTCCCGCAAGCGCTAGGTCGTGATCATAATGCATATATTATCAAGATCATTGAAAAAGATAATATATGAGTTATTTTATATCCCAGCACGAATAGCCCCGAGGTTATCATGTCTGTGACGGACAGAGCGGCTCGCGCCCTAGACGCGCACCTGAGACCTATCAAAGACTGGTCCGTCGTCCGACCGCCGAGGGGGTGGGTGCGTGCAATCCGCGACGCCCTGGGCATGACGACCAAGCAGTTTGCTCAAAGGCTTGGCGTCAGCCAGCCCCGCGTTGTCGCGCTCGAACAAGGGGAAGCCGAGGATGCCATCACCTTGGCCAGCTTGCGCCGCGCCGCGGACGCGCTCGACTGCGCGCTGGTCTATGCCTTTGTGCCAAACCGTCCGTTTGTTGAGATGCTGCGGGCGCAGGCCGAACACAAGGCCGACGAACAGCTTCGCAATGTCAGTCATACCATGGGCCTCGAAAACCAGACGCTCACGGCGGCCGATCAGCGACGCCAACGCGAACTGACGATCGACCAATTGTTGCGCGGAAACCTGCATCGCCTCTGGGACGAGCCCGCGTGAGCGACCAACTGTTCGACGCTGACGACGGCGCCAACACACCCCTCACGCCCGCCGAGCGTGAGGGGTTGATCCCAACCTACATCACCACCCGCGCCGAGCTGAACGAGGCTGAACAAGAGAACATTGGCGAAGCGATCCAATGGGCCTTCGCCCGAAAACGCGCCGGCGCGGTGGACGTCAATATGCTCACCGCACTCCATCGGCGCATGCTTCGACGGGTTTGGAGGTGGGCCGGGCAATTCCGCACGACCGAACGCAACATCGGCCTCTCGCCGCGGCAGATCGAAGTGGCGCTACATCAACTGCTGGGCGACGTGCGCTACTGGATCGAGCATGCGACCTACCCTCCGGACGAGATCGCCGTCCGCTTCCACCACAGGCTCGTGGCGATCCACCCGTTTCCCAACGGCAATGGTCGCCATGCCCGCCTGGCCGCCGACCTGCTGATCGTCCAACTCGGGGGCGCGCGTTTCACCTGGGGTCGGGAGAACCTCGTCGAACCCGCCGCGACCCGAGCCGCCTACGTGCAGGCGCTCCGCAGCGCAGACCAGCACGACATCCAACCGATGCTGGCTTTCGCGCGCAGCTGACGGGGCGCGCAATGGTCGGGCAGGGGGCCATCACTCCGCCTGGATCGCGACGCCGAACGGCCCGCCGAGCCTAATATTCGCCGTCCTCTTCGTCTTCGTCTTCCACTTCGTGGTCATCGGCCTTGCGCCAGGGCTGCAGGCCGCGTTTGACGGGATCTATCGCGTCGGCTTCCGCGAACGCCCAGGCGCTCCACGAAGCCAGCAGGCCGTCGCCGGCGCCATCTGCACCACCAGACTCCAATAGGACGTTTCCGACGAAGCCGCGGATGTCCTGCGCCGCGCGCCAGTCCCTAGCCTGGCCGAACAGGAATTCGCGGCGTTCGCGCTCTTCCTTTAGCTGTTGCTCTTGACGTTTGCGCTCGGCTTCAGCGCGACGGCGGGCAACTTCCGCCTCGTTTTCCGCGCGGCGTTCGATCAGCCAGGCGTGACGCGAAAGCTGGTTGGATCGATATTGCGCTTCACCGGCGACTACGAACGAGATGACGATATCGGTAAGCTGATGTTCGAGCTTCCCCGCGTCACCGTCGATCCAGAGGCTCGGAACGCCGGCGTCTTCGTATTTGCCCTTCATCTCCAGCTTGAGGACGTCCACGGGACCTGGTCGGGTGTTCCACTCGCCATGGACGGTCGGCTTGGCGCTCGGGTGGTCCAGGCCGAACGCCACCCGCTGGCTTCCGACCAATACGTTGAGCTCGCGAGCTTCTTTGCCGCGCAGGTCCAGCTTGGCTCCCGACCTCGCGAAGGCGATGGCCAGGCTGTTTAGCACCCGTAGTCGACGGCGCTCGAAGGGCGAATCGAACCGCGGCGCGTAAAAGCTGGAGCTCCAGGTCTCGGCCGCTTGCTTGGCGCGCCGTCGGTCGTCCTCGTCCAGCAGCTTGCGGATCGCACCCCAGGGGCTGTCGAGATCGCGGATCGGCGCCACCTTGCCAACCCGCTTCACGACCCGAGCGCGGATATCGTCGATCGGTTCGTCAAAGACAGGCGGGTCTGGCAGGGGCCTGGCAAGTTCAGCCTCCGGATCCCATCGCCAGGAATAGGGCTCTCTGCCGATGGAGAGTTCATCGGGCATGCCCGGATCCCTCAGGGGGAGCCTGATCCGGCTGACCACCTTGCCGGCCTGTAGCTTCGCCCAATAGCCGCGCTCCGGCACTGGCACGCTGGCGCCGGCGCAAATCTTCTTCAGCCAGACATCCGAGACCCCGAAGGTCGCGGCGACAGTACGTACAGGGTCGGCCCAGACGAGCTCGTAGAGGGCGCTGCGGCTGAGCGTCGGCATGGTGTTCCGTGGAAGGTGATCGGTCGCATCAGCCGCTTAGCCGAAACGTTCGCGGAAGCCACCCATGGCAGAGCTTTATCCACGGAAAATCGGCAGTGTCCCGCGGGCATTCGAACTGGGCTTGTTCCGCGGTGTGTAGCCGTGTCCAAGCGTGCAAATTTTGGCCTGTAGGCGCCGTCTGGAATGGTCAAAATTGCACGCGACTTCGCGTAAGTGCTTGAAAATGCTATTGAGTCCGTCCAGTCCGACATCGGAACTTCGCGGAAAAGAAAAGTGAATATAATCAACTAGTTATGACGATATTTTCATGTGCCCCCATGATGGACTGGACGGATAGTTTAATATATTCAAACGGTTACTAGGGGTCGGGTGCAAATTGGGTGCAATCGGCTATCGCAGAACCTCGCGCTTCTTCGCAGGTTAGGTCGGTCCAGTCCGGCGTCGGATCGCCTGCCGAAGTTCCGCTGCTGACTCGCTAGCCATACGGGACGGCAAGTTCTGAGCTGCGCACTAGCCACTCGCACTCAGCTGGACTGGATGCTCCAGCCGACACCGCATGTCAGCGCAGCCCTATGGCCTCTGTGGGGCTGCGCCTGATGCCTGCGCCGCCAGTGCGGCGAGCCTTTCCCGCGTCGCGGCGTGGCCGTGCAGGGCGCTGGTCAGGACGATGGTCGTGGTGCGGGCGGCCAGGTAGTCCACGTTGGTCCGCCGCACATAGTGGCCGAGGTCCGGCGCATAATCCCAGGCGACGCGCTCGAGCAGGCGCATGTTGACCGGGGAATAGAGCTCGCAGCCGATGGTGAAGACGTCGAAGGACCCCGCCGACGTTGTGGTGTCGTGATGCGGACCGACCTTGCAGGTCCACAGGGACATGTTGCGCTCCCACGGCCGATCGCTGGCGAGCCGGGTTTCGTTGATGACCGTGAAGCGCACCGACTTGCCCGCGACGAGCGGCCAGATGGCGGCCGCCCTCTGGGACGGGATTCGCCGGCCTTCGCCCTGGTCCATGCGCCAGCTCGACGGAGGGGTCACGAAATTGCGGTTTCGCTGATAGGCGCCGCCCTGCAGACCCTTCCAGCTGATGGTGTCGCCGTCGATGCCGGCCACCTGCTCGACGCGCCCGTCGGAAAAGACGAACGCGTCGCCGATGGCGTAGGCCGGCAGCTCGGCAGGCGGGCGCGGCGCTTCGGAACTCGCGGCCGCCGCGACCGCCGCGACGGCGCCCACCCAGACTGGAATCACGGGCGGCTCTCGATGAGGCCGTAGCCGAAGACGGGGTCTCGGCCGGGGACGCCCAGGTCGACGGCCTCGGCCGCCACGGCCTGCAGCGCCTTTCGCGCGGCGGTTGCGTCTGACCTGGACAGGCGGCGGGCCAGTTCCACGGCCACGATCGGGGAGGCGAACGAGGTGCCGGACACCGTCTGAGGACTGTCGCCGGGGCCAGCCGCCAGGACGTCGACTCCGAGGGCCGCGAACATCACATAGGGGCCGCGGTTGGCGTAGTGATAGGGGCGGCGCAACCGATCGACGGCCGTGACTGCGACGACGTCGGGATAGGCCGCCGGGAAGGCAGGCGGCGCGGCGACGCCATCGTTGCCGGCCGCAGCCACCAGCACGACGCCTTTCTCGATGATGTTCTGCACGACCTTGGCCACCACCGGGTTCGGCGGCCCCGTCAGGCTGATGTTGATGACCGGCACGCCGGACTGGGTGAGCCAGGACAGTCCGCCGATCAACGATGCGGCCGTGCCGGACTGGGGCCCAGTCGAGAACATGTCCGCCACGTAGAGTTCAGAGCCGCTACCGGACGCGCCGCCTCCGGACATCTGGTCGGCGATCAGGGACGCCACAGCATCCCCGTGGGCTTCCGGCCGGACCTCCCCGCCGCCAAAGCCGCGCTGAACCAGATGTGTCCGCCGCAGGTCCCGAAGCGTCGGGTCCACACCGGTGTCGACGATGCCGACCCGGCAGGCGCAGGGCCGCCCGACTGCCGGTCGGACCGGAGCCAGGCTCGCACCGCCGACGTCGGCGGCTGGATCGAAGACGTGGTTGAGCGCGAAGGTGGAGGAGGGCGAGGCCTGACGCAGTTGCGCCAGACCCTTCGCGGCTTCCGGCGGCCCGCGCAGTACGTGCAGGGTGACGTCCGCACCCTCAAGCCGCTGGCTCGACACCACCTTGTAGCCCAGCTCCCTGACCCGCTCCAGGCCCGCGGGATCGAGATTGAGCGCGATGATCTCGCCCCGGCGGTACTGGTAACCGTCCGCGTCCGTGTCGATGCGAACGGGCGCGGGCGCGGCGACGCGGGACATGGCGGCGATGGACACCGGCTTGGCGACCGCGGCGACGGCCGGCGAACCAACGGGGCCGGTCGCCGGGTTAGTCGGGCCGGCGGCGGCGACTGTCGGTCTTGCGTCTTCCGATCCCGGCGTTTCCGCGGGCGGGGCGGCGGACTGAGGCGTGGCGGTGTCGCCGGACGTCGATCCCGATCCACCCGACGTGGAGCCCGATCCGATCGATCCCGAGGGTCGGTCGTCCGATCCGCCCGAGGTCGACCCGGACCCACCGGACGTGGAGCCTGACCCTCCAGACGTCGATCCAGACCCGCCGGACGTTGAACCGGATCCACCAGATGAGGATCCGCTTGTGCTGGAGCCACCGGACGTGGAGCCAGAGCCGCCGGAGGTCGATCCGGATCCGCCGGATGTGGAGCCACTGGTGTTGGACCCGCCCGACGTGGAGCCAGAATCGCCCGACGTCGATCCGGAGCCGCCGGACGTTGAACCGGACC
>PLEH01000238.1 GCA_003136395.1 Phenylobacterium sp.
GATGGAATCAATCCACTAGCGCGAGGGAGTGATGGGCCTCATCCCGCCCCCGTGGCGCCTTCGGAGGCCGTCCTTGCGAACGCCGCCAATCGCCGTCCTGGCCTGCGCCGCGGCCCTTGTGCTCGCCGGCTGCCAGAGCAAGACGGTCCAGCGGCCCGCCTGCCCGGCCGGCCAAGTCTGCCTGGAATACGCCAACGAGATCGAGCCCCTGACGCTGGACCCGCAGACGGCAAACTTGAACAGCGAGGGGCGGATTCTCGGCGACCTGATGATGGGCCTCGTCACCGAGGCGCCGGACGCCAGCCCCGAGCCCGGCATGGCGACCTCCTGGGAAACCAGCCCCGACGGCCTCACCTGGACCTTCCACCTGCGCGACGCCAAGTGGTCGGACGGCGCGCCGGTCACCGCCGATGACTTCGTCTATTCCTACCGCCGGATCCTGGATCCGAAGACCGCGTCGATCTACGCCTACCTCGTCACGTTGTTGAAGAACGGCAGGGCGGTGAACGAGGGCAAGGCGCCCCTGAGCGCGTTGGGCGCCCGCGCGATCGATGCGAGCACCCTGGAGCTCAGGCTCGAGCACCCGGCGCCCTATCTGCCGCAACTGCTCATGCACCAGAGCTTCTATCCGGTGCCCAAACATGTGGTGGAGCGGCTGGGCGAGACCTGGGTGCGGCCCGGGAACTATGTTTCCAACGGGGCCTACCGGCTCACCGAATGGCAGCTCGGCGACCATGTGCAGGTGACCAAGAACCCGCAGTTCTTCGACGCGGCCCACGTGTGCGTCGACCGCATCAACTACTACCCAACCGGCGATGTGGTGTCGGCCGAGCGGCGTGTGCAACGCGGCGAACTCGATCTCAACACGACCTTCCAGTCAAACCGTCTGGGGCGGCTGAACAGGGTCATGCCGGGCTATGCGCGGCCCGCCCTGAACCTCGCCACCTACTACCTGTCGTTCAACACCCGCGACGTGAAGCCTCTGAAGGACATCCGGATCCGTCGCGCTCTGGCGGAGTCGATCGACCGGGACTTCATCACCGCTAAGCTGCAGCGCGCCGGCCAGGTCCCGGCCTACAGCTTCGTGCCGCCGGGGGTCGCAAACTATGTCTATGGCGCGCAGGTCCGCTGGGCGCGCCTGAGCTTCCCTGCGCGCCAGGCGGAAGCCCGCGGCCTGCTGGCCCAGGCCGGCTACGGGCCCACCCATCCGCTGAAGCTGGAGATCAAGGCGGCCAACACCACCGAGACGCTGCTGCTCATGGAGGCCACTCAGGCCGATTGGCGCGCGATCGGGGTCGAGGCGACGATCGTTCAGAACGAGGGGCAGATCGCCTTCGCCGCCTATCGCGACCGCGATTTCCAGGTAGGGGCCATGAGCTGGTTCGCGGACTTCAACGACCCGGTGACGTTCCTGGGTCTGCTTAAGTCCGACACCGGCGCGCAGAACTATGGGGACTACAAGAACCCCGCCTACGACGCCTTGCTGGGCCAGGCCGACCAGGAGCCCGACGCAGGACGCCGGGCTCTCATCCTGTCACGGGCTGAGCAGATCATGCTCGACGACGAGGGCATGTCGCCGGTGGACTTCGTGGTCAGCCGCAGCCTGGTCAACCCCAAGGTCGCCGGCTGGGTGGACAACCCCCTGAACTTCCACCGGGCCCGTTGGCTCTGCGTGAGGCGCTAGCCGGCTGGGCCCTGCTGTCCGGCCTTAGCGGCGCCACTCGTAGTGGCACTCCTTGTGAGTATCGTTGTGCTTGGCGATCTGGTGCCCTGCCACGGCGCCCGCGCCGGCGCCGATGATCGTGCCGCCGGTCTTGCCGCCGCCATGCGAGAGGGCGTTGCCCAGGAGGCCGCCCGCCACGGCGCCGACCACGGTCCCGGTGTTCCGGGCCCCACGCGTGCTGACGTCGCGGCAGACCCTTACGCGGTGGCCGCGGTGTTGCCCGGACTGGGATTGGTATTGGGGCTGGGCCTGGGCGATCACGGGGGCGGTGGCCACGGCCAGGGCCGAGCACATCAGGGCGGCGGTGGCGATTAGTTTGTTGCGCACGGAATAGTCTCCTTGAAGGCGGCGGACACGCTTGAAACTAAACCCTTCGCCACGGCAAAGGTTGCACTCAGCCGCCGATCGGCACGCCGATGACAGCCTTGACGATCCAGCGATCTTCGGGCGCGCCGTAGCCGTAGCCAACCCCAAAATTCAGGTCCCACTTCCCGAACCCGCGGTCCAGCACCAGGAAGGTCTGGTTGTCGTTGCGGGACAGGCGTCCGAGCGCCTTGGTCGTGCCTAGGCCATTGTAGGTCTCGAACCCGATCGAGGTTTCCTTGTCGAGGCTATAGGCCGCCTTCAGCGCCAGCTGCAGGTCGGGCGCCGACCCGGCGTCCGGGCCCGAGACCACCCAGTCCACGTTGAGGTTGGCCGCGAGCGTCCAGGGCCCCTTGCGGACGCCTGCGATCCCCTTCAGCTCGGCGTTCCAGGGGTTCAGGTCGAGGGCGTGGCGCACCCTGCCGATCTCGAGGTTGAGGCCCCAGAACCAGTCCTGGTCGGCCGGCCGCGGCGCCACCCACTTGATGCGGGCCTTGGCGCCGCCGACCTCAAGCTGGCCGCCCCGGGTGATCTCGGCCAGCGGCAGATAGGCGCCGAGCTCGAGATTGGGGTTGAGCGCATAGCTCCACTCCGGCGTGATCCGGAAGCGGCCGCCGGACGCCTCCTCGCCCGGATAGTCGGGCCGGGTGCGGCCGTCGGGGACATAGTTCAGGTGCACGTCGAGGCCGGGCATATGCACCGCCCCGATCTCGTCCATATAGACCTGGATCTCCTCATCGGCCGCCCGCGCGGCCCCGCCGGTGAGACCGGCCAGAGCCATGGCGGCGGCCGCGGCCGCGCTTCGTGAAATCAACCCCGTCATACGCGAATCTCCCGCCAGACCGCGAGCCTAGCCCACGGCTGCGGCGGTGGGGAGCGAGGCCGGCCAGGCCAGCGGCGCGATCTTGCCGATTATCGTCGTCCAGGAGAACGGATGGACCTCACGGCGCCTGCAACGCGCGTTCCACCCGGCGGTCGGGAATGAACCAGATCATCGCCACCAGCACATAGAGGGCGATGGAGGCGAAGGCCTGGACGAAGGCGAGGGCGACGCCGGCGGCGTAGATCGCCAGCGAAAGCTTGCCCTTGATGTCGCGGCCCATGGCGCGGGCAAGGGCCGAGTCCGGTCCCTCGTGGTTTACCAGCAGGGTCATCAGGATCGTATAGGCGATCGCCGCCATGATCAGCAGGCCGCCGTAGAGCGACACCGGCAGCGGCGCGAAATGGTTCCCGCCGACCCAGGCGGTGGCGAAGGGGATCAGCGACAGCCAGAACAGAAGGTGCAGGTTGGCCCACAGGATCGGCCCGGTGACCGAAGTGGCGAGCTGCAGCATGTGGTGGTGATTGTTCCAGTAGATGCCGATGTAGATGAAGCTCAGCAGGTAGGTCAGAATCGACGGCAGCACCGGGGCCAGGTCCGACAGGTGCGCGCCCTGCGGCAGCTTCAGCTCCAGCACCATGATGGTGATGATGATCGCCACCACCCCGTCGGTGAAGGCCGTCATCCGCTCCTTGCCCATGCCCGCGCGACTACGCCGTCACGGTCTGGCGAGGCGCCGCCCCGACCCGGGCCGCCGGGAAGATCCGCAGGAAGTTCTCGGCGTAGAACTTGTCGCGCACCGCCTCGCTACGGTCCCCGAGCGCGGTCTCGAACCGGTCGATCGGATTGCGGCCGCCCTCGATGTGCGGATAGTCGGTGGAGAACAGGTAGAGGCCGTCGTTCGACTGGTCGATCAGGTCGCCCACGGCCTCGAAGACGAAGGGGGTGAAGGCCAGCTGCTGCGTGATCTGCTCCGAGGGCGTGCGCTTCCAGGCCTGCAGGTTGGCGTCGTTGCGGCTCCAGTGTTTCACGACCCAGTCCAGGCGTCGCAGCAGTTCCGAAACCCAGCCCGCGCCCAGCTCTACGCTGGCGCCGCGGAGTGTCGGGTGGCGCTCGAACACCCCGTCCAGCACCATCATGGTCAGGAACTGCTCGGGCCCCTCGTGCAGCAGGGCGATGTCCTTGGTGCGCAGGTTCTCGCCGCCGCCCAGCCAGTCCTTGGTGGGTGCGCGGCCGTTGTTCATCCAGGCCCGGGCGAGCTTCAGCGGCGCGCCGCCGACATGCAGGACGAAGGGCATGCCGCTCGCCGCCAGCCGCGCCCAGAAGGGGTCGAGGTCGACGTGGCCGGGCGAACGTTCGCCGCAGGGGCGATGCGGGATCCAGGCGGCCTTCAGCCCGCTTTCGAGCGCGAACTCCAGCTCGGCCATGGCCAGGTCCGGATCGTCCAGCGGCACGACGGCGACCCCCATCAGCCGGCCGTCGGCCTTGCAGAAGTCGGCCATGTGCCGGTTGTGCGCCCGGGCCGCGCCATAGCGCAGGCGGGGCTCGAGCTTGGATGAGGCGGAGAACGGCATGGCGACCGAGTGGGTGGCGAAGACCAGCTGCTTCTGGAAGCCCAGCAGGTCCAGCGCCTTGGTGCGGTCGGCGCTGTTGAAGGCGCCCAGGGCCTGGATCTCCTTGGAGCTTTCGATGAGCTTGTCGCCGAGCGCGATCTGCGCGGCTACGTGCTCGGCCGAATGCTGGCCGCCCTGGGCCATCAGCACGGCCACCTCCTCGTCGGTGACGATGGAGGCCGAGTAGCTAACCTCCGGAATCTCGTCGCGGAGCGCCGGATCGGCGTAGGCCTTGAGGAAGGTCGGCAGCTCCATGATGTGGCTGTCGGCGTCGTAGAACGGCCGGTTGGCGGGTGCGTAGGTCATGCGGTCCTCCTGCCTGGCTCAAGACTATGGCGCGTCGGCCGGCGCGAGTCACACCGGCTCAAGGGACTCCCGAAGCCTGACCCGGAAGGTCATGGCCACGACCGCGGCGCCGGCCAGCACGGCGACCGGGACCAGGGCGGTGAGCACGTGGCTGGCGCTCCAGCCCGCCTGGCGAAGCTGGCCCGCGACCAGGGGGCCCATGATCGAGCCCAGGCGGCCGACCCCCACCGCGACGCCGGCGGCGGCCGAGCAGACCTGCACGGGGTAGATGCCGGGGGCGAGGCCATAGATGACATAGAGCGCGCCGATCAGCATGAAGCCCGCGCCAGCCGCCGTCCCGAGGATCAGGCCCATGCCGGCCGCGCCGCCCAGGGCCCACATGGCCGCGCCGAGCGCGAGGTAGGCCACGACCATCGTGCCGCGCACGCCTGCCCGGTCGGCGGCGACGCCGAGCGCCAGGGCGCCGACGACTCCCATCACATTGAACGCGAGCGCCGCGGCCGCGCCGTCGGCGGCCGTGTGGCCCTTGGCCGCCACCAGGATCGGCAGCCAGTTGAGCAGCAGGTGCAGCATCAGGCCGGTCAGCAGGCTCGCGCTCCAGAGCAGCAGCGTCGGGCGAAGGCGGCCCTCGGCGAAGAGGGCCCTGGTGAGACTGCGGTCCAGATGCGCCTGCGCCTCGGGGCGCGTCTCGGGCAGGGCCCAGATGACCAGGGGCGCGATCAGGATCGGCAGGCCGCCGCCGATCAGGAACAGCATCCGCCAGTCGCCGTGCTCGCCGCCCATCCTCGCCAGCAGCGACACCAACGCGCCGCCGCCCGGCATGCCGCAGAACATCGCGCCGGTGACCGCCGCGCGCCGCCCGGGGGGCGCGATCTCAGCCGCCAGCGCGACCAGGTTGGGCATCACCCCGCCGAAGCCGATCCCGGTGAGGAACCGCGCCGCCAGCAGGGCCTGCGCGCCCTGGGCGTAGGCGGTGGCCAGCGAGAAAAGGCCGAACGCCAGGACCGAGGCCAGGAGGATGGGCTTCCTGCCCCAGCGGTCGGCCGCCCAGCCACCGGCCAGCGCGCCCAGCACCAGGCCGAAGTTCGCCATGCTGCCGGCCAGGCCGACCTGCGAGGCGTTCAGGCCCAGCTCCGGCGCCAGGTGCGGCGCGGCCACGCCGAAGGCCTGGACGTCATAGCCTTCCAGGGCCGCGATCAGCACGCAGACCCCGATCACCAGGCCGGGCGAAAACGCCCGCGCGCCAACTGCCGTCATCAAGTCTCCCCCACTCTCGCCGACCGGGCCGCCGAGGTCCCGGCGATGCGGCCGAACACGGCTCCGGCCATCAGGCCCGTTCCGCCCGGATAGTTCTCGTAGAAGAGGCCGCCCACCATCTCGCCCGCCGCATAGAGCCCGGGAATGGGCGCCAGGTCCACGTCGAGCACCTGGGCGGACGGATCGATCCTGAGGCCGCCGAAGGTGAAGGTGATGCCGCAGGTCACCGCATAGGCTTCGTAGGGCGGCGTATCGAGCCTGTTGGCCCAGTTGGACTTGGGGATGGCCAGGCCGACCGTGCCGCGCCCGTCCTTCACATTGGGATCGAAGGCGACGTCCGTGCGGACGGCCGAATTGTAGGCCGCGATAGTCTCCAGCGCGCGGCCGGCGTCCACGTCGTCCAGCTTTGCGGCGAGCGCCTCGAGCGTGTCGGCGGTGACGCGGGTCACCTGGCGGATGCGGTATTCGTCGCGCAACAGGTGGGCGACCTTGGCGTCGAAGACCTGCCAGGCGAACTGGCGCGGCTGGGCCAGAACCTCGCGGCCGTACTTGGCGTAGGTGTAGTTGCGGAAGTCGGCGCCCTCGTCGAGGAACCGCTCGCCCCGCGCGTTCAAGAGGATGCCGAAGGGATAGGAGTGCTTCTGGAAGCCGTCGCCGACGGCGAGGTCGCCGAACTCCGGCGCATTGCGCTCCCACTGCACCGCGTGGCTGCCCGACCACTGGCCGGTGGGCATGGCGCCGATGTCGAGCGCCATCCGAAGGCCATCGCCGGTGTTGAACCGCGAGCCCCTGACCTTGGCCAGGTCCCACCCCGGTCCGAGATAGCGGGTGCGCCATTCGGTGTTGGCCTGGAAGCCGCCGGCCGCCAGCACCACGGCGCGGGCGGGGATGTCGTGGGTCACGCCGTCCTGTTTGACGCGCACGCCGTGGACGCCAGCGTCATCGGCGATCAGCGAGACCGCGCGGGCGCCGTAGCGCACCTCGACGCCCGCCCGCTCAGCGATCGCCGTCCAGGCCTCCACCAGCCCCGGCCCGCCGGCCCAGGCCTCCACCGTCAGCCCGCCCCAGAATTTGAACATGCCGTTGATCTTGTAGGCCTGGCGCCCCCAGATCGGCATGAAGCGCATCCCCTTGTCACGCATCCAAAGCATGGTTGCCTTGCTGCGCGTGACCAGCAGTTCGCACAAGTCCGGGTCGGTGCGGTATTCGGTGA
>PLEH01000266.1 GCA_003136395.1 Phenylobacterium sp.
GGTCAACCAGATCGGCACCCTGTCGGAAACCCTGGACGCGGTCGATATGGCGCACCGCAACGCCTACACCGCCGTGATGAGCCACCGCTCGGGCGAGACCGAGGACTCCACGATCGCCGACCTGGCCGTCGCCACCAACTGCGGACAGATCAAGACCGGCTCGCTCTCCCGCTCGGACCGCATCGCCAAATACAACCAGCTCCTGCGTATCGAGGAGGAACTCGGGGATCAGGCGGTCTATGCCGGGCGCGCCGCCATCAAGCGCTGAGGGCGCGCTGGAGGCAGGCGTGCGCCTGACCAACGACAACATCATGGCCGCTTTCCGGGAGGCCGCGGCGCGCCAGCAGGCCGGCGATTTCGCCGCGGCGGCGGAACTCTGGGAGGAGATCGTCGCAGCCGCACCGGCCAGCGCCGAGGCCTCGTACAACCTGGGCCGGACCCGGGCCGAACTGGGTCAGTTCAAAGAGGCGGAGATGGCCTATCGGCGGGCTGTGGCGCTCAAGCCGGGCGCCGTCTGGGCGCAGTCGGCGCTGGCGGGCCTGCTGCACCTGACCGGCGACTGGCGCGAGGCGGAGACGCCCTATGCCGCGGCTCTGGCGCTCACCCCGGACGATGCGCGACTGCGGACCGACCTCGGCCACCTGAGACTGGGCCTGGGCGACTTCGCGGGCGGATGGCCGCTCTACGAGGCGCGTAAGCTGCTTCCGGGGCCGGAGAGCCGCCCGTTGCCCATGGACAACGAATGGCGGGGCGAGCCGATCGCCCGGCGCAGCCTGCTGATCTGGCCGGAGCAGGGTTTCGGCGACCTGATCCAGTTCGCCCGCTACGCGCCGGTCCTTCAGGCGCGCGGCGCCGACGTGACGCTGGTGTCGCCGCCGGAGCTGACGGCGCTGCTGAGCCAGTTGCCGGTCCGCGTCGTCGAGCACTCCAAGTCGATGACCCTGCCGGCGCCTGACTACTGGACCCTGGCCATGTCGGTCCCGGGACACCTGGGACTGTCCGTCGCCGACCTCTCCGGCGAGGCCTATCTGCAGGCGCCGGCCGATCGGCGCAAACGGTGGGCCGGCCAGGTCCCGAAGCCTGCGGTCGGCATCGCCTGGCGCGGGCGGTCAACGCACCCGAACGATGCGCGCCGCTCGCTGCCGTCGGCGGAGAGCCTTCTGGAGCCCCTGCGCGCGGCGGGGCTGACCCCCGTCGACCTCTCCGAGCCAATCGGCGACTTCGCCGACCTGGCCGCGATCATCGAACAACTCGAGCTGGTGGTGAGCGTCGACACCGCCGTGGCGCACCTGGCCGGAGCCCTGGGCAAGCCCTGCTGGCTGTTGCTGCCCCGGCTGCGTCAGGACTGGCGCTGGTTCCAGGATCGCGACGACACGCCCTGGTACGATAGTGTGCGTCTATTCCGTCAGGGCCCCGAGGCTGACTGGGCGCCGGTGATGGCGCGTGTCGCCGCAGAAGCGAAGGTGTTAGCGAGCCGTTAAGCATAGCCGCGCGAACTGAGCGTTCTGGTCAGGGATTCGCCGTGCTCGCTCGTATCCGCCCTTTTTTGCCGACCGCGGTTCTGCTCCTGCTGATCGTCTATTTCGCGCTCAACGCCTTCTCCGGCGACCGGGGCCTTCTGACCTCCAACCAGCGCGACGAGACCCTGATCGCCAAGACCCGCGAACTCGCCCAGGTGCGCGCCCAGCGGCAGGGCCTGGAGATGCGTGCGCGCCTGCTGCGCGACACATCCCTTTCGGCCGACCTGCTGGAGGAAAGGGCGCGCTCTCTGCTAGGCTTCGCCGATCCTAGGGACTATGTGATCCGCATGAAGCCTTAGGCCCTCTTGCGGGTTCTAGAGGACTTGGCGAACGATCACGGAGAGACGCATGGCGCGTGAGCAGACCGGCGCGGCCGGTCAGCGGAAAGCCAACGGCGCCGCTGGACCCCAATCTTCCAAAGGGAACGGACCTGCCAAGGGGGAGGCCGGCGGCAAGGACGAACTGCTAAAGTACTACCGCGACATGCTGCTGATCCGCCGCTTCGAGGAGCGCGCCGGCCAGCTCTACGGCATGGGCCTGATCGGCGGCTTCTGCCACCTCTACATCGGCCAGGAAGCCATCGCGGTCGGCGTCCAGGCGGCGCAGCGCCCCGGCGATCAGGTGATCACCGGCTACCGTGAGCACGGCCACATGCTGGCCTGCGGCATGGACCCCAGGGAGGTGATGGCCGAACTCACCGGCCGCGCCTCGGGCTCATCGCACGGCAAGGGCGGCTCGATGCACATGTTCTCGACCAAGGCGGCCTTCTACGGCGGCCACGGGATCGTCGGCGCCCAGGTCAGTCTCGGCACGGGCCTGGCGCTGGCCAACCACTACCGCGGCGACGGCAAGGTGGCCTTCACCTACTTCGGCGACGGGGCGGCCAATCAGGGCCAGGTCTACGAGAGCTTCAACATGGCCCAGCTCTGGGACCTGCCGGTCGTCTATGTGATCGAGAACAACCACTACGCCATGGGCACCGCCATCGAGCGCTCGTCCGCCGAGACCCGCCTGCATATGCGCGGCGCCTCGTTCAAGATCCCGGGCGAAGAGGTCGACGGCATGGACGTGCTGGCCGTGAAGGCCGCCGCCGCCAAGGCCGCCGAGCACGCCCGGTCCGGCAAGGGCCCCTACATCCTCGAAATGAAGACCTACCGCTACCGCGGTCACTCCATGAGCGACCCGGCCAAGTACCGCACCCGCGACGAGGTGGACGAGGTCCGCAAGACCCGCGACCCCATCGATCATGTGGAAGAGATGCTGGAAAAGAAGGGTTGGGCCGACGAGGCCGCCCTGAAGGCCATCGACGCCGAGGTCAAGCGCGTCGTCGCCGACGCCGCGGAGTTCGCGAGAACCTCGCCCGAACCCGATCCATCAGAACTTTACACCGACGTCTATACCCCAAGTCCTCAGGGGGTGCGGGCATGACCGACGTACTCATGCCGGCGCTCTCCCCCACCATGGAGGAGGGCACCCTCGCCAAGTGGCACGTGAAGGTCGGCGACAAGGTGCGCTCGGGCGACGTGATCGCCGAGANNGTCGACGAAGGCACGGTCGAGGCCATACTGGTGCCTGAGGGCTCCGAGGAGGTGAAGGTCAACACCCCCATCGCGCGGCTGTCGGCCGAGGGCGGAGCGGCCACGCCCGAACCTCCTCCGGTGACGGCAGACCCGCAGCCGGCGTCTCGCGCCGAGGCCTCCGGCGATCCCGTACGACAGCCGGCGCCCGCTGAAGCCAAGGCCGCGACGCCCATGCCCACGGCTCCGACGGCCGCGCCGATCAAGGACGCGGAGTTGCCCGAGGGCGTGAAGCTGGTGAAGGTCACGGTCCGCGACGCGCTGCGCGACGCCATGGCGGAGGAAATGCGCCGCGACCCGGACGTCTTCCTGATGGGCGAGGAAGTCGCCCAGTACCAGGGCGCCTACAAGGTCTCCCGCGACCTGCTGGCCGAGTTCGGCGACAAGCGGGTCATCGACACGCCTATCACCGAGCACGGCTTCGCGGGCCTGGGCGTGGGGGCGGCTATGGCCGGCCTTAAGCCGATCATCGAGTTCATGACCTTCAATTTCGCCATGCAGGCCATTGATCATATTATCAATTCGGCCGCCAAGACGCTCTATATGTCCGGCGGCCAGATCAAGTGCGCTGTGGTCTTCCGCGGCCCCAATGGCGCGGCCTCCCGGGTCGGCGCCCAGCACAGCCAGGACTATGCGGGCTGGTACGGCCACGTGCCCGGCCTGAAGGTGCTGGCGCCCTACGACTCCGCCGACGCCAAGGGCCTCCTGAAGGCGGCCATCCGCGACCCGAATCCCGTGGTCTTCCTGGAGCACGAGATGCTCTACGGGACCGAGTTCGACGTGCCCGAGGGCATCGACTGGGTCGTGCCGATCGGCAAGGCCAAGGTCCGCCGCGAGGGGACCGGCGTGACGCTGGTCTCCTACAGCCGCATGGTCGGCTTCTGCCTGAAGGCGGCCGAGGCGCTGGCGGCCGAGGGGATCGAGGCCGAGGTCATCGACCTGCGCACCATCCGCCCGATGGACTGGCAGACCGTGGTCGAGAGCGTCAAGAAGACCAACCGCCTGGTCACCGTCGAGGAAGGCTGGGGGCCCATGGGCGTCGGCGCCGAGGTGATCGCCAGGGTGCTGGAGCACGCCTTCGACTACCTGGACGCCCCGCCCGCGCGGGTTCACCAGGAGGACGTGCCGCTGCCCTACGCGGCCAACCTCGAACTCCTCTCCATGCCGTCGGTCGAGAAGATCGTGAAGGCGGCGAAACTGGTGTCTTACAAGTGAGCGGGGGGCAAATGAGCGAGAGCCCCTTCACCTGGCATGCCGGCGGTTGCCACTGCGGCGGGGTGCGCTTCGAGGTGGCTCTGCCGAGCGTCGTCGACGCCCAGGCCTGCAACTGCTCCATGTGCGCCAAGACCAGCTTCGTCCACATCATCGTGCCGGAGAGCCGGTTTCGCATCACCAAGGGCGCCGAGCGGCTGGCCGAATACACCTTCAACACCCGGGTGGCGAAGCACCTGTTCTGCGCCGAATGCGGCGTGAAGAGCTTCTACCGCCCACGCTCCAACCCCGACGGCTGGAGCGTCAACGCACGTTGCCTCGACACAACCGATGGGCTGCAGATCCGGATCGAGGCCTTCGACGGCCAGAACTGGGAAGCCAACGCGTCGGAGCTGGCGCACCTCTCCAAGGAGCCCGCATGAGCATCGAGATCCTCATGCCCGCGCTCTCGCCCACCATGGAGGAGGGCACGCTCGCCAAGTGGCACGTGAAAAAGGGCGACGCCGTGAAGTCGGGCGACGTGATCGCCGAGATCGAGACCGACAAGGCCACCATGGAGGTGGAAGCCGTCGACGAAGGCACGGTCGAGGAGCTGCTGGTCGCCGAAGGCACGGAGGGCGTGAAGGTCAACGCCCCGATCGCCCGGCTGTCCGGCGACGCCGCGGGTGGTTCAGCGGCGCCTGCGCCCAAGGCTGACGCCGCGCCGGAGCCCGCCAAGGCGGAAGCCAAGCCCGCGGCGGAACCAGCGCCGCAACCCGCGCCCGCGCCGGCTCCAGCCGCAGGCCCCGCGCCTGCCGCCAAGGCCGCCGACGGCCAGCGCATCTTCGCGTCCCCGCTCGCCCGCCGGATCGCCGGTCAGAAGGGCCTCGATCTGGCGAGCCTGAAGGGCTCCGGCCCGCACGGCCGGATCATCAAGGCCGATGTCGAGAACGCCCAGCCCGGTCAGGCGAAAGCCCCGGCCGCAGCGGCTGCTGGCCAACCGTCAGCCTCCCCGGCGCCGGCTTCGGCCCCGCGTCAGATCCAGTCGCTGGAGCAGATGGGCATCGCGCCCGGCAGCTACGACCTCATCCCCCTGGACGGCATGCGCAAGACGGTCGCGCGGCGGATGACCGACAGCTTCCGCGACGTGCCGCATTTCCCGCTCTCCATCGATCTGGAGATCGACGCGCTTCTGGCCGCGCGGGCCAAGATCAACGCCATGCTGGAGAAGTCCGGCGGCAAGGTCAGCGTCAACGACATGGTGATCAAGGCCTGCGCCGTGGCCCTGACGCAGGCGCCGCAGGCCAACGCCTCCTACACGCCCGAAGGCATCGCCATGCACCACCACGCCGACATCGCCATGGCGGTGGCCGTTCCCGGCGGCCTGATCACGCCGATCATCCGGGCCGCGGAGACCAAGGGCCTGGCCGCCATCGCCGCCGAGGCCAAGGACCTGGCCGAACGCGCCCGGACCAAGAAGCTGAAGCCCGAGGAGTTCCAGGGCGGCACCTTCTCGATCTCTAACCTCGGGATGTTCGGCATCAAGTCCTTCGCCTCGATCATCAACGAGCCGCAAGGCGCGATCCTGTCGGTGGGCGTCGGCGAGAAGCGGCCCGTGGTGCGCGGCAATGAGCTCGCCGTCGCCACAGTGATGAGCGTCACGCTCACCTGCGATCACCGGGTGGTGGACGGCGCGATCGGGGCGCGGTTCCTGGCCGCCTTCAAGCTGCTGATCGAAGACCCGATCACCATGATCGTCTGAGGGCTGCGGGCCATGAGCATCTACGACTTCAGCGCCGAGACCCTGGACGGCAAGCCGGCCCCGCTCTCGGCCTATGCCGACAAGGTGGTCCTGATCGTCAACACCGCGTCGAAGTGCGGCTTCACCCCGCAATACGCCGGGCTGGAGGCGCTCTACCGCAAGTACCGCGACCGCGGGCTGGTGGTGCTGGGCTTCCCCTGCAACCAGTTCGGGGCGCAGGAGCCGGGCGACGCGGCCGAGATCGCCAACTTCTGCTCGCTGACCTACGACGTGGACTTCCCGATGATGCGGAAGATCGAGGTCAACGGGCCGGACACCCACCCGCTCTACGCCTGGCTGAAGCACGCCAAGAAGGGCCTGCTGGGCTCCGAGGGCGTGAAGTGGAACTCCACCAAGTTCCTGGTCGACCGGAAGGGTGAGGTGGTGAAGCGCTTCGCCCCCACCGACACGCCGCAGTCGCTGGAGGGCGCCATCGAGGCGCTGCTCTGATGGCTGGCGAACCAAAAGAGGGCAGCTTCGACGTCATCATCATCGGCTCGGGCCCGGGCGGCTACGTCACCGCCATCCGCGCCAGCCAGCTCGGCATGAAGGTCGCCATCGTGGAGCGGGAGCTCCTGGGCGGCATCTGCCTGAACTGGGGCTGCATCCCCACCAAGGCGCTCCTGAAATCGGGCGAGGTCTACGAGCAGCTCGACCACCTGGCCGACTACGGCCTGTCGGTGGAGAAGCGCGGGTTCGACTTCACCAAGGTGGTCGAACGCTCCAGGAAGGTCTCGGCCCAGCTCAACGCCGGCGTCACCTTCCTGATGAAGAAGCACAAGATCGAGGTGGTCATGGGGACCGCCAAGCTCGAAAAAGGCCCCGAATCCGCAAAGGGAGGCGCTCCCACGGTCGTGGTCGGATCGCGCAAGCTCACCGCCAAGACCGTCATCGTCGCCACCGGCGCACGGGCCCGCACCATCCCGGCGATCGGCCTGGAGCCGGACGGCGAGCGGGTCTGGACCTACCGCGAGGCCCTGGTTCCCAAGTCCACGCCCAAGAGCCTGATCGTCGTCGGCTCGGGCGCCATCGGCATGGAATTCGCCAGTTTCTTCCGGGCCTTAGGCTCAGATGTCACAGTGATCGAGACCTTGCCGCGCATCCTGCCGGTCGAGGACGAGGAGGTCTCCAAGGCCGCCCACAAGGCCTTCGAGAAACGCGGCCTGAAGTTCCGCGTGCCGGCCAACGTCAAGAAACTCGCCAAGACCAAGACCGGCGTGGCTGTCGAGATCGAGGCCGGCGGCAAGACCGAGACGCTGGAAGCCGATGTGGCCATCGTCGCCGTCGGCATCGTCGGCAATGTCGAGGACCTGGGTCTCGAGGCCCTGGGCGTCAAGATCGAGCGCACCCACATCGTCACCGACAAGCATGGGGCGACCGGCGTTCCCGGTCTTTACGCCATCGGCGACGTGGCCGGCCCGCCGTGGCTGGCGCACAAGGCGTCTCACGAGGGCGTGCACTGCATCGAACACATTGCGGGCCTCAAGCCCACCAACATCGAAAGCCCGATCCCCGGCTGCACCTACTCGACGCCGCAGATCGCCTCGGTGGGCCTCACCGAGGCCCAGGCCAAGGAGCAGGGCCGCGAGCCCAAGGTCGGCCGCTTCCCGTTCCGCGTGAACGGCAAGGCCATTGCGTCGGGCGAACTCGACGGCTTCGTCAAGACGGTCTTCGACGGCAAGACCGGCGCCCTGATCGGCGCCCACATGATCGGCGCCGAGGTCACCGAGATGATCCAGGGCTACGTCATCGCCATGACCTGTGAGGCCACCGAGGCCGAACTCCAGGGCGCCGTCTTCCCGCACCCGACCATGAGCGAGGCCATGCACGAGGCGTCGCTGGACGCCTACGGCAAGGTCCTGCACATCTAAGAGTCTGACTCATAATG
>PLEH01000274.1 GCA_003136395.1 Phenylobacterium sp.
GGGCGCGCGCCGGCGTGACCGCCCTGCGGGGCCGGCTGGTGGTCCTGCGCGTGTGGGCGATCGTTGCGGTCGCCGTGGTCGCGGTCCTGCGCCAGAACCGCAGTGCTCACGCCGGCCAGCAGGACGGCGGCAAGGGTGGCTGTGATGGTCTTCATGGTCTCGCTCCAAGGGCCAAAGGGCCCAACGGCTTGATTGGTCTTACGCCTACTATTGCGCCCGCCCCTGAACCACGCTTGAACGACGCAACGCCCTTGACGGTCAGGAAGCAGGACACTCCACGGTGACGGCGCATCCCAACGACGTGATCGGCTTCTGGCGCAATGCCGGGCCGGCGAAGTGGTTCAAGAAGGTTGTCGCCTTCGACGAGGCCATCCGGCTGAAGTTCGAACCCGTGCACCACCGCGCCGCGCGCGGCGAGTACGACGCCTGGGCCGAGAGCCCCGACGGCGCGCTGGCTCTGTTGATCCTCCTCGATCAGTTCCCGCGCAACCTTTACCGCAAGTCCGCCCACGCCTTCGCCACCGATCCGAAGGCCAGATCCATCGCGCGGTCGGCCATCGAAGCCGGCTTCGACAAGCAGGTCGAGCCGATCCTGCGCAACTTCTTCTACCTGCCCTTCGAGCATTCCGAGGACCTCGCCGACCAGGACTACGGCCTGGCCCTGGTCGCCGAGGCGGGCGTCGAGGACGACCTCAAGTGGGCCGCCATCCACCGCGACATCATCGCCCGCTTCGGCCGCTTCCCCCACCGCAACGCCGCGCTGGGCCGCGTGACCACGCCGGAGGAGCAGGAGTTCCTGGACGAGGGCGGGTTCGCGGGGTGAGAAGCCCAGCCAGAGCCTTAATCCACAGCTAACTCGACCCACCATATCTTGTGGGCACGAATTCGGATTCCCACGAAGGGCTGCAAGGGCGACCTTGGTGCGAATCGAATCAGTGGATTGAGTCGTTGAGCGCGCCTTTTGCTCTAGTCCGTTCGAACGAGTTGGAAATTGCCGCCCCGGACCACCCGGAGCGCCAGTATCTCGACCTGCTGGCCGATATCCTGGCCAATGGGGTCCAACGTGGCGACCGCACCGGCACAGGAACTCTGGGCGTTTTCGGCCGCCAGATGCGCTTCGACCTGGCGCGGGGCTTCCCGCTGCTCACCACCAAGAAGCTGCACCGCAAGTCCATCATCCTGGAGCTGCTCTGGTTCCTGCGCGGCGACACCAATGTCCGCTGGCTGCAGGAGCGCGGGGTCTCCATCTGGAACGAATGGGCCGACGCCGAGACCGGCGAACTCGGCCCGGTCTACGGCAAGCAGTGGCGCTCCTGGACTGCGCCGGACGGCCGGGTGATCGACCAGATCGCCGCCGTGGTCGAGGGCCTGAAGACTAACCCCAACAGCCGCCGCCACATCGTCTCGGCCTGGAACCCGGCCGAGGTGGAGGACATGGCGCTGCCGCCCTGCCACTGCCTGTTCCAGTTCTTCGTGGCGGACGGAAAGCTCAGCTGCCAGCTCTACCAGCGCTCGGCCGACGTCTTCCTGGGCGTGCCGTTCAACATCGCCTCCTACGCCCTGCTCACCCTGATGGTCGCCCAGGTCACCGGCCTCGAGCCCGGCGAGTTTGTCCACACGCTGGGCGACGCCCACCTCTACCTGAACCACCTCGACCAGGCGCGTTTACAGCTCTCAAGGGAGCCTCTGCCCCTGGGCCGGATGCATCTCGCTCCGCGCGACGACCTCTTCGCCTTCGAGTTCGAGGACTTCAAGCTCGAGGGCTATCAGGCCCACCCCTCGATCCCGGCGCCCATCGCGGTCTAGCCTGCGGCTTGCTAGGTAGGAGCATGACCGCTCCCATCACCCTCACCGCCGGCCCCATCGCGCGCGCTCGCAACGGCGTCATCGGCTGTGACGGCGGCCTGCCCTGGCGCCTCAAGACCGACTTGGCCAACTTCCGCGCCGTGACCATGGGCAAGCCGATCATCATGGGCCGCAAGACCTGGGAGAGCCTGCCGAAGAAGCCCCTGGTCGGCCGCACCAACATCGTGCTCTCCCGCGACGGCTCCTTCGAGCCCAAGGGCGCGGTGGTCTGCGAGGACTTCTCCGAGGCCGTGGCCATCGGCCGCGAGCAGGCCGAGGAGGACGGCGCGCGGGAGGTCTGCGTGATCGGCGGAGCCTCGATCTTCGAGCTGGCGCTGGCCAAGGCCGGGCGAATCTACCTCACCGACATCGACGCCGCCATCGAGGGCGACGTGTCGCTTCCTCCCATCGACATGAGCCGCTGGACCGAGGTCAGCGCCAAGGCCTATCCGGCCGGCGAGGGCGACGACTATCCCTTCACCATCAGGGTGCTGGAACGCCGTTGATCTTCGGCTAGGGTCGCTCTCAACACGCAATGTTGAGGGACGCGCAATGGACATCACGCTGGTCACCGAGGGCCTCGAATTCCCCGAAGGCCCGATCGCGATGGCCGACGGCTCGATCATCCTGACCGAGATCAAGGGCCAGCGGCTGACCCGCGTCTCGCCGGACGGCAAGAAGGAGACCCTGGTCGAGACTGGCGGCGGCCCGAACGGCGCGGCCATCGGCCCGGACGGCGCCGTCTGGATCACCAACAACGGGGGCAGCTTCGAGTGGCTGGACATGCAGGGCCTGACCATCCCGGGGCCCACGCCGGCCAGCCACACGGGCGGCTCGCTGCAGCGGTACGACCTTACCAGCGGCAAGCTGAAGACCGTGTACGACGCCTGCGACGGCCGCCGCCTCTTGGGTCCCAACGACCTGGTCTTCGACAAGCAGGGCGGGTTCTGGTTCACCGACCACGGCTGCTCGACGCCGGAGGGCCGCAAGTACGGCGCGCTCTGCTACGCCAGGATTGACGGCAGCCACATCTCGCGCCAGCGCGACCACCTGGTCTCCCCCAACGGGGTCGGCCTGTCGCCCGACGAGAAGGTCGTCTATGTGGCCGACACCAATCTGGCGCGGCTGTGGGCCTTCGACGTGGCCGAGCCCGGTGTGCTCGCGCCCGGCCCCGGCTTCGCCCCCGGCCGCGTGATCCACAATCTGCAGGGCTATCAGCTCCTCGACAGCCTGGCGGTGGAGGCCGGCGGCAAGGTCTGCGTGGCGACCATCATCAACGGCGGCATCACCGCCTTCGACCCCGACGGGTCGGTGGAGCACTTCGCGTTCCCGGACCTGATCTGCACCAACATCTGCTTCGGCGGGGCGGACATGATGGACGCCTGGATCACCGGGTCGTCCACCGGCAAGCTCTACAAGACCCGCTGGCCGCGGCCGGGGCTGAAGCTCAACTTCAACGCCTGACCGCGCGGCGGCCACGCCGCCGCAAAAACGGTTTGGCAACCTATGCCGCTTAGTCTTCGGCCCAGGTGCGAAGCTCCGCGATGACGGCGCGCGCGGTTGGGGTGTCTGTCATGCAGCATTTCGCGAAGTTCGCCGTCGGCCTGTCTGCGGCCGCCGTCCTCTGCGCCAGTCAAGCCCAGGCGGCGACCTGGCTTCTGGACTACGCCGCCACCAATGGCGCCAGTCCCACGCAGGCGTCGCTCACGGTGGACATCTCCGATGCGCAGAACGCGGTCGGCGGCCACGACGTCACCGGCATCAGCGGCCAGGTGGACGGCGACGCCGTCACCGGCCTGATCGCCAACCCCGGCCAGCCCTTCCCCTCCTATTCGGCGGACGGCTGGTTCATCTATGACAACGTGGTCTGGCCGGGCGGCGCGCCCGTGCTCTCCAACCCGGGCCTGTTCTTCACCGGCGCCTCGGGCGACGAATACAACCTCTTCTCCGACAACGCCTCGACCTACGAGCTCTATGACGCCCGCGCCGGCGTGGGCTACGTCGCCCATTCCATGGGGGCATTGGCCGTCAGCGAGCTGCCTTCGGTCCGTGGCTTCAGTCTCGATGAGGTTGTGGGCGTCCCGGAGCCCGCAAGCTGGGTCTTCATGATCGTGGGCTTCGGCAGCGTCGGCGCGGTGTTGCGCCGCCGCCACCGCACCGGTCTGAATCTGGTCTATTAACCGGGCGGCCCCGCTGGGCGCCGCGCCGCGCTAGACGGCCTTGCCGATCGCCTCTGAGCTGGCGGGGTCCAGCAGGGCGTTGTCGCCCGAAACCGGCGCGGGCTTGGGCTTCTCGTCGTCGTCCTCGCCCAGGCCCTGGTGGAAGTCCTGCAAGATGTCGAACAGCTCGTCGAGTTCGATCATCAGGCCGCGGCCCTTGGGGAAGCGGTAGCGCCAGAAGCTGGCGATATGGCTTACCATGCCGGTGCGTTCGCCGAGCGAGATGAACATCTCCGGCGACTTCAGCAGGAAGTCGCGGAAGGCCATCGGATTTCCGGCCTGGGTCAGTTCGCCGAAGGCGTCGTCATAGACCTGCAGGGTGGTCCTGACCTTGCGCACCTGGCCCAGGATCGCCTGGTTCACGCGGCCGCCGATTTCCTTGACCTGGTTCAGCATCTCGTAGTCGCGGGGACCCGTCACCTTGATCTCGGCGAGCTCGGAAATCACCCCCCGCAGCTCCGGCCACAGGCTGTTCAGCACCCATTTGTAGTAAAGGAAGCCCTTCCAGCTGAAGATCCCCTCGCGGAAGTTCTCGCCCTCAAGACCCAGCGTCAGGCGCAGCGGCTCCAGCCGCGCGTCCACCTCGCCCGAAAGCAGCAGACTGACGAGCTTGGTGATGTTGGCGTTGGGGGCGCCGGCCTTGCCGCCGCCATAGGCCAGATCCACCAGCTTGGAGATCTCGCCGGAGACGAAGCGCTGCATCTTCTCAAGGTCGGCCTGGGAGATGGCGAAGTAGCAGTTGGCGATCTTGAAATCGCGGCGCTTCAGGTGCTCGCGCAGCAGGAAGGGGTCGAGCGAGGGCAGCTCGTCCAGCGCTTCCAGCAGCGCGATGTCGCGGGCTTCCTCGTCGGCCGAGCCACGCAGTTGGTAGAGCAGATCCTGCCAGCCGCGCTGGCCCACGAACAGCGACCGGCCGCCGAGCCCCAGGTCGGTGCGCTCGAAGGGGATGATCACCTTGGTGGAAATGCGCCGGGACGCGTCGAAGATGTACTGCTCGTCGGCGCGCAGGCGGTGCTTGATGATCACCGCCCCGTTCAGCGCCGCCGCCTTGAAGAAGGGTGAGGATTCATAGTCCGGATCGCCAGCGTTCATGCTGGCCACGGCGGCCAGGTTGAGGACGCGGCTGGTCGACGCCGTCTTTTCGAGACCGCTCAGGCTTCGAAACGATCGGTCTGGTGCGCGCGCGACCACTGAACCCTCCAGAAACGAAGCTGTTTAGGCCCCGCGATCGGCAGGCTGCCACGCGGGGTCGGCGCAAGAAGGATCGCGCTGGCTGTCCCCGTGACCGCCTCAGGACACAACCTATCGACGAGAAGCTCTACAATTGGGTTAAGGCGGATTGGTTCAACGAACACGTTTTCCCGGATTCATGTAGGGAATTCCGAGGGGCCGCCCGCGGAATCCCCAAAACCGGTATGCTGGCTTCCCCTGGCCGACGTTTAGGGCGAAAACTGCGGCCGAAGGTGGCCCATGCGGTGAGCCGCGCCCGGAGGAAATCGGCCATGGACGACGGATCGATAGACGTCAAACGCGCAGCCCGCGAAGCGGCCTACGCCATGCCGCTCGGCGAGATCAATCCCGCGGACCCGGAGATTTTCCGCACCGACACCTGGGCTCCCTACTTCGAGCGCCTGCGCGCCGAGGATCCGGTCCACTGGGCCGTGTCGCCGGAGGAGGAGGTCGGCGGCTACTGGTCGGTGACCAAGTGGAACGACATCATGGCCGTGGACACCAACCACGAGGACTTCTCGTCGGAACCCACCATCGTCCTGCCGGACCCGGCGGAAGACTTCACGCTGCCGATGTTCATCGCCATGGACCCGCCCAAGCACGACGTGCAGCGCAAGACGGTGAGCCCCATCGTCGCGGGGACCAACCTGGCCGCCCTGGAGCCGATCATCCGTGAGCGCGCCGCGGTGATCCTCGACGCCTGCCCGATCGGCGAGACCTTCGACTGGGTGGACAAGGTTTCCATCGAGCTCACCACCATGACGCTGGCGACCCTGTTCGACTTTCCGTGGGAGGACCGCCGCAAGCTCACCCGCTGGTCGGACGTGGCGACCGCCACGCCGGATAGCGGCGTCTTTGACTCCACCGATCCCGACGAGGCCGAGGCCCAGCGGCGCACCGAGCTCTTCGAATGCGTCGACTACTTTATGCGTCTGTGGAACGAGCGGGTGAACGCCCCGCCGGCCGGCGACCTGATCTCCATGCTGGCCCACGGCGAATCCACGCGGAACATGGACCGCATGGAATATCTCGGGAACCTGATCCTGCTGATCGTCGGGGGCAACGACACCACGCGCAACACCATCACCGGCTCGGTGCTGGCCCTGCACCAGAACCCCGACCAGGACGCCAAGCTGCGCGCGAATCCCGGGCTGATCCCCTCGATGGTCTCCGAAACCATCCGCTGGCAGACGCCGCTGGCCTATATGCGCCGCCGCGCGACTCGCGACTTCGAGCTCGGCGGCAAGACCATCAAAGAAGGCGACAAGGTCGCCATGTGGTACGTCTCCGGCAACCGCGACGAAGAGGTGATCGAGCGGCCCAACGACTACATCATCGACCGTGAGCGGGTGCGCCAGCACCTGTCGTTCGGCTTCGGCATCCATCGCTGCGTGGGCAATCGCTTGGCCGAACTGCAGCTGAAGGTCATCTGGGAAGAGATCCTCAAGCGTTTCCCGAAGATCGAGGTCGTGGGCGCCCCGCGCTTCGTCAACTCCTGCTTCGTGAAGGGCTACGAGACCCTGCCGGTGCTCATCCCGACGCGGCTCTAGCGAAGAACCAGGACCTCAGTTGGAAAGCGCGATTCCCCTCAGAGGGGTTTGAGATTGTTGTTAACAGGAAGTTGACGTACCGGTCTTTCTGGAAAGTATCTCGCCATTCTGGGGGTTGTTCTATGCGTATGAAGATCGTGTTTGCTGGTTGCGCCGCAGCGGCCCTGATGGCCGGCCACGCCTCCGCCGGCGCCGTCCTGACCGACACCTTCGACGGCGATGCGCCGGCGGGCCTCAACTGGGCGGGCGACGCGGTGTTCACCTCCACCGGCGCCCCCGGATCCGTGGACCTCATCGGCGCCCCGCCGCCGTTCTTCGACCTGCAGCCGGGCAACGGCTACTACGTCGACCTCGACGGCAGCAGCGGCGGCGGCAACGATCCGGCCGGTCAGCTCACCTCCGTGCTCAGCTTCGGGCCCGGCGCCTACACCCTGACGTTCGATCTCGCGGGCAACCTGCGCGGCGCGCCGGACCAAACCACCACCGTGAGCCTTGGCGACTTCTCAGCCGACCTGACGCCCAGCAACAGCACCGCTTTCACGCTGCACAGCTTCACCTTCACGACGACGACCGGCGGCAACCTGGTGTTCACCGAGCACGGCCCGTCCGACCAGCAGGGCAACCTGCTGGACAACGTCTCGCTGAACACCGGCGTGCCGGAACCGGCCTCCTGGGCGCTGATGTTCGTGGGCTTCGGCGGCCTGGGCGCGGTTCTGCGCACCAACCGCCGCAGGCTCGCCGTCGCCTAAGGACGCGCTGACGGACCATCCGCGGTCGTTCCGAATTGAAAGCCCCGGTCGCAAGGCCGGGGCTTTCTTCGTTTGGCCCTAGTCCCGCCCGTAGGCGCCGCGCTCCAGGGCGCGAAACAGCCCCAGCACGTCGGGATCTCCGAACGGCAGCACCTGGGTGAGGATCAGCCCCGCCGTCCCGGCGGCGGGGTCGGCCCAGTAGTAGGTATTGGCCAGGCCCGCCCAGGCGAGCGCGCCGGCGCTGCGTCCCTCCGCCGAGGCCTCCGGCGTGATCATGGTCGCCAGGCCCCAGCCGGTCTTCATGTCGGGGTAGAGGTCGATGTCGCGGCTGAGACCGGCCGTGGCGCTGGTCCAGACGCCGGCCCGACGCTCGCGGGTCTGCAGGGCGGAAAGCTCCGCCATCGTCGCCGCCGACACCATGCCGGCCCCGCCGTTCAGCAGCGACCGCAGGAAGCGCGCGTAGTCCGCCGCCGTCGAATGGAGCCCGCCGCCGGCCGACAGCACCTCGGGCTCGGCCGGCATGGCGAAGGGTATCGCCACCAGTCCGCCGTCCGGCCCGCGCGCATGCATGCCCGCCTTGCGCGCTTCCTGTTCCGGCGACAGCGCAAACGCTGTGTCGGTCATGCCGAGCGGCTCGAATATGTGCTCGGCCAGATAGGCGTCGAGCCGTTGGCCGCTGGCCGCCTCGATGGCGATGCCCACCCAGTCGGAGCCGATGCCATAGGCCCAGCCCTCGCCGGGATCGAACAACAGCGGCTGGCGATGCCAGGCGCGTGTGCCGCCCGCCGGGCCGGCGGCCTGCAGCCACGGATTGATCCGCGGATCGATGAAACCGTAGCTGAAGCCCGAGGTGTGGGTGAGGAGCTGGCGGAGTGTCACCGGGCCCTTCGCCGGCCGTGTCGTCCAGACCCCGTTGGGGCCCGGCCGGTCGAAAACCTCCAGGTCCTTCAGGTCCGGCATCAACAGCGACAGATCGCCGTCCAGGCGGAGCTTGCCGCGCTCCACCAGCTGCAACGCCGCGACCGAGGCGATGGCCTTGGTCATGGAGGCGACCCAGAACACCGTGTCCGGCGTCATGGGCTCGGCGGCGCCGATCGCGCGCGAGCCCGCCGCATGCTGGTAGATCGTCCCGTCGCGGTCGGCCACCAGGGCGACGGCGCCGGCGACGCGCCCGTCCGCTACGGCCGCGTCGAGCGTGGCCTCAAAGGCCCGATACATGCCCAGCCTCCGGCCGGCAGCCCGTCAGCCGACCCCGTCGAGATACTCGATCTCCGGCCGGCCGCCCAGCACGGCCGCGAACTTCGGGCCCGCGGCCTTGAAGTAGTCGGTGCCGCCGTGATGGGTGAGCGCGTCCTGGTCCTTGTAGACCTCCAGGACCTTGTAGGTGTTGGGCTCAGTGCGGCTCTTGGTCAGCTGGTAGGCGAGGTTCCCCGGCTCATTGGCGCGGACCTGCTTGGCCAGTTCGCCGAAGAAGGCTTCGAACTCGGAAGCCTTGCCCTCCTGGATCTTCAAGACCGCGATCACGCCAATGCTCATGCCGTCCTCCCGAACGTTTGTTTGAACGACGGTAAGGGGCCGATCCGCGGGTGTCATCCCGGAAAGTGCGCGGCGCCGTGTCCCCCAGGCTTACCACTCACTCGGTGACCGCCTGACAAGGCTCCGGCTTAAGCTTGACTTTGTCATATAATAAATCTATAAAGACACACTTGGATCGCACACCCAGCGTAAGTTTGAAGTGTAAATCTATGACGCCGTCGAACAATGCAGTAAACTATGTGTTGGATGGCCGATGACATTTGCCGGGGAAAATAAACGTCGCAGGAATTTCATCGAAACTTCTATCGACGCGCTCTACGCTGGGTTGCTGATAGTTTTCTGTGCGATCACTTTCCGTCCCGTTCGAGGAACGAAGTCGCTTCGCGATGCGGGTTCGGACTGGGATATCTCGACCGGCACCAACTGAACTCAGCGCATCGCCATCCCGTCGCCGACGGTGACAGCCGAACGCAGGACCACGGCGCCCCGCAACATCACCCCGCTTGAGAACTGCAGACCTCGGAGTGGCGGTTTACGCGCCCGAGGCCACGCGGCCTCTAGATCCGCTCGTTCCAACCATAGGCCACCCAGTGGTGGCCGCCGAGGTGGCGGGCTTCGATGACGCCGTCGTTGCGACGGGCCTGAGCCGTGCGGCGCGCCCGAAGCGCGAGGCCCGCGAAGCCGAGCAACGCGGACGCCATCACCGCGATCACCGCGACGGTTGCGAAGGCGACCACGGCCAGGATAGCGCCCACCACCACGGCGGCGATGGTCGCAAGCAGGCCCACGAGCATGGCGAGGCTGCGCAGGGCCGATCCGTGACGGGCGGCGAACTCTTTCACCATGGCGTCCTCATGAGCCCATATGTCGGGCCGCTACTGATTATGTCGTACCAAGGCCCCGCGGCGTCAACTCCGCACAACCAGAAAGCGTTCAATGCGCGCATTTATGCCGCGCCCTGCAGCGCCATCGTCCGGCGTTCGCGCATGGCCGCGTCGAAGGCGGCGTTGATCGCCGCGGCCTTGCCCTCGGCCACCTCGATGAATTCCGGCGGCAGGCCGCGCCCCCTCGCCCGGTCGGGGTGGGCTTCGGACAGCATGGCCCGCCGGGCCGCGCGCACATCGGCGTCCGATGCATCGTGCGCCACCCCCAGCACCGCATAGGGGTCGCCGGCTTCCAGGCCCAGGTGCGTCGCCTTCAGCCGGCGGAACACCAGCGGACTCTGGCCGAACAGCTCGGAGACCCGCGCGAGGTAGGCCAGTTCGTCGGCGGTGACCACGCCGTCCGACGTCGCCACGAAGAAGAGGCCGTCCAGCACGTCCTCCAGGAGCTGCGGGCAGGGCCGGTAGCGCTTTTCCAGCCTGCGCGCATAGCTCTCGAAGCCGCGCGTGGTCTGCCGCGCCAGCTGATAGAGCCGGCGCACATTGCCCTCGCTCGCCGCGTCCGGCTGGAAGACCTGGGAAAAGGCGTCGAATTCCTCGGCCTGGGCGTGGCCGTCGGCCTTGGCCAGCTTGGCGCCCAGCGCGGTGACCGCGGTCGAAAACGCGGGGTCCTCGCCGGGAAGGCCCGGAGGGCAGACATCGCACTCGGCCTCATCGAGGTTGCGAGCGGCCAGTCCAGCTATCTTGCGCCAGAAACTCATTGGGATAAGCAGCCATACGAGTGTGCGGCGCCGAAGACAATCACGGGACGGGTTAAGTTTTGGACAGGTCCTGGCGCTTCTGGATCGACCGCGGCGGCACGTTCACCGACGTCATCGGCCAAGTGGCCGGCGGGGGCGATGACGGCGAAGAAACCTCGCTGAAGCTGCTCTCCGCCTCGCCCGCCTATCCCGACGCCGCCGTGGAGGCCATGCGCCGCATCCTGGGCGCCCGGCCCGGCGAGCCCTTTCCGGCGGCACGGGTCGAAGCGATCAAGATGGGCACCACCGTGGCCACCAACGCGCTGCTGGAGCGTGCCGGGGCGAAGACCCTGTTCATCACCACCCAGGGCTTCGCCGACTCGGTGCTGATCGGCGACCAGGCGCGGCCCGATCTCTTCGCACTGACGATTCGGCGCCCCGCGCCGCTCTATGCCGGCGTGGTCGAGGCCGACGAGCGCCTGGACGCCGAAGGCGCGGTTGTCCGCTCGCTGGACGCCGCCGCGCTCACCGAAAGGCTCGAGGAAGCCGTCGCGCAAGGCTATGTCTCCGCCGCCATCGCCTTCCTGCATGCCGACCTCAACCCGGCCCACGAGATTGCGGCCGGCGAAATCGCGAAGGCTGTCGGATTCCCATTCGTCGCGCTGAGCCACGAGGTTTCACCTCTGCCCAGATTTATTCCGCGCGCCGAGACCACCATCGCCGACGCCTATCTGACGCCGATCCTGCGGGACTATGTGCGCCAGGTGGAGAGCGCTGTGGCCGGCGCGCCCCTGTTCTTCATGACCTCGGCCGGCGGCCTGGTCCGCGCGGAAGCCTTCCGCGGCAAGGACGCCGTGGTCTCCGGCCCAGCCGGCGGCGTGATCGGCGTCGCCCGGACGGCGGCCCAGGCGAACGCGCCCGCCGTCCTGGGTTTCGACATGGGCGGCACCTCGACCGACGTCTGCCGCTACGCCGGCCGGCTGGAGCGGCGCGACACCGCACGCGTCGCCGGCGCCAAGATCAGAAGCCCCATGCTCGACGTCGAGACCGTGGCGGCGGGCGGCGGCTCGATCCTGCATT
>PLEH01000067.1 GCA_003136395.1 Phenylobacterium sp.
ATGATGCAGAAGGTGCAGCGGTGGTCGCAGCCGTTCTGCACCTCCACATAAGCCCGCGCCCGGTCCTTCAGCCCGTCGATCAGGTGCCCGGCGGTCTCGCGCACGCTCATGATATCGTTGACCCGCACGCGGCCGAGCTCCGGCCGCGGAAGGTAAGCGCCCGTCGCGCTCTTCTCCGCGTTGCCCAGGACCAGGTCGACCTCGTCCATGGCGGCGAAGGCGGCCGGGTCGATCTGGGCCGCGCAGCCGGTGACNNCGGATCGCCTGGCGGGCCTGGCGCACGGCCTCGCCGGTCACCGCGCAGGTGTTGAAGACGATGGCGTCGGAAAGCCCGTCGGCGGCCGCCTGCTTGCGGATGATCTCGCTCTCATAGGCGTTCAGCCGACAGCCGAAGGTGATGACGTCCACGTCGTTTCCATCGAGCGCGTTCATGGCAGCTCGCCCGCGAAATCGACGGCGGCGGGGCCGGTCATGATCACGTGATCGTCTTCTGGGCGCCACTCGATGAGCAGCTCGCCCCCGTCGGTGACGACCACCGCCGAGCGTTCCGTCAGTCCACGGCGAGACGCCGCGACCAGGGCGGCGCAGGCGCCGGTGCCGCNNGGCCTTGGTCAGGCCCGCGCCGCGCTCCCAGACCTTGAGGCGAATCCGGTCACGGCTGATCACCTGCGCGAAACCGACGTTCACGGCCTGGGGAAACAGCGGGTGATGCTCGATGGCCGGTCCCGCGGTCGTCACCGGGGCGGCGTCCAGGTCGCCCACGAAAAACACCACGTGCGGATTGCCCATGGAGACGCAGGCCGGCGCGGTGGCGAGCGACGGGTCGTCGGAGAGCTTCACGTCCAGCGCGCGGGTGTCCTGTTCGCGGGCCAGGGGAATCTGCTCCCACCCAAGGCCGGGTTTGCCCATGTCGACGCTGACCAGTCGTTCGCCGGCGCGGCTGGCGACCAGGAGGCCGGCGCGGGATTCCATCACCGCATGGTCCTTGCCGCTGGCCTGCATCAGGAGCCAGCCCACGCAGCGGGCGCCGTTGCCGCAGGCGGCGATCTCCTCGCCGTCGGAATTCCAGAACCGCACCCGGGCGTCGACGCCCTCGCCATTCTTTTCAGGAAGAGGGGGCTCGATGACGATGAGCTGGTCGCAACCGACGCCGGTCCCGCGGTTGGCGATGGCGCGCACGTCCGCCGCGCTCGGCTCGAACGGCGCGCTGCGGGCCTCGACCACGACGAAGTCGTTGCCGAGCCCGTTCATCTTGAGGAACGGACGGCTCATGGCGGCGGACATATAGGCGAAGAGGGGCCCAGACGCACGTCTGCAGGCCTGGGGTAACAGGTCAGCTTGAGGATTTTCTGTAGTACAGGTCGTCGACGGCGACGACGATCTTACGGGCTGCCCACGTTCCTGTGATTTTTGTCACGCGCCCGATGGCGTCCAGCTTTGCGCAACGTAGAGTGACGGTGCGGCCTTCCCGCTCAGCTTGCTGGAGGGTCGCAATTAGGGCTTTGTCCCTCGTCACGATTTTGGCAAATGTGGCTGAGAATCCTTGCTCAGCGGGATAGAGCGTCGAACCCGTTTGAACGCGGACGCACAATTCCGGAACAATGATCTCATTGGCCATCGGCTTGCTGCGCTTCCCGCTCTTCAATCATCGCGACCATATCAGAGCATTCCCAGCAGCGGCTAACTGACCGCTACCGACTTGGGCGCACGTTTCGGACCGGAAATCACTCCGTGCGAGACAGCTTCGTTCCGGCGCCGCTAGAAATGCGGCATGAAAGCTCTGCTCCTGGCGCTTGCCGCCGTTTCGATCTCCGTCCCCATCGCCCACGCCCAGACGGCCGCGCCGGCGCCCCCACCCGCGACTGGCGCCGATCCCTACCAGTGGCTGGAGGACATCGACTCGCCCCGCGCCATGGCCTGGGTCGAGGGGCAGAACGTCAAGTCGGCCAAGCGGCTGGAGAGCGATCCGCGCTACGAGACCTTCCATGCGCAGGCGCGCGCGATCTTCACCGCCAAGGACCGCATCGCCACGCCGCGCTTCCGGGCCGGCGGGATCGACAATTTCTGGCAGGACGCGGAGCACGTTCACGGCATCTGGCGCCACACGACGGAGGCCTCCTATCGCACGGCCGCGCCGCAGTGGCAGACCCTGCTCGACCTCGACGCGCTGTCGAAGGCAGAGGGCAAGAACTGGATCTGGAAGGGCGCCGACTGCCTGAAGCCGGCCCAGACCCTCTGTCTGGTCCACCTCTCCGACGGCGGCAGCGACGCGGTCGAAGACCGCGAGTTCGACACCGCCACGGGAAAGTTCGTGGACGGCGGCTTCCGTTTTCCGAACGGCAAGCAGAACATCCGCTGGATCGACCGCGACACCCTGATCGCGGCTCGCGAGTGGGCGCCGGGCGAGGTGACGACCTCGGGCTATCCCTATGTGGTCAAGATCGTGAAGCGCGGCGCCGAGCCCCGCGAGGTGTTCCGCGGCGCCAAGACTGATGTGCAGGACGCAGGCTACGTGCTGGAGGGCGATCACGGCGCCGACGGGGTGATCATCACCCACGACCTGACCTTCTACGAACGCGAGTTCAGCCTGCTGACCGACAAAGGGCTGGTTCCCATCCCCCTGCCGCGAAAGGCCGAGGAAGGGACCTATGTGGACGGCCAGCTGGTGTTCGTCATCAAGGCCGACTGGAAGACCTTCAAGGCCGGCGCGGTGATCAGCTACGACCTGGCCGACCTCAAGCGCGACGCGGCGATGGCCAAGCCGCAACTGGTGTTCCAGCCCACCGCGCACGACGCCATCCAGCGGGTCTCATCCACCAAGGACCGCCTGGTCATCGATCTCCTGGAAAACGTAAAGGGCGCGGTCGATGTCTATGACCACAAGGCCGGCGTCTGGCTGCCGCGCCGGCTGAAGCTGCCGGGCGACGCCAACATCAACCTGGTCAGCGAAAGCAACGATACGAACCAGCTGTTCGCTACCGTCGAGGGCTTCCTCGACCCGACAGCGCTATGGGTGGCCGACGCCGACACCGGCGCGGTCGTGAAGATCAAGACCCTTCCCGCCCAGTTCGACGCCTCGAAGGATGTAGTCGAGCAGTTCTGGGCGACGTCCAACGACGGGACCAAGATCCCCTATTTCGTGGTCCACCCGAAGGCCATGAAACTGGACGGCTCCACGCCCACCCAGATGTTCGGCTACGGCGGCTTCGAGCTCTCCGAGCCGCCCGTCTACATCCCCCAGATGGGCAAGCTGTGGCTTGAGCGCGGCGGGGCCTATGTCATCGCCAACATCCGCGGCGGCGGCGAGTTCGGCCCGGCCTGGCACGAGGCGGCGCTGCGCGAGCACCGCCAGCGGGCCTTCGACGACTTCGCCTCGGTGGCCAAGGACCTGATCGCGCGCAAGATCACCTCGCCGCGGCGCCTGGGAATCTACGCCCGCTCCAACGGCGGCATCCTGACCACCGTCTCGATGACCCAGCACCCGGAGCTGTTCAACGCCATCGTCATCGAGAGCCCGCTGATCGACATGCTGCGCTACAACCACCTCTCGGCGGGCGCCTCGTGGATGGCGGAGTATGGCGACCCGGACGTGCCGGCGGACCGGGCGTTCATCGAGAAGTACTCGGGCTACCAGAACCTGAAGCCCGGCGTGAAATACCCGGAGCCCTACATCACCACCAACACGCGGGATGACCGGGTGCACCCGGGACATCCGCGCAAGTTCGCCGCCAAGATGGAGGCGATGGGCCTGCCCTACCTCTACTACGAACAGACCTTCGGCGGTCACGCCAACGACGCTGATCCGGAGCTCAACGCCCGCCGGTGGGCCCGGCACTACGTCTACCTGGCGCAGAAGTTGATGGACTGAGAATTGCTCCGCGTAGGGGGAGCTGTCGGCGAAGCCGACTGAGGGGGTTTCCTCTCCGGCGCTCGGGATGTCGTCTGCTGCCGGCCCGGCGGGTGTAACCCCCTCCGTCTCGGCGCTGGCGCGCCGATCCACCTCCCCCTCAATCGCGCTCCGCGCTGGGGGAGGAACTAGGGCGCCTCACGTCTTCTCGATCGCCACGGCCATGTCGTCGATCATGGCGACGATGCGGTCGATCTCCTCAGGCGTGATCGGGCGGCGCGACAGGCGCTGACCGAGCGCCATGCCGAGGTTGGTCATGGCGCGGCCGATGCGCGGGCGGGTGGTGTCGGCGCCCTCGGCGGCCTCGGCCATGCGGCCGAAGACGGCGTCGACGCCGGCCTGATTGGCCTTCAGCGCTTCGCGGCCCTCGTCGGTGGCCTCGTAGAGCTTGCGGCCGGCCTCGCCGATGACCGGGCGGATGAAGCCCTCATCCTCGAGCAGGGCGAGTGTCGGATAGATCACGCCGGGTGACGGGCGATAGGCCCCGCCGGTGCGGTCTTCCAGCTCCTTGATCAGCTCGTAGCCGTGACGGGGCTGCTCGGCGAGCAGGGCCAGGACCACGAAACGAAGGTCGCCGTGTTCCAGGAAGCGACCGACCCGGCCGCCACGCTGGCGCCCGTGGTGTCCCATGTGAACGCCGATCCGGCCGCCCCAGGGACCGCGGCCGCGGTGTTCGTCCCGGCCGCCGAAGAAATGATGGTGTCTGTGCATATCGAAAACCCCCTCCTTTGTCGGGGCACTATAGATATATCTAAACCGGGTCGGATGGTCAAGGGTATTTAGATATGTCTAAAATGGTCTGTCATTCGCGAAGGACCTCGGCCAGCAGCCGGCCCTCGGCGGCGCGGTTGGAGCCGGCGCGCCAGGCGACGACGATCTCGCGGCTGGCGTGGCCTGGCGCGATGGGCCGCACCACAACGGACGCCGGGTCGGTAAGGCCTGCGCTGATCGCCATGGCCGGCAGGAAGGTGACGCCCAGGCCGGAGGAGACCATCTGCACGAGGGTCGGCAGCGAGGTGGCGGCGAAGGAATCCTGCCCCGACGTGGTCTTGGGCGGCTTCAGGCCGCAAGCCGCGAGCGCGTGTTCGCGCAGGCAGTGACCGTCTTCCAGGAGGATGATGTCCTCCTGCTCAAGCGCCTGAGGGTCCGCCGACTTCAGCCGGGCCAGCGGGTGGCCGGCGGGCATGGCGGCCAGCAGCTCGTCGTCGGAGACATGGGCCCAGTTCAGCCCATGCATGTCGAAGGGCAGCGCGATCAGGGCCGCGTCCAACTGGCCCGCCTTCAGCGCCGCGATCAGGCGCTGGGTGAGGTCTTCACGCAGATAGAGACGCAGCTTCGGGAAGCGGGCGCGCAGCAGCGGCAGGGCGCGCGGCAGGAGGAAGGGCGCGACGGTGGGGATCACCCCCAGGCGGAAGCGGCCGGTCAACGGTTGGCCGGCGTTCTTGGCCGCCTCCACCAGTTCCTCGGCCTCGTTGAGGATGACGGTGGCCCGGCGCAACGCCTCCTCGCCCACGGCCGTCAGGATCACGCCGGAGCGGGCGCGGTCGACGACGGCTGCGCCCAGGGTGCGCTCCAGCTCCTGGATGCCGGAGGAGAGCGTCGGCTGGGTAACGTGGGCGGCGTCGGCGGCGCGCCCGAACCCGCCGTGCTCTGCGAGGAGTTTCAGGTACTGCAGCTGGCGAAGGGTGGGGAGCATGCGCCAGATATATATAGAGACGCCCTATCGAACGGCCAGTGGCGATTGAGCCCCTAAGCCCGTTCGAAGCTTAGCGGGCTCCCCCAGAAGGCTTCAACCAGGGCCGACTGGGCGCCCGGCTTGCCGGTGGTCAGGAAGCGCCGCGTCCCACCGGTTCCCGTGGCGAACTCCGGGTGGCGCTCGAAATAGCGGGCGAGCGCGTCGGCGGTGGCCTGCGGCTGATGGATCAGGGGGGTTCCGGGCGGCAGCGCGGCGCGAAACAGGTCAGCCACGATCTCGTAGTGGGTGCAGCCGAGGATCGCCCGGTCGGGGCTGCGGCCGATGCGGCCGGTGATCGCCTTCACATGGCCGGCGATGGCGGCGGCCAGATCCTCGCGCGGGGCGCCGGCCTCGATCAGCCCCGCCAGCTCCGGACAGGGCTGCGAGAACACCGCCACGTCCTGGCGGCGCTTGTCGATCTCGATCTCATAGACCCGGGAATTTGCGGTGGCCGGCGTCGAGAACACCGCCAGGATGTCGAGCTTTTCCACCTTGTCGCCGCGCCGCTCGGCCTCGTGCTCCCAGGGCAGGCCCGTGGCCGCCTCGATGGTCGGCACGATGATCCCCAGCACATTCACCGGCCGGCCGAGCGCGCGCCGATAGCCGGGCAGCCAGGTCTGCTGCAGGCGCCGCAGCGCGATGCCGGACGCGGTGTTGCAGGCCAGGACCACCAGGTCGCAGCCCTCGGCGAAAAGCCGCTCGCAGCCGGCGCGCGTCAGGTCGACGATTTCCTCGCCGGGCCGGCCGCCATAGGGGGTGTTGGCCTGGTCGGCCAGGTAGACGAAGTCGGCGGTCGGGAACCGCTCGACGAGCCTGTGGTGGACCGAAAGTCCCCCCACGCCGGAATCGAACACACCGATGGCCATGGGCAGGTGTTAGCCGCCGCCACGGCCAGCGTCCACGGCGAACCGTCTATTTCAAATTGACATATAAGTCATTCTGACAGAATACCCATTTCGAAATGAGTCCCAGCCATCGACACCGATGTCGGCGCTCCCTCCGGAGCCCGGCCGAGGTCGCCCAGCCGGAAGCCTTATGACGATGCAGCCTGCGACCGCCCGCTCCCTGGAACCCGCGCCCTCCATCGCGCTCGACGTCGACATCCAGACGGCGCTCGCCCTGGCGCGCGCCGCCACCCGCGCCATGATCGCGATCTCCCCCAAGGCCCACCGGGCGATGATGGACGCCCTGGCGATCGAAGCCGCCGCCCAGGAAGCGCATGGCGGACCGGTGGCCGAACTGGTCGCCGCCCTCATCAAGGGCCACCTCGACCAGCTGAAATGACCTCGGTCCAACTGACCGCGCGGCGTCCCATGCGGGTCAACCTGGAGGCCCGCGCCGCCACTGCCGCGCAGCGCCGCACGCGCACCCGGGAGAGGTTGCTGGACGCCGCGGAGGCCGTGGTCGCCGAGAAGGGCTTCGAGAGCGCCTCGATTGAGGAATTCGTCGCCGCCGCCGGCGTCTCGCGGGGCACCTTCTACAACTATTTCCCCACCACCACGGCCCTGCTGCACGCGCTCAACACCCGCGTCGCCGAGGACCTGGACCGCACGCTGGATCTGCTGACCGCACACATCGACGACAGCGCCGCCCGCCTGGCCGCGACCCTGCACACGGTCGTCGCCGGCTACATGGCCGACCCGGTCCGGGGCTGGATCGCGGTGCAGATCGCCACATCCCGCGCACCACGGCAGCATGCTTTCGAGACCCGCTTCGCCGCCATCTACCGCCAGGGGGTTTCGTCCGGCCGATTCCGCGACATCGACATGGCGGCGGCCTTCACCATCGCCTTTGGCGCGATCCGCATGACCCAGCGCGACATGCTGGGCGGCGGCGCCCCACCGGCCCAGGGTGTCCAGGTCGTCGCCCTGATCCTGGCCGCCTTCGGCGTGCCCTTCGAAGAGGCAGCCCAGATCAGCCGGGAAGAGGCGGCCTCGGCCCTGAGGCCCTGACGGCCCTTCCGCGCGCTTTCCAGGCCCGCTAGACCGTCAGGCGCAAGTCTGACGGGGGGAGACGTGAGCGGATTCGACATTCTGGATCGCCGGGCCCTGCTGCTGGGGTCGGCGGGCGCGGGCCTGATCGGCCTGGGCGGCTGCGCCACCACCGCCACCGGCCGCGCCGCCGCCCCATTTCCCGCGGCGAACGCGGTCGTCAACACCGTCCCCTACGCCGAGCGCCGGCCGCCGATCGCGCCGGTGCATGCGCGGATGGACCGCGTCTTCGACATCACGGTCTGCCTGCGCCCGTTCCGCGCCCAGGGCCCGCGGATCGAGGCCGAGCAGATCGGCGACGCGCTGGTCGTCCACAACTACGGCCACGGCGGCTCCGGCTGGTCGCTGTCCTGGGGCTCCGGGACCCTGGCGGTCCGCAAGGCCATGGCGAACAGCCCGAAGGAGGTCGCCGTCGTCGGCGATCCTCGCCCAGGAGGCCGGCGCCAAGGTCACCATCTACGCCAAGGACCTCTTGCCCGATGCCCGCTCGGCGCGCGCCACCGGCAGCTGGACGCCCGACAGCCGCATCGCGCTGACCAGCGCCGCCGGTCCTGGGTTCGCCGTCCAGTGGGAAGAGATGGCGCGCATCTCCTTCAAGCGCTTCCGCCGCTACCTGGGGCTGGCCGACAGCCCGGTGGAGTGGAGCGACCGCTACTTCCTCGCTGACGCCCCCACCGATCCGCCGCCGCCCCGCCAAGGTCCTGAGCTGGATTTCGCCCGCTACTCCGACCGCATCGGCGACCTCGTGCCCCATGGCGAAAACCTGCCCGCCGGGGCGACGCCATTCCCCGGCCCCGTGCATCGGACATCGTCCATGCAGTTCAACGTCGCCGACTACGGTCACACCCTGATGGCCGACTTCCTGGCCATGGGCGGCCGGGTCGAACATCGCGAATTCCAGACCCTCGGCGAGCTCGCGACGCTGAAGGAGAAGGTGGTCATCAACTGCCCCGGCTATGGCGCCCGCGCGCTCTGCCGTGACGAGTCGGTCGTTCCCTTGCGCGGCCAGATCGCCTGGCTGATCCCGCAGCCGGAGGTGAACTACGGCGTCTTCTACAAGGACGTCAGCATGCTCTCGCGGCGCGACGGGATCGTGGTCCAGGCGCTGTGGGGCGGCGACATGTTCGGCTATGGCGACGACCACGAGGTCATCGACCGCACCGAGGCCGAGCGGGCGGTGAAGACGCTGGCCGAACTCTATGGGCGGATGAGCGGGGGTTAGGCCGCCAGGCGCCGTTCCACCCGCTCGCGCCAGATCGCCAGCAGCGGGGTCACGCCCAGTTCCATGACCAGCGGCAGGCTGACCTCCGGCGGGAAGCCGGTGACCAGGACCGCGCCGGCCAGCCGGGCCACGCCGCCCACCACGATGATCGCCGCGAGCGCGCGGAACACGGCGCCGCGCCGTTCGATCGTCGGAATGCAGATCCAGAAGGTCAGGCCGATCGCCAGCAGCAGGCCCGACAGATAGCGCGCGTTGCTGGTCGAGGCCGCGCCGGCGGTCGTCATCTGGCCCAGCGCGCCCCAGATCCCGCCGCCGACCGGCACGAGGCCCGCCACCGCGATGGCGACCTGCAGCAGCCGACGCTCGAGCGCCGGGCTCAATCGAACAGCGACGGCTGGGCGCTGGCGGCCTTGGCGGGCGGCGTCTTGACGGGCGCGGGCTCAAGGACCCGGGCGCCTTCGATGGCCAGCAGCTTGACCTTGGTGTTGACCCCGCCGCGCGCCGAGAAGCCGCCAAGCTTGCCACCGGCCGCCGTCACCCGGTGGCAGGGCACGACGATGGGCCAGGGATTCTTGCCGAGCGCGGCGCCGACATCGCGCGCGAGCAACCTGTCGCCCAGCTTCACGGCGATCTCGCCATAGGTGAGCGTCTCGCCCGGCGGGATCGCGCGGGCGATCTCGTAGACGCGGGCGTTGAACTCCGGGACGCGGGCGATGTCGATGGGCACGTCCAGCAGGTCATTGGGCTCGCCGGCCAGGAGCTCGCGGATGCCGGCGATGGCGGCCTCAACCATCGGCGTCGGCGGGCCCTCAACGGCGTCCGGGAAACGGCGCAGGAAACTGCGGCGCGCTGTCTCGGGCGCCGGCTCCGGCAGGTGGACGGCCACGAGGCCTTTGTCGCCCCAGGCCAGGCCCGCCCAGCCGATGGCGGTTTCGAAGAGGATGTAGCTGGTCATGACGCGAATATAGGACCGTTCCGCGCGCAGCGCTGGCGGCTTTCGGACATGGATCGTCGGCAGTTGTGATCAGCTTGCCACCGCGCCCGCCGCATACTCGCCGTCCGCTTCCGCGTCCATGCCGCCGTTCGAGGCCTCAAGGATCGCGGCGAACAGCTCACCGACCTTGATCGGCTTGGCCACCAGGCCGTTCATCCCCGCGGCGCGATATGTCTCCGACTGATGGGTCATGGCGTTGGCGGTGAGTGCAATGATCGGCACGGGCGCCCGGCCGGTCTCGGCCTCGCGGCTGCGGATCAGGCGGGTGGCAGTGGGGCCGTCCATCACCGGCATTTGGATGTCCATCAGGATGACATCCCAGTCACCGGTCTCCCAGGCGGCGACGGCTTCCTCGCCATTCTCGACGATAGTCGGCTCGATCCCGGCCTGGCCCAGCAGGGTCTTCAGGACAAGCTGGTTCACGGCATTGTCCTCGGCCGCCAGGATGCGAATGGGCCGTTCGCTGATGTCGGCGTACTCGCCGCCCGCCGCGGTCGGCCTGGCCTCGCCAATGCGGACGAGCGGCAGGTCGACGATGAAGCTGCTGCCCTCGCCCAGCGTGCTCTGGGCCGTGACCTCCCCGCCCATCGCTTCGCAGAGTTCGCGGCAGATCGCCAGGCCAAGGCCCGTACCGCCGAACTTCCGGGTTGTGGAGGAATCGGCCTGGACGAACTTGTCGAACAGCAGACCGATGCGGTCAGCGGCGATGCCGACCCCGGTGTCGGAGACCACGAACCGGACGCGGTCTCCAGAACGGGTGACATTGATCCCGACACGGCCCTCGGCGGTGAACTTCACCGCATTGGAGACCAGATTGGAGAGGATCTGGCGCAGCCGGACGCTGTCGCCGCGATAGGTCCCGCTGGCGTCGAGGGCGAACTCCAGACCGAGATCGACGCCCTTCTTTTCCGCCAGCGTTACGAAGCCGGCGTGGGCGGTCATCACCAGTTGCTCGAGGTCGAACTCCACGTCCTCCAGGTCGAGCTTGCCGGCCTCGATCTTCGAGAGGTCCAGGATGTCGTTGAGGATCGCCAGCAGGGATTCGCCGGACTGGCCGATCACCACCAGGCGTTCTCGCTGCTCAGGCGAGAGTACGCCCTGCTCCATCGCCTGAACCATGCCCAGGACCCCGTTCATCGGCGTCCTGATCTCGTGGCTCATGATCGCCAGGAATTCGCTCTTAGCCTTGTTGGCGTTCTCCGCGGCCTCGCGGGCCAGGCGCTCCTGCTCGATGCGGCTCTGGTGCTCCATGTCGCGGCGCGCCGCTTCGCGCTGACGCGCCTCGACGGTGTCGCGCATGCGGATGGTGTCGCGCATCAAGAGCGCGAATTCACCCTGGCCCACGACCTGGATCTGCTGCCCGGCGACCCCGGCCTCGACGTCCTGCACCACCGCGCGTGCGCGGGCGAGCGCCACCAGGACGCTGCGCGAGAGCAGGAAGGCCAGCACCGCGCCCAGGATGGCGGTCGGGGCCAGCACCAGCACAATCAGGTCGTGGCCCTTGGCTGCGAAGTCTCGGATCTTGAGGCGGCCCTCCACCACCGCGTTGGTCTGGTTGTCGACGGCATCCTGGTAGGCCCTGTCGGCGGCGGCCAGGGCTGCGGCGCGCGGTCCGCCGTTCATGGCGGCGTGCAGGGCGAGTTCAGCCCGGCGCGACGCCGCCCGCACCTCGGCGTCCTCGGCGTGCAAGCGATAGTCCTCGATCTCCGAGGCGAGCTTCAGCGCGCGCCGGGCCGAAAAGCCCTTCGGCCCGGCGGCGTCCTGCACCAGCGCCCGCAGGTCGAGGTGCGTCACCCGCATCTCGTCGAGCATGGCCACCGGGCCCTCGTCGAAGCGATCGCGAGTGTCGCTGAATATCCGGAACTGGTTGGCGCCGTGCAGGCCGGCGGCCGCGCCCAGCGTCAGGATCGCCACGCTGGTGACCACAAGTTGCAGGAACAGAGGGATGCGGTTGGTCAGCCGATTGGCGGGAGGTGCGGAGAGCATGCGCTCCATCACCGAGACCTTGCGCACCCAGCGGTTGAAGAAAACCGCGCCGATATGCACGGCCACGAGGCTGGCGAGGCCGTAGGCGGTCCAGCGGTGCAGCAGTTTCAGCACGACGCCCTGGTCGTCGCTGAGCGCCATCAGCTGCGGCAGCTTGACGAGACCCAGAACCAGCACGCTGTCGCCGCGCGACCAGGCCGACATGACGCCCAGGATCGGCTGCGCGAGCAGCACGCCCCAGAGGGCCCCGTGCACGACCCGGGCGGCCAGCGTCTGCCACTGCGGCCATCCCGCGGGAGACTTGGGCCCCGCCATGCGCAGGCCGAGCGCCAGGCGCGCCGCAACCATCAGCCAGATGGCCGTACCGCACGAGCGGTGCAGGCTGAGCACCAGGTTGGCGTATTCGACGGACTGCAGCTGGCGGAACACCAGCACCAGTACGACCTGCAGGGAGATCGCCAGCGCCAGGCTCCAGTGCAGCAGCCGGAAGATCGCCGGATACCGTGCTGGGCCGGCCTGCGTTGTGGGGATGACCGCCAAGCTCACTCGACGATGACCGTCATGCGCATGTTGGGATGGATGCCGCAACTTACCTTGTAGGCGCCGGGCTTCACGAACGGCGCCTTGAACGGCTGGCCCGGCCCCTGCAGGCCGCTGTTGGCGGTGAATCCAGCGCCGGTGATGGTGATGTTGTGCTGGGTGTCGTCGCTGTTGGTGAACTCGATGGAGTCGCCCTTGGCGATCTTCAGCTCGCGGACGCTGAACTTCAGGTTCCGCTGATCGACGGTGACGGTGCTGGCCGCCCAGGCCGCCCCGGCCAGCGCCAGGACGCCCGCCACGCCGCAGACCACATAGGCCTTCACGAGCAGGTCGGCGATGCGGCTTTCCGACGGACCGTTCATCGCTTCACCAGGGCGCCGAAGGGTGCGAAGGCGGCGGTTGCGCCCACCAGGAAGGTGTTGTTGTCCGACGCCCCGGTGGTCTTGCCGTTGAAGCGGGTGTAGCCGACGTAACGGGCGTTCAGCCGGAAGTTCGCCCATCGGACCGGCGAGTCCTTCTTGCCCCAGGGCGTGAACGCGAGCTCCAGCACATAGCCGTCGGTGTTCGGGCTGCCGTTCGGCGTCTTGAAGAACCTGGCGTCGCTGGATCCCGTCGTGTGGAAGAGCTCGACGGCCGGTGTCCAGGTGTTGTCGAAGCTGTATATGGCGTCGGCGCGAAGTACGTCCATGTGATCGCGGCTCGCCGTCCTGGCGACGACATGGGCGGCGTCGAGCCGGTCGAACTCGTGGATCCAGGTCGCATGGGTGGCGAGGAAATGCCGCTTCGAGCCGGTGTATTGATAGGTCGCGTCCAGCCCCGTATCGGTGATCGTGTCGGCCCCAGCCGTCTGCACGTCGCCGGGGAAACGCTTCGCCCGCAGGCCGTAGGTCCCGACCTCGACATAGTGGGTGTCGGAGAAATCATGCTGCAGGGCGACCCGCCAATAGGGGATCGTCCCGTCATAGCGGTCCGCCGTCGCCGGCGTCGGCATGCCGGCGCGGTTCAAGAGGTTGCGGTCAAGCTGGCCGTAGGCCTGGAACTCGGTGAAGAGCTGGCCGTCCCACATGGCGAAGCCGCCGACGCCGGCGACGCGTCCGGAAAGCTTGCCGTCGATCAGCGTTGCGTTCGCCGGCGAGGCGGCGAACTGTGAGGTGAAGGTGCTGAACTCGAAGACCGGCGTGGAATTCCATAGGTCGTCCAGGCCCGGCCGATTGTTGACATCGACGCCGTAGACCACGTCCTTGCCGGCGACCTCGCCGATGAAGGCGCGGCGGACGTCGACACGGGACACTGCGTACTTGTCACGCACCGAGTCATAAGTCATCTCGGCGAAGGTCCCGACGCCGCCGGCGATCTTGCCGGCGTAGGCCAGGAGCACGCTGGTCACGGCGAAGTTGTTGTTGGCCGAATAGTGCGGCGGCGGCGGACGGTCGACGGCGGTCTCGGTGAACGAGCTGGCGACGATCGCGGCGATCGGCGGGGCGGTGTTCTTGGTGTCGCCGTTCACATAGCCGAACAGCTTGAAGTCGCGGCCGTAGGGCTTGAGCTGCGGACCGTAGGCGCCCACGTGGCATTGCGAGCAGGGTTCGCCGGTCTGCTGCGCGAAGCTCGGCAGGGCCGCCGCCGGCGCCGCCCAAAGCATCAGGCCGGCCAGCAGCAGCAGGCCCGCGGCGAGCGACCGGATGCGCAGGGCTCCCCAGCGCCTGGGCGCACGTGGGCCAGCGGCAAACGCCGCGTTCTTGCTCCCCAAGCCGGACAAGCCCGTCCCCCGAAACAGATCAAAACACAGACCCGCCAGCACTACGATACGGTGTAAAAAATTTCAGTTAACAGCAGTCATCAAAAGGCGGCGGGGAAACATGAAGTCTGTGAAATAGGGGCAGGATCCTGTGATTACCTATCGGTCGCCCACGTTATTTTGACGCAGTGAGGGGCGAAAATACCCAATGCCCATATTTACAGAGCCAGATCGACCATGGCGCGAACCGATGATCTCAAGGACCGGCCGAAGGCCGTCCGCGGCGCGGCGCGCCAAGGAGCGCGGCCTTGACACGCCTGGCCCGGCCGGCTCGCCTCTGACCATGAGGTTCAAGGGCGGGAGGCATCTGTGACGCTCTGGTTGGCCTACTCGTTGGTAGCGTTCATCGCCCTAGCCGCCACCTATGCATTCCTGGCCCTCGTTTGGGTGACTCGTGGACAACGCAACATCGCCTCGATGTTCTTCTTCAGGACCGGGTATTTCGTCCTCAATCCCGTCTTCCGACCGGCGAACCTCAGCGTCTTGGGCCGCCGGTATAGACTTGCCGCCATTGTTTGCGCGGCAATCGCGATTGTTGCGGGCGGCCTTTGGACCACATGCCCCCTTCCTTGACCTCCCGCCCCTCTTAGGCGCATAAGCGCGCCCTTCCGGCGCCAACCTCGGTCAGCGCCCTCCACCGCCACGACCCCCACCCAGTGGGACGAGGGCGGCGAGGCCCTCCGTCCACGCAATCGTGCACGGAGGTCGATTGCGTTTGGACTACCAGGGACTGCTTCTTGTTTGACGCGCTAACCGATCGTCTGTCGTCAGTTTTCGACCGCCTCAGCGGCCGTGGCGTGCTGTCCGAGAAGGACGTGGCCGAGGTGATGCGCGAGATCCGCGTCGCCCTGCTCGAGGCCGACGTCGCCCTGCCGGTGGTCCGCGACTTCATCGCCAGGGCCACCGAGGCGGCGACCGGCGAGGCGGTGATCCGCTCGGTCCGGCCCGCCGACCAGGTGGTCAAGATCACCTACGACGGCCTCGTCGAAATGCTGGGCGGCGAGGGTGAGCCCGAGGGGCTGAACCTCTCGCTGAACCCGCCGACCGTGATCCTGATGGCGGGCCTGCAGGGCTCCGGCAAGACCACCACCGCCGCCAAGCTCGGCCTTCGCCTCGGCAAGGAGCGCAAGAAGGTCCTGCTCGCCTCGCTGGACACGCGCCGCCCGGCGGCCATGGAGCAGCTGGCGACGCTCGCGCAGCTCGCGGGCGTCGAGAGCCTGCCGATCGTCGTCGGCCAGGCCGCGCCGGATATCGCGCGGCGCGCGCTGCAGTCGGCCAGGCTGCAGGGCTATGACGTGGTCATCCTCGACACCGCCGGGCGCACCACGCTCGACGAGGCGATGATGAGCGAGGCCGCAGAGATCGCGAAGATCGCCAAGCCCTCGGAGACCCTGCTGGTCGCCGATGCGCTGACCGGCCAGGACGCGGTCAGGACCGCCAAGGCCTTCCACGAGCGCCTGCCGCTGACCGGCCTGATCCTGACGCGGGCCGACGGCGACGGGCGCGGCGGGGCGGCGCTCTCCATGCGCGCGGTCACCGGACTGCCGATCAAGTTCCTCGGGACGTCGGAGAAGATCGACGGCCTGGAGGCCTTCGACGCCGCCCGCGTCGCCGGCCGCATCCTGGGCCAGGGCGACATCGTGGCCCTGGTCGAAAAGGCCACCGAGGAGTTCGATGCGGCCAAGGCCGAGGCCATGGCCCGCAAGCTCGCCAAGGGCCAGTTCGACCTCGACATGATGGCCGAGCAGCTCGCCCAGATGAAGAAGATGGGCGGCATGGAAGGCCTGATGGGCATGTTGCCCGGCGTCCAGAAGATCAAGAAGCAGATCGCCGAGGCCAATATCTCCGACAAGATGGTCGACCGGCAGGCCGCGATCATCTCCTCCATGACCAAGGAGGAGCGCAAGAAGCCCGACATCCTGGCCGCCTCGCGCAAGCGCCGCATCGCCGCCGGCTCCGGGGTCGACGTGGCCGAGGTCAATCGCCTGCTGAAGCAGCACCGCCAGATGGCCGACGCCTTCAAGATGATGAGCCGGGGCGGCGGCAAGGGCTTCGCCCAGATGGCCCAGATGCTGGGCGGCCCCGGTGGTCTTGGGGGCGGCGGGGGCGGCATGGACCGCCTGAAGACCCTGGGCGGCGGAAAGATGCCGATGCCCAGCGAGAAAGAGATCGAGGAGATGGCCGCCAAGCTGCAAGCCGGCGGCGGTCCGAAATTGCCTGGCCTGGGCGGATTACCCGGCTTCAACCCCTTCAAGAAATAGCTGAGTTCAAAAGGACCGACCCATGATCAAGATCCGTCTCGCCCGTGGCGGCGCCAAGAAGCGCCCCTACTATTCCATCGTCGTCGCCGACAGCCATTCGCCCCGCGATGGCCGCTTCATCGAGAAGGTCGGCTCCTACAACCCGCTGCTGAAGAAGGACGACCCCAACCGCGTCGTGCTGAAGGTCGAGCGCATCCAGGAATGGATGAGCAAGGGCGCCCAGCCCACCGACCGCGTCGCCCGCGAGCTCGGCAAGCTGGACATCGTGAAGTGGGAACACGGCAACAACCCCAACAAGGGCAAGCCGGGCGTCAAGGCCGTCGAACGCGCCGAGGAAAAGACCAAGCGCGAAGCCGACCGCGCCCAGGCCATCGAAGACGCCAAGAACGCCCCGCCGCCGGCGCCCGAGCCGGAACCCGTCGTGGAAGAAGCTCCGGCCGCCGAAGCCGTGGCCGAGGAAGCCCCGGCCGCCGAAGAGGCGCCTGCCGCCGAAGCTGCTGCGGAAGAAGCTCCGGCCGCCGAGGCCGCTGCCGAAGAGGCTCCCGCCGCCGAGGCCGCCCCTGAAGAACCCGCCGCCGAAGCCGCGCCTGCCGAAGAGGCCACGGCCGAGCCCGCCGCTGAAGAAGCCCCGGCCGCTGAAGCTGCGGCTGAAGAGCCCGCCGCCGAAGCCGCGGCCGACGAAAAGACCGAAGGCTAAGAGCGCGCGCCAGGACGCCCCGCCATGAGTGATGATCTCATTCTGGTGGGGCGCGTCGCCGGGGCCTTTGGCATCAAGGGCGAGGTGCGCATCACCAGCTTCACCGCCGAGCCCCTGGCTCTGATCGACTACAAGACCCTGCTGCGGGAGGACGGCTCGCCGGCCCTGACGCTCACCGGCGGGCGCGTCGCCAAGGGCGGCGTGGTGGCCCGCGCCCGGGAAATCGAGACCCGCGAACAGGCCGAGGCCGCCCGCGGCCTGCAGCTCTTCATCCCCCGCGCGCTGCTGCCGCCGGTGGAGGACGAGGACGAATTCTACATCGCCGACCTGGTGGGCATGACCGTGGTCAGCGCCCAGGGCGACCTCCTGGGCCATGTGCGCTCGGTCCGCGACTTCGGCGCCGGCGATCTCCTGGAAGTCGCCTCGCCCGCCGGCGAGAGCTGGTGGCTGCCGTTCACGAAAGACGCCGTGCCGGAGGTCTCCATGGCCGAACGCCGGATCGTGGGCGTGAGACCGGACGAGACGGAATAACCCGCCGCTCGTCCCCGCAAAGGCGGGGATCCATACGGCTTCTCAGTCGCAATCAGCGTGCAGACCCTGGCTCGGCTTGGGTCCCCGCCTTCGCGGGGATGAGCGGAGTTTATTAGGCGCCCTTCGGCTTGCGCATCCGCATCAGGCCCTCCTGGGCCACCGAGGCCACCAGCGTGCCGTCCGCGGCGAAGATCGAGCCGCGGATGAAGCCGCGCCCGCCGGATGCCGAGGGGCTGTCCTGCGAATAGAGGTGCCAGTCGTTGAAGTTGATCGGCTTGTGGAACCACATGGCGTGGTCGAGGCTGGCCGACTGGAAGCCCGGCGTCTGCCAGTGGACCTTGTGCGGCCGCATGGCGGTGGAGAGCAGGTTCATGTCCGAGGCGTAGGCGCAGATCACCTGGTGCATGTGCTGGTCGTCGCCGATCGGCTCGCGGGCGCGGAACCAGACCTCGCTGGTGGGGTCCTTGGCCTCGCCGCCCTGGAAATAGCTGCGCGCGTCGGCCGAGCGCATCTCGATGGGCCGCGGGCGCGACATCCAGCGCTTCGCCTCCTCGGGCATGTCCTTCATCTGGGCCATGGCGGCCTTCTGCATCTCCGCCTCGTCCGGCAGCTCCTCCCAGGTCTGCACCGAAGGCATCTGCGCCTGGTGCTCGAAGCCGTCCTGCTCCTCCATGAACGAGGCGGCCAGGTTGAAGATCTGCTGGCCGTGCTGGATGGCGATGACGCGCCGGGTCGTGAAGCTGCCGCCGTCGCGGGAGCGGTCCACCTCGAAGACGATCGGCACGGTGGGGTCGCCCGGGCGGATGAAATAGCAGTGCAGCGAGTGGCAGATGCGGTCCGGCACCGTCTCATAGGCCGCCAGCAGCGACTGGCCGATCACCTGGCCGCCGAAGATCCGTCCCGGCGAATTGTCCGCCGTGGTCCCGCGGAACAGGTTCACCTCGATCCGCTCCAGCTTCATCGTCTCGGTCAGGTTCTCGGTTTCCATGGCAGGGCGCTCATGTTGCAGGTGCGAAGGCGGCTGGATTACGCGCGGCGTCCCTTCGCGGCAAGGCTTGACCGCAAGCCCATCCCGCGCGCTTAGGACCGGCCATGTCCTTCGACGCCACCGTGCTGACCATGTTCCCCGAGGCCTTTCCGGGCCCCTTGGGCGTCTCACTGATCGGGAGCGCCTGGCGCGAGCAGGGGCTTTGGACGTTGGAAACAGTGGACATTCGGGCGTTTTCCAAAGATAAGCGCGGCTTCCTCGACGACACCCCCTCCGGTGGCGGCCCTGGACAGGTGATGCGGGCGGACGTGATCGCCTCTGCGCTGGACAGCGTGGAGCGTCGCGGACGGCCGCTTTTGTACATGAGCGCCCGGGGCCGGCCCCTGACCCAGGCGCGCGTGCGGGAGTGGGCCCAAGGGCCGGGACTGATCGTTCTGTGCGGTCGGTTCGAGGGGGTGGATCAACGGGTCATCGAGGCTCGCGGGTTCGAGGAGGTCGCCGTGGGCGATGCGGTGCTCGCCGGTGGCGAGGCCGCGGCGCTGGTGGCGATCGAGGCGTGCGTACGGCTGGTTCCGGGGGTTCTGGGCCAGCCTGAGAGTTTGAGTGACGAAAGCTTCGAGGACGGGCTCCTCGAGCATCCGCAGTACACCAGGCCGCGGACGTTCGAAGGGCTCGATATCCCCGAGGTCCTGTTGGGCGGCAACCACGCCGAGGTTCGGAAGTGGCGGCAGGCCGAGCGGGAGCGGACTACGCGGGAGCAGCGGCCGGACTTGTGGGCGCGGCGCCCCGCCAATCAACAGGCAAAGGGCGATTAAGCCCAGTAAGGATGAGACCGATGAATATGATCGAGACCCTCGAGAAGGAAGAAGCCGACCGGCTTCTTAGCCTTCGCAAGATCCCCGAGTTCCAGCCCGGCGACACCGTGCGCGTGAACGTGAAGATCAAGGAAGGCGAGCGCGAGCGCGTCCAGGCCTACGAGGGCGTCTGCATCGCCCGTGGCGGCCAGGGCATCAACGAGAGCTTCACCGTGCGCAAGATCAGCTTCGGCGAAGGCGTCGAGCGGCTGTTCCCGGTGATGAGCCCGATGATCGAATCCATCGAAGTGAAGCGCCGCGGCGTCGTGCGGCGCGCCAAGCTCTATTACCTGCGCGACCGCCGCGGAAAGTCCGCCCGCATCGCCGAACGCGCCATGGGCGCGCGCGAAGACGCCGCCCCGGCGGAGACCGAGGAAGCCTAGGCTTTCGGAGGTTCAGCGAATTTCGAGCGGCGGCCGCAGCGATGCGGCCGCCGTTTTCGTGAGTGCGCGCCCAGTTGCTCCCCCCACAGGGGGAGCTGTCAGCCCCCGGGCTCGGCCGAAGGCCGACCCGAGGATAAACTCCGACTGACTGAGGGGGTTTCCTCTCCGGCGTTCGGAATGTCGGCTGTTGCTGATTCAGCGGCGGAAACCCCCTCCGTCTCGCGGCTGGGCCGCGATCCACCTCCCCCTGATCGCGCTCCGCGCTGGGGGAGGAACTAGGGTAGCTCACGCCCCTTGCGGAAACTGCGGCAGGCCGTCGTCGATGCGGACCCAGGCGAGCTTGGCGCTGACCCAGATGTGCGAGCCGGGCTCCAACGCCGTCGGATCGTCCAGCGTCGCCAGCGAGACGCCCAGTCGCGCGGGCGGGTCCTTCGCCTCGGCGAACATCGGGTCCCGCAGCGGGCGCAGGAGAGGCGGTCAATGCGTGGCGACGTCGGCCAGCGGGTGGTCTCGCCCGTCCGCTCCACGTCGGCGTCCAGGAAGATGGCCCGGGCGAAGAACGCGCCGCCCGTGGCCCGCTGGCAGTTGCGGCAATGGCAAATCCGCACGTTGATCGGCTCGGCCGCGGCGCGCCAGCGAACCTGGCCGCAGAGGCAGCCGCCCGCATAGGCGCCTGCGCTCACCCGTTGCGGCCTTCCCTGATGTAGCCGGTGACGCCTTCGACCAGGTGGTCGAACATCAGGCGCATGCGGCGGCTGGCGCGCAGATTCTCGTGCATGACGATCCAGACGCCCAGGGTGAAGACCTTGACGTTGGGCAGGATCCTGACCAGGCCGTGACGGCGCGCGATGGTCGGCTGGCAGACCCCGATGCCGTAGTCGGCGCGCATCACCGCCAGCTGGGCCAGATCGCTGTCGGAGCGGAAGTCGAAGGTCTCGCGGCTGACCGGAATGTTGATGCCAGTCAGGTCGCGGACGCTGCGCGCCGGCCCGTCGAAGCCGATGATCGTGTGGTCCTTCAGCTCTTCCATGCTGGTGGGGACGCCGTGCCGTTCGAGGTACTTCGCTGTGGCGTAGAAGCCGAGCTCCACCTCGCCCACCTTCTTGGCGACGAGCGCGTTCTGGGTGGGCGGCGCCATGCGGATGGCGATATCGGCCTCCCGGCGCGACAGGTCGTCGACCATGTTGGACATCATCAGCTCGATGACGATGCCCGGGTGGGACTCGCGGAAATCCGTGAGGATCGGCGGCAGGACCTCGGCGCCGACCATCTCGCTGGCGGTGATGCGGATCGAACCGGTCAGCGAATTGGCCGAGCCGGAGGCGTCGCGCACCGCCGCCGAGGCCGCCGCGGCCATGTCATGCAGGTGCGGCTTGAGCTCCCGGGCGAGGTCCGTCGGCTGCAGTCCGCGGGGGCTGCGCAGGAACAAGGGCGAGCCCAGGCGCTGTTCGAGGGTCTCGATGTGGCGGCCCAGCGTCGGCTGGGTGAGGCCCCGGAGCCGCGCGGCGGCCGATAGCGTGCCGGCCTCCAGCACCGCATGCAGGCTTTGGAAGAGATCCCAATCGTTCGGTCCAGGCATACGCCAGCGTATAGCCGGTGCAATAGATTCGGCAATTCTGTTTGAGGTATCGCCGGCGCATCTCTGCGGCGACGAGCCAAGGAGCTGCTGATATGACGACGACCCAGGACAAGAAACTTGCGCTGGTGATCGGGGCCACGGGCGGGATCGGCGGGGCGGTGGCCGAGCGCCTGCTGGCCGGCGGCTGGCGGGTGCGGGCCCTACACCGCGATCCGGAGACCGCGCGGCGGACCGCCGGCCGACGGGGGCTGGAATGGGTCAAGGGTGACGCCATGGTCGAGGGCGACGTGGTGGCCGCCGCGCAGGGCGTGAGCCTGGTGATGCACGGCGCCAACCCGCCCGGCTACAGGAACTGGGCGCGGCTGCAGCTGCCGATGCTGAACGCCAGCATCGCCGCGGCGAAGTCGGCGAACGCCCGGCTGGTGTTCCCGGGCACCGTCTACCACTACGGCCCTGACGCCTTCCCGAACCTCACCGCGGCCTCGCCGCAGAACCCCGCGACCCGCAAAGGCGCGATCCGGGTGCAGATGGAACAGCGGTTGGCCGAGGCCGCCGAGACGGGCCTGCGCGTCCTGATCGTCCGCTGCGGCGACTTCATCGGCCCAAAACCCGGCAACAACTGGCTGGCCCAGGGCCTGGTCAAGCCCGGCAAGCCCGTAAGCGCGGTCAGCTATCCCGGTCCGCTGTCGGTCCCCCATTGCTGGGCCTACCTGCCGGATGTCGCCGAGACCATGGTCCGGTTGGCGCAGGACGAGGCGAACCTCGGCGCCTTCGAGGTGTTCCATATGCGCGGCCAGACGCTCACCGGCGACGAGCTTGTCGCGGCCCTGGAGCGGGTCGTGGGCCGCAAGCTGCCGGTCAGCCGCCTGCCCTGGTTCGCGATCCGCGGCCTGGCCCCCTTCAACGAGACGTTCCGCGAGATGCTGGAGATGCGCTACCTCTGGGAGACCCCGGTGCTGCTGGACAACGCCCGCCTGGTCGCCCGGCTCGGCGCTGAGCCGCACACGCCGATTGAGGACGCGCTGCGGGCGGCGCTTAGGGGGCTAGGGTGTTTGCCGCAGGCAGAGATGGCGCGCGCCGCCTGACTACCTCCCCCATTGCGGCAGCAATGGCGGGAGGGGGACCGCTCGCCGAGCGGAGCGAAGAGCGAGTGGTGGAGGGGGCAAGCCAAATCCGCTGAGCGCGATCCGACAACCCTTCTTCAGTGCACGCCGCTCGCCCCCTCCACCATCGGCTCTTTGGCCGATGGTCCCCCTCCCGCCGCTTCGCGGGGGAGGTAGGGCAGGAAATTGCGCCGCACGCCCGCAAAATGCGGCGCCGCAGCACTAGACGTGCGCGGGGGTGCGGACCTACATGCGGCCCATGCCCGGCAAGACACTCTACGACAAGATCTGGGAGAGCCACCTGGTGGCTGACCAGGACGGCGAGTCGATCTTCTACATCGACCTGCACCTGATCCACGAGGTGACCACGCCGCAGGCCTTCGCGGGTCTCCGGGCGGCGAAGCGCGCGGTGCGCCGCCCCGACCGGACGCTGGCCGTCGCCGACCACAATGTGCCGACCGAGGGCCAGGCTCTGGGCGTCGCCGCCGTGGCCGACGATGAGGCCCGCCTGCAGCTCCAGACGCTCGAACGCAACGTCAAGGACTACGGGATCGAGTTCTTCCCGATGGGTGACGTGAGGAACGGCATCGTCCATGTGGTCGGCCCCGAGCAGGGCCGCAGCCAGCCCGGCATGACCATCGTCTGCGGCGACAGCCACACCTCGACCCACGGCGCCTTCGGGGCGCTGGCCCAGGGCATCGGCACCTCCGAGGTCGAGCATGTGCTGGCCACCCAGACCCTGCGCCAGAAGAAGTCGAAGAACCTGCGGGTCACCCTCGAGGGCGAGCCGATCCCGGGCGTCGGCGCCAAGGACTACGCCCTGGCCGTGATCCGCGAGATCGGGACGGCCGGCGGCACAGGCTACGTCATCGAATACGCCGGCTCGGCGATCCGCGCGCTCTCGATGGAAGGCCGCATGACGCTCTGCAACCTGACCATCGAGGCCGGTGCGCGGGCGGGCCTGGTGGCGCCGGACGAGACCACCTTCGACTATCTGCGCGGCCGCCCGGCGACGCCCAAGGGCGCGGCCTGGGAAATGGCGCTGCCCTACTGGCAGAGCTTCTTCTCCGACCCGGACGCACACTTCGACCGCGAGATAACCATCGATGCGGGCTCGATCGCACCGCTCGTCACCTGGGGCACCAGCCCCGAGGACGTGATCGCCGTGACCGACCGGGTGCCGGAGCTCGCGAGCTTCGCCACGCCGGACAAGCGGGCATCGGCCGAGCGCGCGTTGGAATATATGGGCCTGGAGGCCGGCCAGCCGATCACCGAGGCCAGGGTCGACGTGGTGTTCATCGGCTCCTGCACCAACAGCCGCATCGAGGACCTGCGCGCCGCCGCCAAGATCGTGGAAGGCCGTAAGGTCGCCGGCCACGTGCGCGCCATGGTCGTGCCGGGCTCGGGCCTGGTGCGGGCGCAGGCCGAGGACGAGGGACTGGACGGGATATTCCTGGCCGCCGGCTTCGAGTGGCGCGAACCGGGCTGCTCCATGTGCCTGGCCATGAACCCCGACAAGGTGCCGCCCGGCCAGCGCTGCGCGTCCACCTCCAACCGCAATTTCGAGGGCCGCCAGGGCCGCGCCGGCCGCACTCACCTGATGAGCCCGGTCATGGCCGCCGCCGCCGCCATCGCCGGCCACATCGCCGACGTCAGGGACTTCCTTTGATTACCGGTCTCGACCACGTGGCCATCGCGGTCCGCGACTTCGACGCCGCGGTGGATGGCTACCGCCGCCTCTTGGGCCGCGAGCCCGATTTCGCGCCGAGGGATGGGGCGAACCGGGCCTGGTTCCGCTTTCCCAACATGGCGCTGGAGGTGATCGCGCCATCCGGCGAGGGACCCGCCGGCGACCGGGTCCAGGAGCAGCTCGACGCGGCTGGCGAGGGCGTCTGGCTCGCGGCCTTCGCGGTCGACGACGTGGGCTCGGCGTCGCGATTGCTGGCTCGGCGCGGGCTCGAGGTCGAGCCGGTGGGCGCCCTGGCGCGCATCCAGGCCGCCGGCCTGTCGTTCGTCCTGGCGACGGCGCATGGCGCGGCGTCCTCGCCGGCGATCGGCGACCCGGCGGCGGCCGTCTCCGCCCTCGACCACATCGTCGTGCACACGCCGAACCCGGACCGGGCGCTTGGCCTCTATGGCGCCAAATTCGGCCTCGACCTCAGGCTCGACCGCGCCAACGAGCAATGGGGCGCCCGCCAGCTCTTCTTCCGCTGCGGCGGGGCCGTGTTCGAGGTGGGGGCGAGCCTGAAAGCGCCTGTCACGGACGCGCCCGACCGCTTCGGCGGCCTGGCCTGGCGGGTCACCGATCCCGACGCCGCACAGGCCCGCATGGCGGCCGCCGGCTTCGACGTCTCCGAGGTCCGCGCCGGCCGCAAGCCGGGCACCAAGGTCTTCACCGTGCGCGACGCGCCGGGCGGGGCGCCCACCCTGATGCTGATGCCGTCGCCGCAACTGGAAGCCGCCTGATGGACGCCTTCACCCGCCTGGACGCCAAGATTGCGCCGCTGCCGCTGGCCAATATCGACACCGACCAGATCATCCCCAAGCAGTTCCTCAAGACCGTTGAGCGCGAGGGCCTGGCCAAGGGCCTGTTCTACGACCTGCGCTTCGACGTCGACGGCAAGGCCAAGCCGGACTTCGTGCTGAACCGGCCGGAGTTCAAAGGCGCGGGCGTCCTGGTGGCCGGCGACAATTTCGGCTGCGGGTCCTCCCGCGAGCACGCGCCCTGGGCGCTGATGGACTTCGGGATCCGCTGCGTGGTCTCCACCAGCTTCGCCGACATCTTCTACAACAACTGCTTCCAGAACGGCCTGCTGCCCGTCGTGCTTCCGGCCGAGCAGGTGCAGGCGCTGATGGAGGAGGCCAAGGGCGGCAACCACCTGGTCACCGTCGACCTGGAGGCCCAGACGGTGGTCTCACCGTCGGGCCAGACCTTCGCTTTCGAGATCGATCCGCAGCGCAAGGAGAAGATGCTGAAGGGCCTCGACGCCATCGGCGAGACCCTGCAGGCCGCGCCCGACATCGACCTCTACGAAATGAAGGCGGCGCTCTCGAAACCCTGGCTGGAGGACGCATGAGCGTGATCATCGCGGGCACGGTGCGCGTGCCGCCTGGAAACCTGGCCGGCCTGAAGCCGCACATGGAGGCCATGCTGGCCGCCAGCCGAGCCGAGGACGGCTGCATCACCTATTCCTACGCCGAGGACGTGGCCGAGCCCGGCCTGATCCGGGTGTTCGAGGCCTGGCGCGACCAGGGCGCCATCGACGCCCACTTCAAGACCGCCCACATGGCGGCCTGGCGCGCGGCCTGGCCGAGCTTCGGGGTTTCCGACCGCCAGCTCTTCGCCTACGAGATCGCCTCGCAACGCGCGCTCTAATTTCGAGGCCCCGAGATGACTGACCTGCTGCTCCTGCCCGGCGACGGGATCGGGCCCGAGGTGACCGCCCAGGTGCGCCGGGTGGCGGGCAAGCTCGCGCCGGAGCTTTCGATCGACGAGCGTCCGTTCGGCGGGATCAGCTACGACCAGCTGGGCTCCCCGCTGGCCGACGAGACCCTCGCCGCCGCAAAGGCCGCCCGCGCGGTGCTGATGGGCGCCGTGGGCGGGCCCAAGTGGGTCGGCGTCCCGCGCGACAAACGGCCAGAGGCTGGCCTGCTCGGCCTGCGCGCCGGCATGGGGGTGTTCGCGAACCTGCGCCCCGCGCTCTGCTTCCAGCCGCTGGCCGACGCCTCCAGCCTGAAGCGCGAGCTGGTCGAGGGCCTGGACTTCATGATCGTGCGCGAGCTGACCGGCGGGGTCTATTTCGGCCAGCCGCGGTTCATCGAGGACCTGCCCGGCGGCGGCCGCCGCGCCGTCGACACCCAGGTCTACACGACCATGGAGATCGAGCGGATCGCCCGGGTGGCGTTCGAGCTGGCCCGCGGACGCCGCAACAAGGTCCATAGCGCCGAGAAGTCCAACGTCATGGAAACCGGCCTCTTGTGGCGCGAGGTGGTCACCGACCTGCACGCGCGCGAGTACGCCGACGTCGAGCTGGAGCACATCCTGGCCGACAACGCCGCCATGCAGATCGTCAAAAACCCCAAGCAGTTCGACGTCATGGTCACCGACAATCTGTTCGGCGACATCCTGAGCGACGCCGCGGCCCAGCTGACCGGCTCGCTCGGCATGCTGCCCTCGGCCGCGCTCGGCGCGCCCGGAACGCCGGGGCTCTACGAGCCGATCCACGGCTCGGCGCCCGACATCGCCGGCAAGGGGATCGCCAATCCACTTGCCGCGATCCTCAGCTTCGAGATGGCGCTGCGCTGGTCGCTCGACCGCGCGGACCTGGCCGACCAGCTGTTCGCCGCGGTTGGCGCGGCCTTGGAGAAGGGCGCGCGCACGCCCGACCTCGGCGGATCGCTGACGACGGTCCAGATGGCCGACGCGGTGCTGGCCGAGCTTTAGACGCTCCGCGAGAGGAACAGCGTGCCCGCGATGGGGGTGTCGTAGTAGGCCGGGATCGGCGCGAACCCCATGGATCTGTACAGCGCGGCAGCCTCGGTCATGGTGGGGAGGGTGTCGAGCCGGACCTCGCGATACGATCCGTTTCGCCGTCTGCAGGATCGCCTCGACCAGAAGGCGACCCACACCCGCGCCGCGACCCGCGGGCGCCACATAGAGCCGCTTCATCTCCGCACAGCCGGCTTTTTCGATCGGCCGAAGCGCCACGCAACCGACCGCCTGCCCGGCCGCGTCGCGCGCCAACAGCAGCTCCCCGCCCGGCGGCGCATAGGCCCCCGGCAGGCCGGCCAGCTCGGCGTCGAAATCCTGGAAGCACAGATCCACGCCCAGACCGTCGGCATAGGCGCGGAACAGGCCCGCAGCGATGGCGATGTCCTCGGGCGATCGGGCGGGGCGGATGTCGACGGGCATGGCGCTAGAGGCTCAGCCGCCAGGTCTCGCTGATCTCCGGGGCGCCGAAGTCGTCGTGGGTCCAGGTTTCCTCCAGCTCGAAGCCCTGGGCCGCGTAGATCGCCCGCGCGGCGGTCAGCACCTGATGGGTCCAGAGCACGATCTCGCGGTAGCCGGCGGCGCGGGCGAAGGCGACGCACTCGGCGACCAGCTTCTTGCCGAGGCCGAGGCCGCGCGCGGCGGGCTCCAGCATCAGCAGCCTCAGCCGGGCGACGCCTGCCGCCTCGTCCTTCACCAGGAAGACGCAGCCCAGACGCTCGCCGTCCCGCTCGGCGATCCAGCAGCGCTCCAGCGCCGGATCGTGGTTGTCCAGGAAGTCGGCGCAGATCCGCGCCGTCACGGCCTCGATATGGTCGTTCCAGGCGTACTCGCGCGCGTAGAGCAGGCCGTGGCGCTCGGTGATCCAGCCCATGTCGCCGGTCCGATGCGGCCGCAAGGTCACCGGGCGGGCCGGCGTCTCGGCCAGCAGGCGCTCCACCGCGGCCATGGCCGCGGTCAGGCGGCCGCGCTCCGGCGTTGACAGCGCCCCGATCAGGCCCTCCACGAGGCTTACCGAGCGCTGATCGAAGGGCTCGAAGACCTCCGCCCCGTGATCGGTGAGATGCAGCACGGCGCTGCGCCCGTCGCGGGCCGAGCGTTCGCGCCGCACGACGCCGTCGCGCTCCAGCCGCGCGACGATCCGGCTGAGGTAGCCCGCGTCCAGCCCGGTGATCTCGCCCACCGCCTTGGCGGTCACGCCGTCGGCCTTGGCGATCTCATAGAGCACCCGGCCCTCGGCCACCGTGTAGGGCGTGCCCAGGTATCCCTTCTCCAGCACCCCGATGGCGCGGGTGTAGAAGCGGTTGAACCGGCGGACCGCGGACACCGGATCCGGCGCATCGACAGACATGGGGTTCTCCTGAACGCCAGCAAAGCCAGATTAGTTGACGGGGTCAAGTATATTGGCCGTGAGCGCCTCGCGGGCGGCGGCCAGCGCGCGGGCCACATCCGCCTCGTTGGTGCGCCAGTTGCAGACGCTGACCCGCATGCAGCGATGGCCTCGCCAGGTGACGCCGCCGAAGAAGGCCTCGCCCCCGGCGTTGATCGCCGCGATCACCTGATCCGTGCGCCGGTCGTGATCGGCCTCACTTGCATCCACCTTCGGCGACAGGAAGCGGACCAGCCCCTGGTTGAAGCCCGGCGCGGCCATCAGCGCCGCGCCCGGCAGGGCGGCGAGGCCGGCCACCAGCGCGCTGGCGTGGCCGCAGGTGCGCTCCACCATGGCCGCGACCCCCTCTCGACCCAGCTCGCGCAGGGCGGCGTAGATGGCGAAGCCCCGGGCGCGGCGGGAGAACTCCGGGTTCCAGTCGATCTGGTCGCGCGCCGCTCCGCCGGCCGGCAGATAGCTGGTCGAGAGCGTCATGGCCGCGCGGTGGGCGGCCGCGTCGCGCACGAAGGCCAGGCCCGAGTCGTAGGGGACGTTCAGGTACTTGTGCGCGTCGGTGGTCCAGGAATCGCAGAGCTCCAGGCCGCTCGCCAGGTCGCGGTAGGCCGGGCTGGCCTTGGCCCAGAGCCCGAAGGCGCCGTCCACATGGGTCCAGGCGCCGGCGGCCCGCGCCATGGGCGCCAGCATCTCGAAAGGATCGAAGGCCGCGCGGTTGAGCTCGCCGGCCTGCAGGACGACCACCGCCGGGTCGCCCGAAGCGGCCAGAGCGGCGGCCAGGGTCTCCGGCGCCACCCGCCCGTCGTCGTCCACCGGCAGCGGGACAATGGAGTCCGAGCCCAGCCCCAGGAACCGCACCGCCCGGTCCACCGAACCGTGGCGCTCGGCGTTGGCCAGGATGCGGATGGGCGGCGCCCCGGCCAGGCCCTTCGTCTCCACGTCCCAGCCCCGGTCGCGCAGCACGGCGTGGCGGGCGGCGGCCAGGCAGGTCATGTGGGCCATCTGGGTCCCGGTCGTGAAGCCGACGCTGGTCCCCTCCGGCATTTCGAAGAGGTCCCTGAGCCAGCCGGCCGCCACCTCCTCGACCACCGAGGCCGCCGGGCCGCAGGCGTGGATGCCGGCGTTCTGGTCCCAGACCGTGGTCAGCCAGTCGGCGGCCATGGCCGCGGGCGTCCCGCCGCCGATCACCCAGGCGAAGAACCGCCCGGTCTGAGATCCCAGGATGCCGCCCTCCACGTCGGCGACCAGGTCGTCGATCACCTGGGCCGCCGCCAGGCCACGGTCCGCCAGCGGCCGGCCCAGACGCGCGCGCAGTTCCTCCAGCGTCACGCCGCGCACGAGCTGGCCTTTGTAGGCGTGCGAAATCATGCCGGTTTCCTCGGACACGATGACGACGACCGCGTCGGTTTCCTCGCTCAAACCAATCGCCGCGCGATGCCGCGTGCCGAGCGTTTTGTTCAAATCCTGCCGCTGCGTCAGCGGAAAAATGCACGCGGCGTAGGC
>PLEH01000043.1 GCA_003136395.1 Phenylobacterium sp.
GATGCAGGTGGTGCAGCCGTAGGCCACGACGCCGAACCCCAGCGCCTCCAGGTCGTCGAGCAGGCCTGTGCGGCGCAGGTAGGCCTCGGCGGTCGGCGAGCCGGGCGCCAGGGAGGTCTTCACCCAGGGCGGCGGCGCCAGCCCCAAGGCGCGCGCCTTGCGGGCCAGCAGGCCGGCGGCGATCGTCAGGACGGGATCGGAGGTGTTGGTGCAGCTGGTGATCGCCGCAATCGCCACCGCCAGATCGGGCAGGCCGCTCGCCGCCGGAGGCTGCGGCGCCGGACCGGCCGCGGCCCGGGTCGCCGAGGGCGCGATCCGGTCCTGCGGCCGGCGTGGGCCGGCGAGGCTGGACGCCACGCGCGCGAGGTCGACTTCCACCACCTCGTCGTAGTCAGGCGTCGCGGCGGGGTCGAACCACAGTCCCTGGCGGCGGGCGTAGGCTTCCACCAGCGCGACCTGGGCCTCGGGCCGTCCGGTGGCCGCCAGATAGCCGAGCGTCGCCGCATCGATGGGGAAGTAGCCGCTCACCGCGCCGTATTCGGGCGCCATGTTGGCCACGACGGCGCGCTGGCCGACCGACAGGGCGCCGACCCCCGGGCCGCAGAACTCGACGAACCGGCCGCGAACCCCGAGCTCCCGCAGGCGGTGGGTGACCCACAGCGCCAGGTCGGTGGCCAACACGCCTTCGCCGAGGCGCCCGGTGAGCCGCACACCCAACACGCGGGGCGCGCGCAGGACCACCGGCAGGCCGAACATCACGGTCTCGGCCTCCAGCCCGCCCACGCCCCATGCGAGCACGCCCAGGCCGTTCACCATCGGGGTGTGGCTGTCGGTGCCGATCATGGTGTCGGGGAAGGCCCAGGGCTCGTCGGCGGCCCCGTCGGTCGCGACCACCATCGATAACCGCTCGAGGTTGAGGGTGTGCATGATCCCAGTCCCGGGAGGGTGTACCCTCACGTTCGAAAGGGCCCCGGTCGCCCACTTCATGAACCGGTAGCGCTCGCCATTGCGCGTCAGTTCGCGCGCTTCGTTGTGGGCGCGGGCGTCGTCTGCGGCGAAGCGGTCCACAGCGACGGAATGGTCAGTGGACACGTCGACGGGGAGCACGGGGTTGAGCCATGTCGGATCGCCGCCGGCCTCGGCCAGGGCCGATCGGCATGCGGCGATGTCGACCAGAGCTGGCCCGCAGGTGGTGTCGTGCATCAGGAGCCGGGTCGGCCGGAACTCGATCTCTCCGCCACCAGCCACGGCGGCCGGATCGCCCCCGTGGCGCAGGATGTTCTCGGCCAAGATGCGGCTCAGCCATGGCAGGCGCGACAGGCGCGGCCCAAGCGCCGCCGGCAGATCGGCGATGCGATAGCGGCGACCCGAGCTGTACAGTTCACTCAAATGGGTGGTTCCGATCCGCTCACATTGTCGATAAGATTGTTTTTGGTAGTCCTAGAATGCATTTTGCCGCAGGCCGCGGCAAGGCTGGAGGCGTCGATTGCGAATCCTTGTCCTGCCCGGTGACGGGATCGGGCCCGAAATCACCGCCGCCACTCTTGAGGTGCTGCGGGCGACGGGCTTGGACCTGACGTTTGAAACGCGAGACATCGGGCTGACGAGCCTCAAGGCCTGCGGCACGACCTTGCCGGATGAGGTTATGGAGCTGGTTCCGGAGGTGGACGGCGTGATCCTCGGGCCGGTCTCCCACTACGACTATCCGCCGCGCGCCCAGGGCGGGATCAATCCGTCGGCCGAGCTTCGCACGTGCTTCGCGCTCTACGCCAACATCCGGCCTTGCCGGTCGCGTTCCGACCTCACGATCCTGCGCCAGCCCATGGACCTGGTGATCGTTCGCGAGAACACCGAAGGCTTCTACGCGGACCGCTCGATGCATCAGGGGCCGGGCGAGTTCATGCCTGACCCCGACAGCGCCTTCGCGATCCGCAAGATCACTGCGCGCGCCTGCGAGCGCGTGGCGCGAGCGGCCTTCGGCCTGGCCAGGGAGCGGCGGCGCAAGGTGACCGCCGTCCACAAGGCGAACGTCCTGAAGCTCAGCGACGGCCTTTTTCTGCGCGAGGTGCGCAAGGTGGCCGTCGAGTTCCCCGATGTGGCGCTGGACGAAGTGATCGTCGATGCCGCGGCGGCGCTGCTGATCCGTCAGCCTGAGAGGTTCGACGTGATCGTCACCACCAACATGTTCGGCGATATCTTGTCGGATGAGGCCTCGGAGCTGTCCGGAAGCCTCGGCCTTGGCGGATCGATTAACGCCGGCGACGCGATCTGCGTCGCGCAGGCCCAGCACGGTTCCGCCCCCGACATCGCAGGGCGCGGCATCGCCAACCCGACCTCGCTGATCCTTTCGGCGGCCATGCTGCTGGCCTGGCGCGGCCGCCGCGACGGAAGTCCGCAGCTCGGCGCGGCCGCCCGCCGCATCGAAGACGCGGTGGACGCCGCGCTCGCCCAACCCAGCTTGCGCACCCAGGATCTCGGCGGCGAGGCCGGCACGGCCGATTTCGCCCGCTCGGTGGCGCAGGCGATGGACGCACGCTCGTGATCGTCTCGATCAACCCGGCCACGGCGCAGGAAATCGCCCGCTTTTCGGTCGACACGCCCGCCGAGGTGGAGCGCGCCCTCGCCGCGGGGGCGCAGGCGCAACGCGCCTGGGGCCGCTTGCCGGTGACTGCGCGCCTGCCTTTGCTGCGAAGCCTCGCCCGACTCCTGCGCGAGGGTTGTGCCGCCCATGCCGCACTCATCACCGCCGAAATGGGAAAGCCCGTCGCAGAAGCCCGGGCGGAGGTGGAGAAATGCGCGCTCACCTGTGACTTCTATGCTGAGCACGCCACGGCGTTCTTGGCGGATCGGGAGACGCCATCGTCGGCGGCGCGCAGCGCCGTCGTGCACGATCCGCTGGGCGTCGTGCTGGCGATCATGCCCTGGAACTACCCGTTCTGGCAGGTCTTCCGCTTCGCCGCGCCGGCTCTCGCGGCCGGGAACGGCGCTGTCCTGAAGCACGCCGCCAATGTGGGGCTCTGCGCCAGAGCGATCGCCGACCTCTTCCGGCAAGCCGGGGCGCCGCCCGGCCTGTTCCAGGTGCTGATGGTCGAGGCGGCGGCGGTGGCTGGCCTCATCGACGATCCGCGCATCGCGGCGGTCACACTGACCGGATCGACCGAGGTCGGCGCCCTGGTCGCCGCCCAGGCCGGCCGGGCGCTCAAGAAGCAGGTGCTGGAACTCGGCGGCTCGGATCCATTCATCGTGCTGGCCGACGCCGACGTGGAGGGCGCCGCCGAGGTCGCCGTAAAGGCCCGATTCGTCAACGCCGGGCAGTCCTGCGTGAACGCCAAACGGTTCATCGTGGAGGAACCGGTCGCCGAGGCCTTTGTCGAGGCGTTCTCGCGGCGCGTCGCGGTCTTGACCGTCGGCGATCCGACCGACCCCGCCACCGATATCGGGCCGATGGCGCGGGCGAACCTGCGCGAGACGTTGCACGATCAGGTGACGCGCACCCTGGGGGCCGGCGCCATGTTGCGGCTTGGCGGCGCGCCGGTTGAGGGTCCCGGCTTCTTCTATGCGCCGACGATCCTCGACCGCGTCACCCCAGAGATGGCCGCATTCCGCGAAGAGACCTTCGGGCCTGTGGCGGCGATCGTGCGCGCTCGCGACGTGGAGCATGCCCTTGCGCTAGCAAACGACACCGAGTTCGGGCTGGCCGCCTCGATATGGACCGGCGACGAACGCCGGGCGGTGCAACTGGCTCGGCGGATCGAGGCGGGCGCCGTCTTCGTCAACGGCCTCGTGGCCTCTGACCCACGGCTGCCGTTCGGCGGCATCAAGCGTTCCGGCTACGGGCGCGAACTGGGCGAGCTCGGCATTCGCGAGTTCACCAACGTAAAGACCCTGTGGATCGGACCAGCCGCAACCGCGCCGGTTCAGGCGGCCGTGGAATGAGCCGGGAACCCGCCATCCTGCGGCCTGACGCGATCACGCCCCGCGAGCGTGGCGGCGGCGCGCGAACCTATCCGCTAGTCAACGCCCGCATCGGATCGGAGCGGACGCTTTCGGGCATCACCGAATTCGAGCCCGGCGCGGCGATCGCGCTCCACTTTCACAACTGCGAGGAGACCGTGCTGGTGCTTGTAGGCGATGCGGTCGCCGAAATCGCTGGGGTCGAGCACGCCCTTGGAGCGACCGACACGACCTGGATCCCGGCCGGCGTCCACCATCGATTCCGCAATGCTTCGCCGACGGCGCGCATGCGCATCTATTTCACCTACGCTTCGATCGACGCGACCCGCACCGTGGTGGCCACGGGACTCACGACCCGCATCGATGAAGAGCATGGCGTGGCGCTTGACTAACCTCTCCCGCGCATCGGCGTGGCCGAACGGAGCAGGCGGTGGCCGGCGCGCCGATCTTGGGCGGTCAGTTGCGGCTTGCGTCCACCGTGTCGGCTTCGTCGCCACGCTGAAAACCTTGCCTTCAGCCGAGCGTCTTAAGATCAACAGTGAGCGCCCACGATGTCACTGATAGAGAAGAGCGAATTTCTCGGGGTGGAGAATTTCACTCACTTGGCCGCGGGCGGCGAAGCCCCCGTGCTGCTGGACAACCTGACGGCAGTCAATCGCTTCATCCTGGACAAGGGCATTGGCATGCCCGGCCGCGAGCGAATGTTCGCAACCGCATCGAAGACAAGGGAGCGCCTCGCCTCTCTGTTGGGCGCAACGGCGGCCGAAGTCGCCTTGCTGTGGAATGCGACCGCGGGCCTTCACGCCGTGGTCACGGGGATGCGATGGCGTCCGGGCGACAACATCGTTGCCGCAGCGAGCGAGTTTCCATCCCTGCTGAGCATCTGGCATGCATCTGGAGCCGAAGTTCGGCTGGTGGGCGCGAACGCCGGTGTCTCGGTCGATGAAATCGCAAGCGCCGTAGACGCTCGAACGCGAGCGATCGCGGTCAGCCATGTCAGCTACCTGACGGGCGCCCGGAGCGATCTTGCCGCGTTGAGAGAAATTGCGGATCGCCATGGGGCGCGGCTAATCGTGGATGCATCACACTCGCTCGGCGTCGTTTCCGTCGATGGATCGCTTTGCGACGCAATCGTATCGTGCGCCTACAAATGGCTGCTGGGCGCGCACGGCGTGGGCATCTTCTTCGTCAACGCCAAGCGCTGGCCGGACATCGAGCCCACCGCCATCGGCTGGAATTCTGTTGTTTTTGAAGAAGACTGGAGCCGCCGCAACACGTTCGAACTGAGACCGACATTGGAAAAGTTCGAAGGCGGGAATCTCAGCTATATGAGCGTCTATTACCTCGAAAGCGGGCTCGCGCGGCTGGAGAGGGCAGGGATTCCAGCGATCGAGCATCATGTTTTGGAGCTTGGCGGAGAGCTGCGATCTGGGCTCGCCCGTCTGAACCTAGATCTGCTGACGCCGGAAAAACCGGAGCAACGCGCCGGGAATATATGCTTCGCGACGGATCGCTGCGAGGCGCTCGAGGCGCATCTTCGAGCCAATGGAATATTGACCTGGGGTGATGACCGGCGACTTCGACTGTCCGTCCATGCCTACAACGATGGAGCCGATGTCGAGCGAGTTCTGCACGAGCTAGGGCGGATATTGACCTAAGCCCACCGCCCAAGCTCGAGGCGCTGGCCGCTCGCCTGTCGCGCTTCGAATTGTCTGCTTCGTCCGACGGAAGACTGAGGGTAGCCATCGCCGCCCGCGGTCCTGTCATGCGCATCCGCCGCGAGTGACCGCTTCTCGGCGAAAGAACAATGTCTGTTGATGGCGCAAAGGAGACCTCAACCCGACCGGTTGCTCCCATCCGGTCGGGCGCCCTCGGCTATCGGGTCTTATGGGAAATGGCGACTGTTGAACCCACAGGCCAGCGGTCACCAAATGTGCGTCCAGTTACCCCCACGACGCGACCTTGGGCGCCAGGCGAATATCGACGCTTCCGCGATTAGTTGGCGCTCTGCGATTCAGACTCTTGCGCGACCATGCAAGCGCTCAGCGTTCGGCGAGTGGAGCCGGTTGAATAGGTCTGCTGATCACAGTTCACGCCCGCCGAAGAATTAGCACTGCGCCGCCAACGAGAAGCAGCGTGCCGACAACGGCCGCCGCGTCGATGGGGCGCCGGGCGTGCAGGACCCCGAAATGATCAAGCGCCAGCGATGAGAGTAGCTGACCGCAGATTACGCCGACCATGGCCGGCGCGGCTCCAAGCCGGGGCGCGGCGACGAGGCCGGCGAACACGAACACCATCCCCAGGGACCCGCCAAGCCAACCCCACATGGGGACCGCGCCGATCTGGCCGGCGGTGGGAAAGGCGGGCCGCAGGATGACGATGACGCAGAACATTGAAAGCGCGCCGACAAGGTTCTGCGTGGCCGACGCCCACAGCGGACTTCCGGGATGGCCGCCAAGTCGGCCGTTGATCAACGCCTGAAGCGGCAGCAGCGAGCCGGCCAGGACTGTCAGGGCGATGAGGACAAGGTCCTGGTTTGGTCTGGTCACGCCGTCCTCCAGCGGGGGATGCGGTCAAGAGGTCGCCCGGAAGGCAGGCCTTCCGGGCGGAGTAAGCATTGCGAAGGGGAGACCCGCGCGTGCTGTCGTCGCCGATCCTAGGATCCGAACTTGTAGCTTAGCTGCACACCGAACATCCGCGGCGCCGCGTAGTACTTCTGCGCCAGTCCGACGGTGACCAGGGAGGAGATTCCGCCCACCGCGTAGACCTTGTCCGTCAGGTTGTTGACGAAGAACGCCATGTCGACAGGACTTCCGTAGACCCGCTTCCAGTCGATGCGCAGATTGGCGATTGTGTAGCCTGGTTCCGACAGCGCTCCTTTGACGTAGGCGGCACCAAGCGTCGGGGTCAGGACGTCGATGTTGCGCTGCGCGGTGTCATCGAACCACACCAGGCTCTGGTGGTAGACGGTCAGCGCCGCGGTGACCCCGCCCAAGTCGCTGGGGAGGTCGCGCGTGTAGCGGACCGTCACGCTGGCCTTGTGCTTCGGCGCGTTGGAGAACGGGTTGTTACTCAGATCCAGGATGGTGCCGACCGGTGCGACGCTCAGGGGATCCGTGGCCAGGTACTTAGTGTATTTCGCTTCGTTGTAGGAATAGTCACCCTGGACGTCGAAGCCGTTGTTGGTTGACGCGATCCCTTCGAGCTCGAACCCCTGGAGACGCGCGGCGGCGACATTGTCGGTGTAGGCGACGATCGCCGAGGGCCTCAGCGAGCGCTGAATGTTGCTGTAGTCCAGCCGATAGATGTCGGCGTAGAGGTGGCCGTGAATGTCGGCGACCTGGAAAACGTTCTTCACCCCCACTTCGACGTCCTTGACCACCTCCGGCCCGAAGGTTTCGTGGCCCGGAGGCGGTGAGTTCACGTTAATTCCGCCCGGCTTGTAGCCGCGTCGCGCCGTGACATAGAGCGTCAGGTCCTTGCTGGGCTCGTAGTCGGCGGACGCCGTCCATCCATTGCCCGAAGTGTTCAAGCTCGTCTGTCCGTGGGCGCCGGGCGTGATGGTCCCCGCCGGCAGGGTGGTGACGAGGGCCGCGGTCTGCAGCACCGACTTGTCCTCGCTGTGCCGGTAACCGCCGGTGAGATGAACTCCGTTCAGACCGAATTTTCCCAGGTCGAGCGTGGCTTGGCCGAACGCGGCCTTCTCCTCAGCCTTGCCGCCGATCTGGAACGCCGCAGCGCCGCCCCAGCCGAGGTTGACGACGGCCACGCCGCCGAACTGCTGGAAGATGTTGTTCACCCCCGCCGTGTTCGCGGTAACCGGAGCGTCCTGGTAGAAATAGCCGAGCGTGTAGATGAGCGCGCCGTCGGCGACATTGCCGTTCACCTGGAACTCGTCACTGTAGAACTTGTTGTACGGGCCCTCGGTGATGACCCGGCCGTTGCCGACCTGTTGCGAGGTGGCCGTCGTGCCGTAGGCGGAATCGTTCAGCCCGCCGATCCCGGCGCCGACAAACGACACAAGTTGCTTGGTCAGCTGGTAGCCGAAGATGTTCTTCAGCGAGATCTGCCCAATGCCGAAGTCCTTCACGTCGAACTGAGCGATGTCGACCATGGTCGTATGGTCGTTGCGATCGATCAGCGGACTGGTGAGCGAGCGGTAAGACCGCACCGCGTCCTTGTTGCTGCGAATTCGGGCGTCTTCCGAGACCAGCGTGGCCCGGATGTTGGCCAGGATTCCCACCCGTTGCGCCTCGCAGTTGGCGAGGCTGGAATTGTCGACGTTTCCGCCGAGCGCGCCCACCGGGAAGGTCAGCGCCGTCGTGCAGACAGCGGCGAAGGCCGCAGCGGTGCGATTGAGGCTGGCGATGCCGGTGTTGATTCCGGAGAGTACGTTCGCCGCGCCCGCCTGGTTGGCCTGGAAATGATCCAGCGCCGCGTAGTTGCGGAATGGACCCGCCGCGAATTCCAGTCCGATGCGGAAGGCGTCGTTGTTCGTTTCGTCGAGGGGCGTGCCCCCGCCGAGGATGTGGGTGTAGCCGTCGATATGATCGTGGTGCACGGCGATCCTGGCCGCGAAATACTCCCCCAGCGGGATGTTCAGTCCGGCGGTCACCTCGACCTTGCCGAGCGTGCCCACCGTGGTGTCGACGAAGCCTTCCCGCTGACCGAAAACCGGATGCTGTGGCGTGTAGAGTATCGCGCCGGCGCTGGCGGAACGGCCGAACAGGGTCCCCTGCGGTCCCTTCAGCACCTGCACCGAGGAGAGGTCGAAGATCGCCTGGCCCGAGCCCGCGTCGCCTGACGAGGTCACCGTCGGCGACGGCAACTCCGAAAAGTAGTTCACCACCGAAGGCCCGGCGAGGGTCACCTGCCCGAGGCCGCGGATGGCGTAAGCGGCGTTCTGGTGACTACGCGCCTGGCTAAGGCTGAGCGATGGAACAGCGTATTGCAGGTCGGCGCCTGTGGAGATCTGCTTTGTCTTCAGCGCGTCCGCCGTTAGCGCGGTCACGGCTTCCGGCACATCCTGGATCTTCTCCTCCCGTCGACGGGCGGTGACAATCAGCTCGTCCAAGGTGGATAGTGCGGCGGAGGCCTTGGGCACCGCCGCCTTCGCGCCGGTCGTCGCCGGGGAACTCTGGGCTTGCGCAGCGCTCGCGCACGCAATCGCACCGGTCATCGCCACGCCCGCGAAGAGGGCTGCCTTGAACGCCATTCGAGTCATTTCTTCCCCCTGGGATCACGTGTGATCCGCGTTTCTTCCCGAGCTTCTGCTGATCTTCGCCAGCGATCGCCCATAATGACGGCTACCAGAGAATGCCGGTAACGGTCAATTGCTCATGGTGACCGTTTTATCGCAACAGGCAATCCCTCCTCGAAGGGGGCCCACGCTCGAGTTGTGCGCGACATAAAGGGCAGGCTCGGGTAGTAGCGGATTGGCTGGCGTTTGCGCTTTCCACGCATTTGCCGCCCGGCCTATTTTCAGGGCGAGTCGCCTTGTAGGAGCACCTGTGTCCGAAACCGTTGCGCCCATTCTTGGTCTCCGTGACCGCAAGAAAATCAAGCTGCGCGAGACGATCCTACAAACCGCAGACCGACTGTTTCGGGAGCAGGGATACGAGCGCACGACGCTGGAGCGCATCTGCGACGAGGCGGAGACCTCGCTGCGGACGCTCCTGCGCTATTTTCCCACCAAGGAGGACCTGGCGCTCGGTCGAGAGATCGTGGTCATGGAGGCCTTCCGCAAGGCCCTGGAGGCCCTCGACCCGTCGGTCTCGGTGATCAAGTTCTGGCGCGACCGACTGGCCTTGTCCCGTGTCCACCTGGATCGTGAGGCGTTCCTCGCGCACCTGCACATCATCGACTCTGCGCCTGCGGTTCAGGCCAAGATGTTGGCGCTGCAAGTGGAGTACGAGAACATGCTCGCCGAGGCCTTCGCCCGCGAAGCCGGCCTACTTCCAGACGACGATCTTCACGGCCGATTGCTTGCCGGCATGCTGATTGCCGGCAATCGGGCCGCCACGCGGCGGTGGGCGGCAAGCAAGGGCAAGCTCGACCTCAGCAAGTTAAGGGCGGATGTGATCGACTGGGCGGTGACCAACTTCCCAGCCCGCCAAGGTGTGGCAGGCAAGCGCTCAAAATCGGCGTGAGGGTCTTGTGTTCATAAAACGCCAGTTATAGGCAGTTTACAGTCACTGGCGGGACTGCTAGCTCCTCGACGACCAATCGAGGAGCCTGGAAATGCCGGAAGCTTGGATCATCGACGCCTGTCGAACGCCGCGTGGGATCGGCAAGGCTGGTAAGGGCGCGCTCGCCGAAATCCATCCCCAGCAACTCGGCGCGACGGTCCTGAAGGCGCTGGCCGAACGGACCGGAATCGACACTGCCGACGTCGATGATGTGATCTGGGGCACGGGCTCGCAGATGGGCCTGCAGCGCGCGGATCTCGGCCGGATGTCGGCGCTGGACGCCGGATACGACGTCAGGAGCAGCGGGGTCACCTTGGACCGCTTCTGCGGGTCAGGGATCAGCGCCACGAACTTCGCGGCCTCCACGATCATGTCCGGCATGTCTGACCTGGTGGTGGCCGGCGGTACGGAGATGATGTCAGGCTTCGGCCGGGGTGGGGCGGCGGGTCCACCAGTGTTCGACGTCGGCAATCTGCGCCTGCGTGCGCGCCACCCGCAAACCCAACAGGGCATTTGCGCGGATGCTGTCGCCACCTTGGAAGGCATCACGCGCGAGGACGTCGACAGACTGGGCCTCGCCAGCCAGCAACGCGCCGCACACGCGATCGCCCATGGCCACTTCGACCGGAGCCTGGTCGCGGTCTATCGCGAGGACGGCAGCCTCGCCCTTGATCACGACGAATACCCCCGCCCGCAGACCACGATGGAAAGCCTGACGGCGCTCAAGCCGGCATTCGAAGCCATTGCCGACGTTGCCGTGGATGACACCGGGGCCACCTTCCGCAGTTTGATCCTGCAGAAATACCCGGACCTCGAGATCGCCTTCATCCACCACGCGGGCAATTCCTCGGGAGTCGTGGACGGCTCGGCCGCTCTGCTGCTGGCGTCGCCGGATTATGCCAGGGAGCATGGGCTGAAGCCCCGCGCCCGCGTCATCGCCATGGCGAACATGGGCGACAGCCCGACGCTCATGCTGAACGCGCCTGTGCCGGCGATCCGCAAGGTGTTGGCCAAGGCGGGCCTGACACTCGATGACATCGATCTCTTCGAGATCAACGAGGCCTTTGCCGTGGTCGTCGAGAAGGCGATCCGCGACCTCGGTCTCGACCGGGAGAAGGTGAACGTGAACGGTGGCGCTATCGCACTCGGCCATCCAATCGGGGCTACCGGCGCGATCCTGATCGGCACCTTACTCGACGAGCTTGAACGCCGCGACCAGCGGAGGGGCCTGGTGACGATGTGCGCGGGTGGCGGCATGGCGCCGGCGATTATCATCGAGCGCATCGACTAGCGCCGGCAGGGAACAGGCATGAACTTCGA
>PLEH01000006.1 GCA_003136395.1 Phenylobacterium sp.
ATCTGCGTCTGGATGATCACGAGGTTCGGAAAGATCGCGAGGTTGAAGCCCGCACCGCCGACGCGCGCCACGAGTTCCGCCGCGCGCTCGGCGTCCAGGCGGTTCTCGTCCTCGCCCTTGATGGTGACGAACTGCATGGAGTCCTTGAGGTCCCGGCAGGCCGCCAGGATGAGCCTGGTCTCATTGCCGGCGGTCAGGGTCGTCACGACCGGCCCGGCCGCCTGTAGCGTCTTCATCGTGGCCGCCACAACGGCGTTGATCGTGGCGCACGCTTCATCGGGATCCCGCGCCAGAGGCGTGGGGGTCCTGGGCCAATGGCGATGCTGCCGCCCATCGCTGAAGTCAAGATAGTGGTTGCAGAGGATCCTGCCGATGCCGAGGTGCGCCGTCATACCGGCCGGGAACCATCCATCGTCGAGGATGTGCAGATAGTCGTAGAGCTCAGCCCTGAACCGGCGGCTGTAGTCTTCTTCCGACAGCAGCAGCCCCGCGGTCGCCGCGCACAGCGGCTTCGCTTCATCGAAGACGGCCGACATCGAGCCGCCGGCGTCCAGATAGACGCGGCGCGCCTCGCCGTCGTCGAGGACGAATATGTAGGGGCCACCGTATCGGTAGACCCAGGCCTCGATGAAGTCCTCAAGGCCGTCGTCGCCGGGGTGTCTGGCGTCCAGCTTCAGGACGTCCCGGATCATCCGGCCCTGCCGGTAGTCGACGGGATGGCCCAGCAGCGCGCCGATCAGGCGGTCGTTCGCGTCGTAGACCCTCGTGATCGGCAAGTCGCCGATCGTCGCCACGGCGAGACCGTTCAGCTCATGAACAACGCCGTCGGCGATCGCCGGAACCTCGTCCCGAGGGCTGATCACGAACTGGCCGACGAAGCTCCGAGGATAGGCAACCATGCGATCTTTCAGGGTCAGCGCAACCGCATCCCATCGGATGCGGTCCGCTAACTGGCGTGGTCAATAGGAGCTGAGCACCGTTCCCGCCACAACAACCCGCTCCTTCTTGAGTTGGTCGGCGAGCGTGCGGACGTCGGACACCATCGTGCGGTTCTTGCGCGTGACGATCAGACTGAAACCGAGCACGGCGCTTATGCGAAGACCGTCCGCGCAGCGGTTCGCGGCCGGCGTGTCCACGATCGTCATCTCGTAGTCGCGGAGATAGCTATTGATGAGCGCGGGAAACCGCTCGCTGGCGATCAACTCCTGCGCCCTTGGGGTAGCCCCCCCCGCGAACATCACGTCGAGATCGGGCAGGACCTCCTCGGTCGTATAGTCGGCCGCGGTCGCATTCGCCGTCGAAAGACAGCTCAGCAGTCCGCCGGTCGTGTCACGGATATCGAAGTAGTTCTGCACCGTCGGGTTCCGCAGGTCCCCGTCGACGAGCAGCGTCTTGATGCCGATCTGCGACAGGGCGACGGCGAGATTGACCGCAACGAAGGTGTTCCCCACGTCCGGGCTCGCGGCGCAGATGGCGAGAGCGCGGCGCCCGAGATGGATGTGCTGCGACTGAATCTTGGTCCTAAGCGCGCCGATCGCCTCGGCGGCAGCGCCCATCGGATCCGTCAGCACGACGATCGGAGACGAGACCGGCGGCGGCGGCGCATCCGCCCGCTCGACCTCAGCCACGGCGCGCTTCGGCTTTGCGCGCTTCATCAGGCCGGTGCTCCCGAAGGCGCGGCCACATACTTGCGGCCGCTCCGCCGAGCCGGACGCCCCTTCGGCGCCGCAGAGGCGATCACCGCGAGGCAGTTGAAGCCCGCATCGAGTTCCAGGTCTTCAACGCCTCTCACCCGACGGTTCAGCAGTTCGACAAGCAGCGCGAGCGCGAGGCCGAGCGCACCGCCGAGCACAAAGGCGCCCCCGAGGATCAACGGCTTGTTGGGGAAGGCCGCCTTGGCGGGGGTGACGACGACGCCCAGCGACGACATTCCGCTGTCGGCGACGCCGGCCTCGAGGGTCAGCTCGGCGGCCCGCTCGGCCGTCTTCTTGTATTGTTCGCGCCGAAGATCGACTTCCGACTGCAGCTGACGCAAACGCTCGACCTTGTCGCGTTGGCCGATGACCCGGGCCTTCTGCTCTTGCACGGCGCGCGAGATCGCGCCCACGGCCGCCGCCGTGGTGGATCCCGAGCGCGCGTTCGCGGCCTCCTCGGCCACGACCTTGGCGATCAGGTTCCGGCGGGCGCGAAGTTGCAGCATCTGAGGGTGGTTCGGTCCGAGCTTTTCGGAGTTCTGCGCGATCTCCGCATCGATCGCGGCCAGCTGGAGGCTCGCTCCAGACGACCCCTGCGGGGCGGCAGCCGCCGCGGCGGGCGCGGTCGCCTGCTGGCCCACCAGGGCCGCCAGACGAGTGCTGTCGATATCCACCTGGTTCGAGCCATTGTCACCCTGCATGACGATGCCGTTTTCCCGCTCGTAGGCAGCCTTGGCCAGCTCGGCCTGGTCAGCAAGATTCCGGGCCGACTGGGCCTGGGCGGAATACCATTGGGCGTTGCGCGCGGCGTCCTGGCGACGCGTCAGCAACGTGTAGTCCATGTAGGACTGACGCAATACCTCGGCGCCGACCTTGGCTTCGACGGGCGACTGCGAGGAGAAAGTGATTTCGTAAATGGTGCCCGAAGTCAGCTTTGCGTTCGTGCGATCGCTGACCTGCTGGGCGAGCCATCGCCGGAAGTCTCGCGTGTCGTTCTTCCCACGCCCCTGGTACTGGGTGATCTTGGTCGGATCGGTCAGCCACCCCAGCCGGTCCACGACAGAACCCGTGACAGCGTAGTCCTTGATCAACTCGCGCTGCGTGTCGATGTAGGCGCCGAGGTTTCTGGTGTCGATGCCCATACCCGTCACCGGATCCGGCTTCAGCAGACCCAGCATGACACGGGCCGTCGCGTCGTAGCGCGGCGTGACGGCCAGGGCGACCACCAGCGCGCCGAGGAACGTGAAGACTGTGCAAGCGAGGACCAGCAGACGTCGCGCCCAAAGGACCCTCAGGAACTGAATGATACCCATAGTGTGATCGGGCGTTCGTTAGAACAGCCGCTCTCCGATTGTAACGATGTCGCCCACTTTTATCTTGTCATCAAGCTTTATATTCTTAAGGGTTACACTTCCTCGAACGACAGTAATCTTGTTCTCGCTTCCATTTTCCCCAACACCGCCGCCGCGGGCGATCGCCGTGCGGAAGGTCATGCCCTCAGTCACTGGGTAAGCTCCGGGATTCCGTACTTGCCCTGAGATGTAGAAGATTTCCTTTTCGGAATTCGGAATGAATATCTTGTCACCAGCCGCCACGATCGGATCCTGATCCGGCGAAGCGGTCGCCAACGCGTCAATTGCGTAGCGTTGTGGTCCACCTCCGGCAGCGCGCGTCAGGATCACGTAGTCGGCGCCCCCGCTCCCCTTACCTCCGACTTTTGCGAGGATTTCGGACAAGTGATAGTTGCGATCCAGCGGAAGGAGACCCGGCGAGCCGACTGCGCCGAGGATCGTCGCGTACCGGCTGGTAATGCCCACCACTTCGGCCTGCACGACCGCGTCAGAGAAGAAACCGCCCTTCATGAGGGCCTGACGGATGTCTTCCGCTAATTCCAGCACGGTCCGGCCGGCCGCCTTGGTCCGGCCAATGAACGGCAGCAGGATGGTGCCGTCCGTACTGACCCGAACGCGCGCATTGAGATCGTTGCGGCCGACCAGGGCGATAGCGATGACATCGCCGCTCCCGAGAATGTAGGAGCTGTCAACGGGCGCGTTGATGGCGGGAGCCACCGGCGCCGGCGCCGGCGCCGATGCCGCAGGCCCACCCTGGGGCTGGGGTTCCTGTTGCGCAATCGCGACCGTCGAGACACCGGCAACCAACGCCACGAGGGCGGCGAGGAGAAGGGGGAATCGGAGCACTTCGAACCTCATGGTCATTAGAATTTGCCCGTTACAGCGAGTGTCACGCGACTGTCCTGCTGGTTGAATATAGCGACATCGGTGTCTCGATTGGAGTGTGTAGCGCTCAGGTCGAGGCTGGCATATCGTCCCACCTTAAGGGTGGCGGAAGCGAAGACTGTCTTGGTTTCGTCCCGTTGCACCACGCCGACCAGGGGCACGCCACCCTTATAATTGTTCTGCTGGAGGCTGCCGCCCAGCCTGAGATTGACGCGCGTCGAAAGGGCGTAGGTGCCCGAGACTGTCCCCATCTGGCTCACGCTGAAGGTCGAACCGATGCTCGACGAGGGCTGCACGCTTCTGTTGTACTGGATTTCCAGCTGGGTCCGGCTCGTCGGCTGGTAGTGCAGGGAGACGTTCGAGGTCAAACCCTTGAAGTTCGTGTTCTGAGCGGCAAGAGAATTGACCGATCTCTTGCTGTCGACAGAGGAATAGAAGACGGAAATCTCACCACTCAGTCTCAGCCCAACCCTACGTTTATAGGTCAGGCCGCCGGAAAACGTCTCAACGTCGGGTGTCTGCACCGCGCCGGCCAGGACCGGCGCCGCATAGGAAATCCGATTGATCTGGCTGGCGACCGACAGGCTCCCAAGGGTATTATTGTAGTAGCCGATATTCGTACCCACCGTGTCGGAGGTGGAATCTACATATCCGGCGGCGCTGTTCTTCAGCTCGACGTGAGTGGCGAACAGACCTCCGCTCACCTTGCCTGTCTGACAGTTGACCTGGAGGTTCGTCGCCAACTGGTTTGAGATGTTCTTCGCCACGATCAGCACGAGCTGTGAGGTCGCGGTCCTTTGCCGGGAATAATCTTCCGTGACACCGCCGGTGCAGGCGCCCAGATGTCCCGAAAAGCCAACGGCCGCAGTGAGATTTTGAGCGTCTAGGCTCGAATTTTTTTGGTGCCGATCGATCTCTCCATTCGCCTGCAGGAACACGATCTGGCTGCCAATCGGTTGCTGCAGCATGGCGCCGAGCGACGAGGCGTAGACGACGTCCTGGGGCGTCAGCCCGCGGAGCGCGGCAAGGCCCGCGCTGCCGCCGGCGGCATTGTCGTCATAGGTCACCCGCTCCGCGGCAGTGAGACTGATGCGGTTTCCGCCAGGCGTTGGGCCGGCGGCAGGCGCCGCCATCTGCGCCCGCACGGCGCCGCACGAAGCAGCGACCGCGCTGAAGGCGAGCAATCCGACGAGGTATCTGGTTCGAGACATCACTGATCAGACCACGCTCGCCGCGTGGTCTGACGGGGACGCACTCACGCGAACACCGAAGCGGTCGACCGCCAGGTCAGATTGCGACGGGCGACAGGGCTTCATCGGCTCAACCGGGCTTCTGCGCGGCCGGCGTCGCCGCAGGGGCTGGCGCGGCCGGCTTCGCCGCAGGCGCGCCAGCCTTCGGCGCGGGCGCCGGCTCATAGGCCTTGCTAAACTTGACGTTGGCCCGACCGGCCTGAACCAACGCGCCGAAGCGACGCTGCACAACTTCCTGGGTGGCCTTGGCGTGCAGGTATTGGGTCGCGTGCTGAACGGCGATGTTGTCAGGCACAGGTTCCACCTTCACCTCCTTGATCCGGCCCACCAGGATCAAGTTGTTCTGAGGCATGACGAAGATGGCTCCGGGCTTCAACTTCAAGAGCTGGTCGGTCAGCCGCGGGTCCACGGTGAGCGCGTCGATCTGCCCGCCAGTCTGCTGGAACGGAACCTTGCGCTCCGTCAGCAGCGCGGTCACCTCGTCCAGTGTGTTGAGCGGCTTGAGGGCTGCGATGAGGGTCGGATCCGGCGGGACGGCGAACCGGATGCCCTCGATCACGATCTTCTTGCGGGCCGAATAGAGATCGGGGTTGGCGGCGATGAACTTCTGCACTTCCTCGTTGCTGGGCGCCGGCACGGCGCGAACGAGATTGTCCTGCCATGTCTTCACCAGCAGGGCTTCCTTCAGCCGGCTCTCCTGGCGGGCGAATTCCGGCGACTTGTCGATGCCCGCCTTCTTGGCCGCCTCCGCCAGAATCTTCCGTTGGATGATGCCGTTGAGCGCCTGCTGCTCGGCCGCCTTGCGCACCTTCGGGTCGGAGGTCTTGAACCCCTGGAGCTCGGACTGAAGGTCGATAGCTGTGACTTCAGACTTACCGACCTTTGCGACGACCTGACCCTTGGGCGCACCGCCGCCGCATGCCGACAGAGCTATAGCCGCCACCGCGCTGAGAACTGCGAGCCGAACTTTCATCATAGTCCCTTCTGTTCATTCATACAGATCTGCCCAGATACGCGGCCAAGCCATGGGGCCCGATCAGACGATACATGGTCAACACGCCGCGTTGGATGCGATTGCAAGACCACGCGAAACTGACGATGCCTGTCGAAAGGTGATCCCCTTGGTAAGATTATATGCACGCCCCGATCTTTACGAGTCGTTGCACCTTGAGGGACCAAATCGTTTGGTCATTGTTGGCGGCGGCGCGCATCTACGGTCCGTGCGATTCAGCTGCAAGATGGGTCAGCGGACGGGATCGGGTTGCCCAGCGCCAACGGGCGCCGCACGCTACCCGCTGTTGCTCCCGGTGAATCGCCTTGGCGTGTTGAAGCCGGCGCATTTAGAGGCCTGTCGAGTCCTTCCCGGATGTTGAACGCACGTCAGCCGAGATTTCAGGCGCTTTCAAGTCACGCGCGACGCTGGTTCAGCATCGGCTTGAGGTTCGCGATCGCCTTCCTGAATTGGGGGCTCGACAAGTTCCCGATCGTGGGACGAGACGCCTTTGGTCGTCGGCGCGCGGTGGTCCTCGAACCCTTTGTGAAGGTCACTTCGCTCGCGGGCTCGCTGATCCTGCTCGTGCTCGCCGCCACCTTGCCGCTCTTTTGCCTGATCTACGGGTTCTTCTTCGCCCTCAGCGTTCCCTACATCATCGTGCCGTTCGTCATTCCGATCGCGTTTCTGGGAATACTGGTTATCTGGTCGCTTCCGGACCAGAAGACCGCCCCGACATTTGGCCTCGAACTCTTGCTCCCGGCGTTCATGATCGTGCTGGTTCTATGGCCCGACTACCTGGCGATCTCGCTGCCGGGCCTGCCGTGGATCACGCTTCTACGCCTCACTGGCTTTCCCATGACCGCCCTTCTGTTGGTGTGCCTCTCCGTCTCGGACCGCTTTCGAAAGGAGGTCCGCAACAGCCTCGGGGCGAGCAAACCGCTGACCGGGTTCCTGTTCGCCTTCGTGGCGATCCAGATTCTGACAATACCCTTTTCGGATCATCTCCTGGCGTCAGCTCAACTTGTGTTCGCCCATCAGGTTAACTGGACTTGCGTGTTCGTCATTAGTTGCCTCCTCTTTAGAGACATAAGATATGTGGAACGCTACTTTGCGCTCCTCGTGGGGCTAGCCGTCGCGCTTACTCCAGTCATGTTCTACGAAACCTTTCGACGGCATACGCCTTGGATGTCTCACATTCCAGGGTTTTTGAAGGTTCCAGACGGCTTCATTGCCCTCGTGCTTAAGCCCAACATCCGCATTTTCGTGGACAGGTATCGGGCTAAGGCGACGTTCTACACTCCTCTCGGCACCGCAGAATTCCTGTCACTCATGACACCTCTATTTCTGCATTTCGCCTTTTCAAACATCAGGCCCGTGCTCAGGATCGGGGTCTGGCTGACGATTCCGCTGCTCTTTGCGGCGGTCTGGTTCACCGACTCACGGCTCGGGATGGTGGGCCTGCTGGTTACCCTGGTGCTCTACGGTTTCCTATGGAGCATCGTCCGCTGGCGCGCGCGCCAGCGGGACCTTGTGGCCGCCGCGATGGTCTACGCCTATCCCGCCCTCGCAGCGGCATTCATCGGTCTCATTTCGGCCAGCGGAAAGGCGCGGGTCATGATCCTGGGCGGTCAGGCCCAGGCGAGCAGCAACGAAATGCGAGATAGTCAGCTGACCCTGGCGCTCCACGCGCTCAGCAAGCAACCGGTGGGGTTCGGCGCTGGGCAGTCCGGCCCGTCCCTGGGGCTTCCGCCCGGCGATTTCATCTCGGTTGACAATTATTTCATTACCATCGCCATGGATTACGGGTTCCTAGGAGCCTTCCTCTGGTACGGCATATTTGTCGTGGGCATCTTCGAAGCGGTCAGGTGCTGCCTCTCACGCGAGACGGCAGACAAGCCCGAGGCCAGACTGCTCGCGCCGCTCGCTGTATCCCTGACAGGTCTCCTGATCCTAAAGTGGGTGCACGGCCAAGATGGCAACCACCCCATATTCTTCATGATGCTGGGTATGATCGCGGCGCTGATCTATCGCCTTCGCCAGCCTCAAAGCCCAGTGCTGACCCGGTAAGTTTCTCTCAGGATTAGTGTGCTAGAGAAGCTCGCGATGCTCGTGAGGTGTGGTCGGTGGCTCTGTCGAAACGTTTCAGATTTCCGTGGTCGCGTCGCTCGCCCCGTTTGGAGCGGCCGGAGCCATCCCTAGGCCCCCTCAGCGCCCCGCCCGTGCCGGAGCCGCGCCCCCGTCACGCCGAATTTCGGCCGAACCTGCCAAGCTTTCACACCACGGCGACCGACCACCTGGAGCGTGACCGGAGCGATCCGCTCTCACGCCAGCGCATCCGGTTCCGCAACGCCTTTACGCCGGCGCAGCCGGTGGTCGACCCGCGCATGTTCGCCGGCCGCAGCGAGATCCTCGAGTCGGTCATCCGGGCAGTCGAGGAAAAACGTTCGCACGTCATCATCTTCGGTGATCGCGGGATCGGGAAGACCTCCCTGCTGCACGTCCTGACGCTTGCCGCGCGAGAAGCCCGCTACATCGTGATCTACTTCTCATGCGGCACGACCTCGGACTTCAGCGAAACGTTCCGGACGGTCGCCGCGGAGATTCCGCTGCTCTATCACAGCTCGGTTTCGCCGGTGAGTTCCAAGTCGGCGTCGGGCAATTCGCTCGCCGATCTGCTGCCCCCCGGCAAGCTCACCCCGCGCCAAGTAAGCGACGCCGCCGCCAAGCTCGTCGGCACGCGCGTGCTGGTCGTCCTCGATGAATTCGACCGGGCGACCAACCCCGACTTCCGGCGCGACATCGCCGAACTGGTGAAGACCCTGTCGGACCTTTCGGCCCGGGTGCAGCTGGTCATCGCCGGGGTCGCGCAAGACCTGGTCGAGTTGATGGAGCATATCCCGTCGATCCGGCGAAGCATCACGGCCCTTCGGATTCCCGCAATGTCGGACGACGAAGTGCGCGCCCTGATCGAAAATGGCGCGCGGACCAGCGGCGTCTCGTTCCAGCCCGCGGCCGTGGAGCTGGTCATCTCCGCGGCCTTTGGCTCGCCCTATCTCTCCAGCCTCATCTGCCACCTGGCCGGTGTCGCGGCGCTGAGCGAGAGGCGTCAGCGCGTCGAAGTCGCCGACGTTCATCGCGCCCTGGACGAGGCGATCGAGGACTTCAATCGCCGGATGCCCCCCGAAGTCGTGCCGCATCTGGACCGGATGCAGGAGATGATGGTCGTCGCCAAGAAGAGCGTGCAGCGAAAGGAAAGCTCCACGGGCAAGGTCGGCGACCTGGCGAACTTCCAGGAAGATCCGCTGACCGAGACGATCAAAGGCCATCTCGAGAAGACCGGCCTCTTCAAGAACATGCCGGCCGAGCACACCGCACTGCTGCTCGACAGCCTGAAGCCCTATGTCCAGCTGGTCAGCGCCAGGAACCCCTGAGGCTTCAGCGCCGCCCAGGCGGCGCGGGGCTCACCGGGCCTATCGGTCGTCGTCCTCGGCGTCGTCCTCGGCGTCGTCCTCGTCCCGGAAATCCAGCGCCCGGCTGCCCGGGGCCCGGAACCAGGTAATCCAGACGAAGGCGATGAAGACTACGATCGTCACCGCCAGGGCTGGCAGAACCAGCGCGTCGAGCGCATCCATGCGGCTTCACCCTTTCGTCCGCGCGCGCGCCAGAAGCCGCAGCGCGTCCTGACACCGCCAGAAGCGAATCGCAAACAGCACCGACAACGCCATCCGGCGCTCGCGCATCGTATAGAGTTGGTCGCTCAGCAGCACCCTTGGCGTGTGGGCGATCGCGGAAAGCGGCAGGGCGAGCGACTTCACCAGCCAGCGGACCCTGCCGCCCGGCCGCTCGCAGGCGAGCGTGAACATCTCGCTGTTGAGACGGCCCCATTTCTGGATCAGTTCGGCCCAGTCGTGGCGGGCCGGATGGCCGATGATCGCCTTTGGCGCATAGCCCAGACGGAAGCCGGTTGCGACAGCGCGGCGGGACCATTCGACGTCTTCGGACACGCCCATGCGAAAGCCCCCGACCTTCAGGAACAACGCTCTCGGACAGAACAGGTTTCCGGACCCGGTGAACCCCTTCCTGAGGATGTAGTCTTTGAAATTAAAGGCGAAGACCCGCTCGAAGGCTTCCGCAGGCGTCAGAGCGGCCCAGTCGTCCACCAGCACGGTAACGCGGCCGCCGACGAAGTCATCGACCTCCAGCGCCTTCACGCCTTCGGCGATCCAGCCGGGCTCCGCGCGACAGTCGGAATCGATGAAGGCCAGAGTCTCGCCTGTCGTGTTCGCGACCCCCTCGTTGCGGGCCGGTCCGGCGCCGCGCTCCACCGCCAGGACCACCCGCGCGCGCCCTTGCACGACGCGCTCAACCTCCGCGATCCCCTGTGGTGAACCGTTGTCGGCGACCACAATCTCCAGCTGCTCCGCGGGATAGGTCTGGCTGGTCAGGGAGGCGAGGCAGCGTCCCAGGTTGGCCAGATCGTTGTAGTGCGGGATGATGACCGAGACGCGCGGCGGCGGCGCTTCCGAGCCCCGCGCGGCGGTGGCGGATTCGGTCATGCGAGGACCGCTGGCCGAACGAACTGCCGATCACGCATGAGCAGTTTAGCGCCTCGCCGACCCAGGTCTCCACGATGGAGGCACACCTGTTTATCCGGGCTTAAGACCAGCTTGGATAGGCTAGTGCAATCCCCCGGTCGATGTCGGCGAATAGCCGACGGCGGCATCTGGCGCTAACGAAGCAGCGCAGGCAGTCTGGGGCGACGCTCCGAGCTTCGCGCCGAGAGTCACGACCTGGAGACGGCGCACTTGGCGGGGACTAGGAAACAAGACGCTGGGCCGCATGCAGCGGCCGGGTTCAGCCCTTTGAAAATCTGCCTTGCGGCCTCCGGCGGCGGGCACGTGCGCCAGCTCCTCGACCTGGAGCCGGTCTGGTCGAAGCACCGCTATGTCTTCGTCACCGAG
>PLEH01000144.1 GCA_003136395.1 Phenylobacterium sp.
CGAGATGATGCTGCGGATGTACTCGCGCTGGGCCGAACGCCGGGGGTTCGACATCGAGGTGGAGGAGGCGACCGAGGGACAGGAGGCCGGCCTGATGTCGGCCACCTTCATCATCAAGGGTCGCTACGCCTTCGGCCTGCTGGCCGCCGAACGCGGGGTTCACCGTTTGGTGCGCATCTCTCCGTTCGACGCACAGCACCGACGGCAGACCAGCTTCGCCTCGTTGGACGTGGTCCCGCTGCTCGCCGATGACGCCTCCGAGGTGGAGATCGACGAGAAGGACTTGCGCATCGACACCTACCGCTCCTCCGGCGCCGGCGGCCAGCACGTCAACAAGACCGACTCGGCCGTGCGCATCACCCACCTGCCCACCGGCATCGTGGTGACCTCCTCGGAGAAGTCGCAGCACCAGAACCGCGCCCGGGCCATGAAGGCGCTGAAGGTCAAGCTCTATGACCGCGAGCGCGAGATGCTCGACACCGCCCGATCCGACGCCCGCAAGAGGCAGGTGGGCTCCGGAGACCGCTCCGAGCGCATCCGCACCTACAACTACCCGCAAGGGCGCGTCACCGACCACCGGATCAACCTGACCCTCTACAACCTGCCCAAGATCATGGAGGGCGAGGCGCTGGACGACGTCATCAGCCCCTTGATCGCCGAGGACCAGGCCGCGCGCCTGTCGGCGCTGGAAGACGAGTTCGGCTAAAGGGCGCGGGCCTCTCGAACCACCTCGTCCACCAGGGACGCCCAGTCCCGCGGTTCCGGCTGAATGAACAACCGCGCGCTTGGGTACCAGGGTGACGTCGCCTCGCGTGGCCATTGCCAGTCGATGGCGTGCCGCGCCAGCATCACCCAGACGGGACGTCCGAGAGCGCCCGCCAGGTGGGCCGTGGCCGTGTCCACGGTGATCACCAGATCGAGGCCCGAGATGATGTCCGCCGTCGCCTGAAGATCCGCGGCGCCGGTGTCTGCGGGATCCAGGCTGATCGCGCCCGGCAGGGCCAGCAACCACGCCGCCCGATCGGGCGGAAGCGAGCGGTGGATGTCGTTGGGGTTTTTCGGCTCGCCGCGCCAGACGACGCCGATCCGCCCGCCGGCGTCGCGCGCCTGGCCCGACAGATAGGGCGCGTTCGGCGCCGTCCGCGCGGTCAGCCCGAGGCGCCCCGGCAGGGAGCCGGGCAGGATCCAGTAGTCCTGCCTCGGAACGATGGTGTCCTCGCTCCGGGCCTCCAGGTAGGTCACCGGCAGGGCCGCGAAAAGGCGTTCAAGAGCCGGCGGACCCATGTAGGTGATCTCGGCCGCGTCCAGCAGTGGCAGGAACCGCGCCATCATGATCTGGTCGCCAAATCCCTGCTCGCGGTAGACGAACAGCCGCTTGCCGGCCAGCGGTTCGCCGCGCCATTCCGGAATGCCGAAGTCGTCGGAAAGCCGCGACAGCCGCGCCTGCCGGTGGTCGTAGCAGGCCCAGCCCTCCTCATCGCGCCCCATGCCCAGAAGCGTCAATCCCAGGTGGAACACCGTGTTGTGGTTCTCCGGCTCCAGCGCGTGGGCCCGCCGGTAGAGCGGCTCGGCCGCCGCGAACTGGCGGGTGGTCCGATAGTGGTCGGCCAGTGTCAGGAGGGGTTTGAGGAGGCCGGGCGCCGCCTGCACCGCCCGGGCGAAGGTCCCGGCCGCCTCGGCGAACCGGCCATCGTCCTCCAGGATGACACCGAGGTTGTTCAGCGACGGCAGGTGGTCCCGGGTCGCCAGGACGAGCCGGTAGCCGCGTTCCGCCGCCGCCAGGTCACCGGCCCGATGTGCGGCCAGCGCGGTCTTGAATTCGGCGTCGAGGTCCATCGCGCGCTTCCTAGCAACCGGTCAAATGCGCGGCCAGGGCGCGCCGGATTGCGGCCAGGGGCGCAGAGGCGCGCACGCCCTGGAAGTGGCCGGTATAAGCGCAATCGCGGTCGCCCCTCAGCGCTTCGTATCCCCCAGGCCGACGCCCCAGCCGATCCTGATGTCCTTGGCCCCGGCCCGCTCGAAATAGTCCTGCCAGGTCGCCTGGTGCGCCGGCCCCTGGAGGCGTCTGAGGCTCGGCCGCAGCAGGTAGTGGACCCTGACCGTCGCCCCCTTCAGGTCCGCGCGGAAGACCCCGAGCTCGGTCGGCAGCGCGACCTTCGCGCCCTTGTTCCGGTACTGGGAGAAGTTGGCGCTGTTCTGGGCCAGGTCGGAAATCACCACCAGCCGGCGCGAGCCCACGCCGGGGCCGAAATCCTCCTCGCGCGAGATGTTGCTGAGGGTCTCCACCAGCGGCGAGGTTTCCGCCTCCCCGACCCTGGCCAGCGAGTCCAGGTAGCGCGCCATGGGCTTGCCGGCGACGGTCTCGAAGCGGTGGGCGACCTGGTCCTCATTGACCGCGATCCCATAGACCTCCGCACGCTTCTGCACCCGGCAGAGCTTGAAGTTCCTGAACGGCGTGTCGGCGTCGTCGCCCACGCCGCGCACGGTCAAGAGGTCGTAGCGGTGCAGGCGGTCGTATTCGTAGAGCAGCACCTTCTTCGCATAGGTGATCTGCGCGGGCGTGAAGCGGTCGGTCTGATCGATCACCAGCACCGTGTGAGCCCTGGGCAGGAGCTGGTCGGTCTCACAGCCGGTCGCGGTGTCCACGGGCTTGGGTCGGGCGAAAATCGCCAGCAGGAGCAGGAGGGCCGCGCCTAGGCCGACCGCGGCGTAGAACTTCAGCGCGCGGCGGTTTTCGGCGATCCGCTCGGCCGAGGCGGGGCGCTTGCGGGACGAGAGCCGGGGCCGACGGGTGCGCCGCCTGAGCGCCATGGGCTCAGGCCACGCGGCTTGCGGCGACGGCGCCGGCGGCCAGTTCCCGGCGCTGGGCGACTTTGCGGTCGGCCACCTGCAGCACCTCGGCCTCGATCACCCGGACGCCGTCGTCCAGCTTGGCGAGCAGGCCCTCGCCGTGCAGGCGCAGGCGCTTGGCGACCTGGCCGTTCTCGCGGACCACCGCGTCCGCCGCCGCCAGGTTGTCGCGCAGCGCCCCCAGCCGGCTGTCGACCGAGGTCAGCGAGCCGCGCAGGTCCGCCTGCTCCGCCGTCTCGCCGAACCGGCCGTTGCGGTAGTCGGCCGGCGCCGGGAAGGTCCGGAAATACCCGGGCTCGGTCCCCTCGTGGCGCACCTTAAGGTTCTCCTCGCGGTAGGCCTGCAGGAGCGATGAACCCTGCCGCACCCACTCGGCCTCCGCGTCGAGGACATCGGCGTGGCGCTGGTGGGCCTGTTCGTTGACGTGCAGGGCCTGGGCCGCGGCGAGCGCGCTGTCGGCCACGGCCTGGTCGAGGTCGGCCAGCGCCTCTTCCATCGCCGCGCGGGTATTGTCCTCGACCTCGGTCATGCCGTCGGTGAAGGCGTCGCGGGCCTGCTGATAGCGGCGATCGACCTTCATGTAGTCGAAATAGCGGTCGCCGAGGTGATCCCAGCTCTCCTTGCTGACCAGCAGGTGCGCGCCCAGGCCCAACACCAGCAGCGCCCAGGAATACATGGTGTGGAGCCCCAGGAGGCCCTCGGAGCGCACGTGGCGCCAGGCGTCGAGAGCGGCCTGCGGAAGGGCGCCGCCGGCGAACTGGTTCGCCGCCAGCTCGGCGACCTCGCGGAAATGGGCGACATAGATGTTCCAGATGACCGCGACGGCCAGGCAGGCTGCGCTGAGCCCCGCGCCCAGGACTTTCGTCTGCAGCCGCACGTGGCCCATCAGCCGCCAACCGAACCCGCCGGCCGCGAGGCCGAGCGCCAGGTTCACCGCGCTGATCAGGAGCGCGATGAAGATGCCGCCGATCCAGCCCTCGTCGGAGATCTTCCGTAGCAGGAGGCCATTGAAGCCGGACTCCACCAGCATCAGCAGCGCCAGCAGAGAGGCCAGGCCGTGCGGCGAGGCGCGGTAGACCGCGGCCCGCTGCAGCCGGTTGTTGGCGCGGAAGTAGCGAAGGTCCAGGAGGGCGTCGAGCTCGCGCTCCTTCAGGTCGATCAGCTCGCTTCGGTGCTCATTCAGCGAGCGCGAGACCACCTGCTCGATCCGGGCCTTCTCGAGGTCCTCGTCCAGGGCCAAGGGGCGCAGGCCGACCACGAGCTGGGCCGCGCGCGCGAGCTGTTCGGCCAGGAACCGGTGCGCCGAGGCGATGCCGCGGAAGATCTCCTCGCAGATCCGCCGCTGCATGGCGTTGAGGTCGCGGTCATCCTTGTGCGGCAGGCCGTGGGCGCCGTCGTCGCGGGCCTGCTGCTCGAGCTTCAACCGCGCCTTCAGCCGCTCGTGGTCGGCCGTCTGGTCGCGCCCCAGGGGCGGAATCGACAGCTGTTTCATCCACTTGTCCGGCGCCGACGCGCCGACCCTCGGCAGGATTGCGGCCTTGTTGTCGTTCGTCGCCATCGCCCCTGCATGTAAGAGCGCCGCTGTGATCAGCGCAACGCACGTCGGCCCCCTGGCGGATTACATCGCGACAATGTTCCCACCGCGCGTTCCGCTTGTGGCGCGCGCCGGCTTGCGGCAAGGGGCGCATATGAGCGGTCACGTCGCGGCCATCTTCCGCCACCCGGTGAAGGGTTTCACCCCGGAACCCCTGCAGAGCGTCGAGCTGGCGCCGGGCCAGGGCTTTCCGCACGACCGCATCTGGGCCGTGGAGAACGGCCCGTCGGGGTACGACCCCGCCGCGCCGGCCTTCGTGCCGAAACAGAAGTTCACCGTCCTGGCCCAGATCGCCGCGGTGGCCGCCGCCCGCACGGTCTACAATCCCCTGACCTCGACCCTGCACGCCGCAGCCCCCGGCGCGCCTGAGATCGCCGCGCGGCTCGATCAGCCGGCCGGCCGCGAGGCCTTCGCCGCCTGGCTGACCGCGCTCCTGGGCGAGGACGCGCGCGGCCCGCTGCGGGTCGTCGAGGCGCGGGGCCAGCATCGCTTCACCGACCATCCCCTGGGCCAGGTCTCGATCATCAACCTGGCCAGCGTCCGCGACCTCGGCCAGAAGATGGGCGTCGAGCTCGACCCCCTGCGCTTCCGCGCCAACCTCTACGTGGACGGCTGGCCGGCCTGGGCGGAGAACGGCTGGACCGGCCGGGCGATGATGGTGGGCTGGGCGAAGACCGAGGTGTTCAAGCCCATCGTCCGCTGCGCCGCCACCCACGTGGACCCCACGAGCGCTGAGCGCGACCTCGATGTCCTGAAGGCGCTGTTCGACAACTACGGCCACCTCAACTGCGGGATCTATGTCCGGATGACCTCGGCGGGCGTTGTCGGCCTTGGCGACGCCGTCACCGCGCCGGCCGTCGAACCGCAGGTCGAGGACGCCCCATGAGCCTGAACCTCGTCCAGGCCTGGCAGGGCGCGCGTCGGCGCCTGGAGGCCGCGGGGCTGGCCGGCCCGGTGATCGACGCGCGCCTGCTGGTGGAGGCCGCCGCCGAGGCCACCCGCGCCGACATCGTCACCGATCCCCATCGCCCGCTCACGCCCGAGCAGGAGGCCACCCTCGACGACTACCTCACCCGCCGCGAGCGCCGCGAACCGGTCAGCCACATCCTGGGCCGCAAGGGCTTCTGGAAGATCATGCTCAACGTCACGCCCGATGTCCTGACGCCGCGCCCCGACACCGAGACCGTCGTGGAATGGGTGCTGCGCGACTTCCCCGAGCACGCCGCGTGGCGAGTCCTCGACCTCGGCGTCGGCTCCGGCGCCATCATCCTGTCGATCCTGGCCGAACGGCCCGCCGCTCGCGGCCTGGGCGTCGACGTCTCCGAAGAGGCGCTGGCGGTCGCCCGCGACAACGCCGCCCTCCTGGGCCTGGCCGGACGCCTGACGCTGCTGCGCGGCGACTGGACCGAGGGGCTCGAGGAGGAGGGTTTCGACCTGGTGGTCTGCAACCCGCCCTACATCGCCAGCCACGTCATCGAGACCCTGGAGCCCGAGGTGCGCGACCACGAACCGCGCGTGGCGCTCGAGGGCGGCCCCGACGGTCTGATGCATTATCGCCGCCTGGCGTCGGAGATCCTGCGGGTCCTGAAGCCCGGCGGCCGCTTCGCCGTGGAGATCGGCTATGACCAGAAAGCGCCCGTCGAAGCGCTCTTCCGCGAGGCCGGCGCGGCCCACGTCCAGACGCTGCGCGACCTCGGCGACCGGGACAGGGTTGTCGCAGGCGTGAAAAATCCCTTGGAAACCTGAGCCCGAGTCGCTACTTAGAAAGGGTCTCCACCCAAAATCTTCGGCTTCAGGTAGAGGCGTCCCGCGAAGGACGCACGCCGGACCCGAGGGGCGCGACGGCTTCCAAGGCCTCTCGCTTGACGAGTTCCGGGCGGAGACGGGGAACACTCAAAAGTCTTCGACATTCCAAATCCCGGGCCAGGCGCCCGATCCCGCTGAAGGCTAGCGCAGGCCGACCCGAACAGGGTCCGGCCGTAGGGAAACAAGACGGTTATCAAATAATGAGAGATTTCAAGGGTATGAAGCGTCAGCGCGGTCGCAATCGCGGCGGCGGAAGCGGCGGCGGCGGCGGCGGCGGTGGCGGCAAGCCTCAGGCCCAGAACGCCAACCGGGCCTTCGATTCCAACGGTCCCGAGGGCTCCAAGGTCCGCGGCAACGCCCAGCACGTCTTCGAAAAGTACCAGCAGCTCGCCCGCGACGCCTCGGCGGCCGGCGACCGGGTCCTCGGCGAGAACTATCTGCAGCACGCCGAACACTATTTCCGCCTGCTTCGGGCCATGCAGCCCACGCGGCCCGCCAGCGAAATCCTCGGCCGCGACCACTTCTCCTCCGGCTTCGACATCGATTTCGAGGACGAGAGCGCCCAGGCCCAGTCCGAGGCCGCCGACCTCGCGTCGGCCGAAGCCGGCGAGACTCCGGAGACCTGGCAGGCCCGTGAAGGCGGCGCCGAGCGTCCCCGCGACGACAGCCGCCCCCAGCAACGCGACGACCGGCCCAGGGACGCCCAGCGCGACGACCGGCCCCGCGACGGACAGCAACGCGACGACCGCCCCCGCTACGAGAACCGCGACCGCAACGACAACGGCGGCGGCCAGGGCCAGGGCCAGGGTCGCCGCGACCGGCCGTGGCGCGACGAGCGCCCGAGAGACGGACAACAGCGCGACGACCGGCCCAGAGACGCCCAGCGCGACGAGCGGCCCAGAGACGACCGCCCCAGGGACGATCGACCGCGCGATGACCGTCCGCGCTACGACGACCGGCCCAGAGACGCGCAACGCGACGCGCAACGCGACGCCCAGCGTGACGACCGCCCGCGCTTCGACCGCGACCGTCCCAGAGACGCACAACGCGACGATCGGCCCGAGCGCGACCCGCTGGCCGTGGTCGAGCCCCAGGCCCAGGCGCCGCTCGCGCCTCCGGCTCCCGAGCGCAAGGCCCGCGTCCTGCGCGACAGCGACGGCGGCGAGAGCCACGCGCCGGCCTTCCTGCAGGCGCCGGCCGCCCGCGCGGACGTCTCGGACGAGCCCCCCAAGCCCCGCCGCCGCCGCGCGCCCCGGGGCGACGTCACCGTCGCCTCCGAGGGCGATGACGCCTAGGGCCGCCGCGCACACGACCGACAACGAAAAGCCCGCGGATCGCTCCGCGGGCTTTTTGCTTTCCGGACCGCGTCCCGGCTACTTCGCCGCGGGCGTCAGCGGGAAGCCCTTGCTGCGCAGATAGGCGTCGATCTTGGGGTCGCGGCCGCGGAAGTTGCGGTAGGCCTGGGCCGGATCGATGGTGTTGCCCACCGAGACGATGTCGTCGTGGTACTTCTTGGCCATGGCCTTGTCGTAGGGCCCGCCGTTCTCCAGAAACGCCTCGAAGGCGTCGTGGTCCAGCACCTCGGACTGCAGGTAGCTGTAGTAGCCCGCCGCGTAGCCGTCGCTCGAGAAGATATGCGCGAACTGGGTCGGCCGATGGCGCATGACCACTTCGCTCGGCAGACCCAGGGCCTTGAAGGTCTCGGCCTCGAACCTGTCGGGATCGATGTCGCCGCCGCCGGCCAGGTGGATCTTCATGTCGTAGATGGCGCTGGCCATGAACTCGGTGACCGCGAAGCCCTGGTTGAAGGTCGCGGCCTTCCGGATCTTGGCCGCCAGCTCCGGCGGGATCGCCTCACCCTTGGCGTTCACCGCGAACTTGCCGAGGATTTCCGGCGTCGAGAGCCAGTTCTCGTTGAGCTGCGAGGGGAACTCCACGAAGTCGGTGGCGACGTTGGTGCCGGCCTGGGTCGGATAGGTCACCGAGGAATTCAGGTCGTGCAGGGCGTGGCCGAACTCGTGGAAGATGGTGATCGCGTCGTCCCAGCTGATCAGGATGGGCTCGCCGGGGGCGGCCTTCACGAAGTTGGTGTTGTTGGAGACGATCGCCGTCTGGCCGCCGAGGAACCGGCTCTGCGGCCGGTAGCCCTGCTCCCAGGCCCCGGAATTCTTGCCCTCGCGGGCGTAGGGGTCGAGGTACCACAGGCCCACGTGCTGGCCGGCCTTCTTGACCTCATAGACCGTCACGTCCGGGTGGAAGACCGGCACGCCCTCGACCTTGGTGAAGGTGAAGCCGTAGAGCTGCCCGGCCTCCCAGAACACCGCGTCGCGGATTTTGTCGAGCTGCAGGTAGGTCTTCACCTGGCCGGCGTCGAGGTCGTACTTCGCCTTGCGGACCTTCTCGGCGTAGTAGCGGTAGTCCCAGGGCGCGATGGTGATGTGGGCCCCCTCCTTGTCGGCCACCGCCTGCATGTCGGCGACCTCCTGGTGGACGCGGGCGATGGCCGAGGGCCACACCGCCAGCATCAGGGCCATGGCCTCCTCAGGCGTCTTGACCATCTTGTCGCCCAGCTTCCAGTGGGCGAACGAGGGGTAGCCCAGGAGCCTGGCGCGCTCGTAACGCAGCTTCAGGATTTCGCTGATGATCGCGGAGTTGTCGTGGGCGTCCTTGTGGTCGCCGCGGCTGTAGTAGTTGCGCCAGACCTTCTCCCGCAGCGCGCGGTTGTCGGAATAGGTCAGGAACGGATCCATTGAGGACCGCGTGTTGGTGATCGCCCACTCACCCTTGTGGCCGTGCTCGTCGGCCGCCTGGGCGGCGGCGGTCTTCAGGCCCTCGGGCAGGCCGGCCAGCTCATCGGCCTTCAGATAGGTGATCCAGCCCGCTTCGTCGGCCTGCAGATTCTGGCTGAACTTGGCGAAGAGGGTCGCCAGCCGCTGGTTGATCGCGGCCACCCGGACCTTGGCCTTGGGATCCAGCTTGGCGCCGGCGCGCACGAAGTTGTTCCAGTAGATCCAGGCCAGCCGCTGCTGCTCGCTCGTCAG
>PLEH01000151.1:0-178 GCA_003136395.1 Phenylobacterium sp.
TAAACCACTCGGCCACCCGTCCATCGCAATGAAATCAGGCACTTAGTGGATGACCCCGGAGCGCATGTGCTATTTGGGGCACATATGGGGCACATTCGACAGAAACTCGCCCGGTTTCAAGTCGGACGGATGCCACGGGCGGCACACCTGCACAAGGGAGCCCATCCGGAACGCTCTT
>PLEH01000151.1:183-52614 GCA_003136395.1 Phenylobacterium sp.
CCCCCCCCCCCCCCCCCCCCATCGACTTCGACGGGGGGGTGCCACCATGGAAATAGGTCGGCCGCACAAATGGGCCTCGTTTTTTGGGTTGTGAGCAAAGCGCAACGCGCGTCCGCGCCCACACTCCGCAACCTAGTCGACGCACTGCACAAGCCGCGCGGCTAGTGGGAGGGCGCCGCCCAAGCAAGGTAGGAAATAGCGCCGACGGCGACCGTCGCGAGCGCAGACATGGCTGCGACAACGATGGCAATTGTCGCTCTGCGATTGGCCCTTTCGGCAGCCGTCGCCGAGCGCTCCGCTGCGCCCGCAGCCGCCCAAGCCGCATCCTTGGCAGATCGAGATATCTCAGTCTGGTCGGCCTGGGCAGCGGCGATCTTCTGTTTGCTGTCTCGGTCTTTTTGAGCGAGCCACTCTATTGCCCTTGTGTGATGGCCCTGCGGGATTCCCCCATTTGTGAGCAGGAGTCGGACCTGAGCCTCGCCCAGGTTCTCAAGCCAAGCGTTCGTGGCGCTGGCAGCATCTTCCGCATCGGTCATTGGCAGACGTTGGCGCCGGGCGCAGCCGGAGTCGATCCGCACGGACAAGCCGGTGGGCCGATTGGCGGCATCGAGAATCTGTGCTCGAAAAAGCCTTAAGCGCGGGGTAAGGCATTCGGAGGCTAGTTATCGGATGCCATGATAGTCTCGCGAGAGCGCGAAAAGCTGCTGAACGCCATGGTCTTCTTTTGCCAGAAGACCAAGCATTGCCATACGCTCAAACTATTCAAGCTCCTCAACTTTCTGGATTTTGAACACTACCGGCAGGCTGGCCGCACGGTTACGGGGCTGGACTACGCCGCGTTTGAGCGGGGGCCTGTGCCTCGGAGCCTCTGGCAGGAAATGAGCAAAGGCCCCGGCGCAGACATGCGGGCGGCTCTGTCTATCGTCGCAATGAAAGACGAAATCACGGACAAGGTTGTGCGTCGGGACATTAAGGCGCGCGTCCAATTCAACCGCGCACTGTTCACTCGCCGGGAACTGGCGATCATGGATCGGCTGGCCGAAATCTTCCAAGATGTTCAGGGCGACGACATGAGCGAGTTTTCGCACATGAAGGGCCTGCCATGGCGCAAAGTTTGGGACAAGGGCGCGGGCAATGGTCGGAAAATCGCCCCTGATTTGGCGCTCTCAGCCGCGCCGATCGATCACGATGTACCGAGTATCGAGCCCGATGAAATCGCGCTCAGAGAGGACCTTCGCAAGCTCGCATGAGCGCTGGGACTCTCAGCCCCGGCTGCGTAGTCCACTGGAAGGACTACAAATTCTCTGACGGCGCGACCGCCGACAAATATCTCGTAATAGTGGGATGCAAGACCGGCTCCAACTACCTGGCCGTCATCGGGACGTCGAAGCCCCACAAAAAGGGGTTTGTGGCGGGATGCCACCACGCGGAGGGCTACTACCATTGCCCGGCTGGATTGGCTTGGTTCCCCAAGGATACGTGGCTGCTCTTGGCGGACCCAATCGAGATCGTGCCGGCCGAATTTCTGAAGCTCGGATTTGGCGGCGTCGTGACGATCAGCGGTCAGATCAAAACGGACATCGCGAACGCGATTAGGAACTGCGTTCGTGACTGTCAGGACGTGAGCGACCTACACCGGGCACTCCTTTAGGTGCCACTTCGCTAAGAGCATCCTGGCCATCTGCTTACGCGCGCGGTCGTCAGACCGCCCTTGGGTGTGGCGCTTCTGGCCGTCACCCAAGGCCGAATGACTGCGGCACAGGATTTGGTGGTGCTCAGCTTGACGGGCGACATCCCCGCGCGTCCTGTGCGGTCAGGTTGGCGCCTGATCTTTGGACTATCCCGCGTGGGCGACCGCACTGCATCCCGAAGCCCGATGGCCTGGCAGCGAACGCTGGGCGAGATGAAAGCCCACGGGACACATCTGGCGCAAACGGCGAGCTGCGGGTGCGAAGGACGCTGGCTCGACCTCGACATTGACCAGCTGATCGCCAAGTGGGGCGCGGACTGGCTCGCGTGGGACCGCCGGCCGCCGTGCAAGGCCTGTGGCACGCCCGGCCACTACATGGCCTCGCCCGGGCTCTCGACGCCCTACCGCCCACTCAGGACCGGCTTCATTCATGACGCTGACCGGCGGGCGTTCCTCCTGGGCTTCGGGTTCACCAAGCGCGATATCGTTCGCATCCGGGCGATGGCTGAGACGACAACAGCCAACTACACGCCAGCCGCTCTCAACGATTTGGACGTGCCCTTCCGCATCGGCGCGGCGTGGCCTGGGTCGGAGCGGCACTCCAGCGGCCAGGTGCTCGGTGAGTGGGCCGGGCGCACGCTGCTCTATTGGGAGATGATCGGATCAGAGCGCGAGCGGTGGGTTGGCCGCAAGAAGGGACCCCGGCCAGTGTGACGGCGTTCCCCAAATACAACCGCGCGGAGAACTAGCTTTACTGTTGCGTGTCGGCTACCTAGCGTGCCGCCCGGGTTTTGAGGGATTATCAATATGGTTACGGCGATCGTCGGTCCGGCTGGCCTGGATATGACTCAGCTCGATGTCGGCACCTTGGTTTTGGGAACCGTCACGACTGAAACGCCCACGACTTACGTCGACAACTATTTCGGCCAGATCAGCACATTCATCGGCCAAGGCTTCACGTACGACGCCTTTGGCTATCCGACTGGTGGCACCGTGACGGGCCTCCAGGAATCGTTTCAGGGCCAAGTGGTCTACCAGGTGACGGGTATGAGTATCCCTGTCTCTAGCTGGGTGGCCTGGGCAAACAACGACGACACGCTCTCCGCTTTTCAGACCGTTTTCGGGGGCAATGACACAGTCACGGGTTCAATCGGTGCGGACACCCTGGCCGCCTTCTCGGGCGACGACAGCATCTCGGGAGGCGGAGGAAACGATTTCCTCAATGGCGGCCCGGCCGTCGGCGCGCTGGGCACCGGGAACGATACGATCTCTGGTGGAACCGGCAACGACACCCTCGGATCAGTGGGCGGCACGAATTATCTGCGCGGCGATGATGGCGACGACTCCATCTCCGGCGGAACCGGCTTCGATGACGCCAACGGCAACATGGGCAANNCATCGTCTGGGGCAACCTCGGCGACGACACCTGCGATGGCGGCAACGGGAACGACCAGGTCAGGGGCGGCCAGGGCGACGACAGCCTCTCCGGCGGTGCCGGGAACGATTTCATCTCCGGAGACCGGGGTAACGACACCGAGTCTGGCGGGCCCGGGGCCGACATCTTCCACACCTTCTCGGGCGCGGGGATCGACAAGGTGCTCGACTTCCACCTTTCCGAGGGCGACCGGGTGATGCTCGACCCCGGGACCGTCTTCACGCTCATCCAGCAGGGCGCCGACACGGTCATCGACATGGGCAACGGCGACCAGATGATCCTGGTGGGCGTGCAGTTGTCTACGCTGACGCCCGGTTGGATCTTCGGGGCTTGAGGTGGTGGCCAGCTTCACGGCGCGGCTGGACCCAGCCGGCACGTTCGTAATGACGCCGGTCAAGGGTCCGAAGGCGGTCGCGTGACGCCCACCGCTCGCTATGGATGCGGGTAGTATTTCAGATAGGCCGCCGTCCAATCGGTCACGATCATCTGCCGCGCCGCCTTGAGCGTCAGGTGTCGCGCGCAGACCTCCTTGTGAAGGCGGTTCTCCAGCTTGTCCTTCCGGACGGCGTTCCACGGCTGACTGCCATACGATTGGGGCCACAGGTTCTCGACAACATCGTCGCCGCCAAGCTCGCGGCTCACCAGGTGGTCAATCTCACAGTGCCGGCCACTGGAGTCGGGCACGCACTTCGGGTCGGTGTTGCCGGTGTAGCCGTAGTTGGCGAACGCCTGCTGTTTCATCGCCGCTGAGACGTGGCGAGCATCGGCGCCCCACTTCGTTGCACAGATCGTTTTCGTTGAAAGCGCCCGTGACGCGCCGGGTGTCTTCGACAGGTCCGGCAGGTCGCCTCCGCGAGCTGAGAACGCGACAGCCGCCAGCGACACGATCAGCAGCGGCAAGAGCTTTGCGGTCATGGGCGGCCCCCCTGAAGCCAAGCTTCAGAGTGAACACCTGGGGGCGCTGTCGTCCAGCGGCTCTAGCCGTCCCAGGTCGTCGCCATGGCCGCGTTGAGGGCGCAGTACAGCTCAGTGATCGGAACAGCGACTGAGGCGGTGACATAGGTCCCGTTGTTTGCCCGGATCGTCTGGTGACGGCGCGACCAGCTTCGCCCGTGCTGAATCCAGGCGCGGCGCAGCGGCAGGAATGGCAGCAGGTAGCAGGTCCGCTCTGGCGCGAAGGCGTAGGCGATGAAGTCGCACGCCAGATCCTTTTGCACCCATCCGGGCGTGCGCCGGGCCTCGTCGCTCCAGCGCTCCAGCAGGATATCGTCCCACACCCCGTCGCGGACCTTTTCATCCACGGTGACCGTCCGGCCGGACTTGAGGACGATCACCCGATCAATCCCGGCCCGCTGCGCCCAGCCGTCATTGCGGACTGAGACCATGCTTGAGAAGCCGGGAAAGAACGCGCGGTAGGCCTCCTCCCACCAGGACTCGTCGGCATAGCGGTGCGAGCGCGCAAGGCTCTTGGCGAAGCTGTGAACGGTCATGGCGTCGAGGTGAACGTTGACCCGCTATCCAGCCTGAGCGCGGCGAGCTGCCATCCAGCGACGCCCCGCATCGGTCGGGGTGTAGGTCCCGCTCTGCGTCGGCGTGACGACGCGATAGGACCCGCCCGCTTCCCAAGGCCCAAACGTCAGAACGGGCTCGGTGTGGCCGTCAGGATGCTGCGAGACAGTCACGCCCGAGAAGGCCTCCACGTCGCACCCGACCAGATAGGCGCGGATCGCTGCAGCCTCGCCCTCGGGGTGGAGGGCGCCGCAAGTGCGGATTAGATCGCGCCACTCGGGCGGGACAGGCTGCGCCGCAACCTCCACCGGCAACAGGGCGGCCAGCGGAGCAGCCGCTAACCCGACTAGCAGGCCGCGGCGGGTGTTGCGTTCGGTCATAGGACTATCCTCAGGGTTGGGCCGCGGGCTGCGGCCAGCTGGTAGACGGCCACCCATCGGCGGGGGTTGGAAATGATCTGGCTCTGGAGGCGTTCGGCGGTCCGGGTTGCGGCCTGGGTGACGGCGCCAGTGCCGATAATCAGGAAGCGACCTCCGGCGGCCTCGAAGGCGGCCAGCCAGCGGGGTGCGGAAAAGCGCAGGGCGATCATCGATCCGCCGCCTTGCTGCGGCGCTGCTCGGCCATGAACAGCCCAATCGAAGACATGTAGATCAATGCCAGCATGGCCTCCGGCGTGTCGGGAATGTCAGACGGATGGCGCAGGCCCTGTGCGTGGGCCGGGTCGGGAAGGCCGGCCAGCTCGGCCGCCAGCCTCATCTGTTCGCGAAGCTCCTGGCTGTCGGGCGCCCAGGCGGTCAGGAGACGAACGGCTGCGAAGCGGTAGGCGTCGAAGGCGACGGCGCAGGGGCCGCGGGCTGCGTTCCTGCGGGCCCGGGCGGCGGCAAAATCCAGCACCGGGCCGGCGCAGATCGGTGGTGGGGCCGGGGCTTCGTCAGGAGTCTTCAACGCGAGCGCATAGGCCGCGTAGGCGGCGTTGAAGCCGCGAACCTTGGCCGCCCACTCGCTGTCCCCGGCGGTTATGTGAAATTGATGATCGCGCGGCTTGTGCATCAGCGCGACCCCTTCAATTCGGCGAAGCGACGCCGGACGTTGTGAGCGTCCCGCCAGAGCGCGCCCATAAGAAGATCGGCCAGTGTCGGCTCGCCGGAAAGGTCGCCAGCGTAGGAACAACAGACAGCCCGAGGGTCCATGAGGCCGAGCATCTCGGCGACGATCTGGATTTTCGCTGCGAGGTCTTCAGGGTGATCGGTCGGCGCGTTCATCGCCCTGCGGCGCGCTTGGTCATAGGCCTCAAAGGTGGAAGGCTGGCCATGGCGCAGCCGTCGCCACGCCGCGAAGTCGATTACCCGGGTCCATTGACGCTCGCGGCCTGCCAGCTCAGCACGCCATGCTTGGGCGGCTGGCCAGTAGGGCGCGGCAACCGCCCGCCATGCCTTCGAAGCGTATTGTGTGCGCAGGCTCAGCACATAGGGCTCGCTGCGGATGCGATCACCGGGAAGCGGGGGAAGAGAATGGGCTTCGCTCATGGCTCAGGCCCCCTGTTCGGCAAGGCGGCTCAGGTCGCGATAGAGGCTGGCGACGAACTGGTCGTTCGTGTTGCCCTCGGCCTCCAGCCACGCCAACTCGTCGGGGTCTCGGGGATCAGCACCGGCCCCCAGGAAGGCGGAAAGCAACAGGCCAAACTTCCAGGCCGTCTCGGTGACGGTGGGCGCCGGTGTCTCCAGGACTCGGAACTGAGCGGCCGTGAAAGCCGAGAGGTTGGCGGCGTCGTCAGCGGCGGTCGCGCCAGCCCTTAGAGCCGGGGTGGCCTCGCCGTTGTCGTCAAAGAGCGCGTCGCGCTCCAGTTCCAGGCGTTCGTACTCGGTGCGGGCGGCGGACCACGCGACGGTGATGTCTTCGGGGGTCATGATTCAAGCTCCTATCCGTGAGGTCAGACGGCCCGCGTCTCGGGCCAGCGTGTAGGCATAGACCTTGCCGATGAGGCTGCGGCGGATCGGGGATTGGGCCGTGTGCGTGAAGTGGATTTCCCGCTTGGGAGCGGTGGCGTAGCGGGCGGCTTGTGCGGCCCGTTCGGCGGCGCCCTTGAACCACGCCCACGCATGGCGGAGAGCGGCGGAGAAGGTGACCGAGCCGCGCTCGAAGCGGAACTTGCGCCAGGCCAGTTGCATGGTGTCGCGAAGCTGAGATTTGCGCTGGTCGGTCATTGGCTTTCGTCCCTTGGTCTGATACGATTGGTATCAACTCAGGGGCCGGTATGTCAATACTAAAAGTATCAATTAGACAAGTGAAGGCGGCCAGGGCGCTCCTGGGATGGTCGCAGGAAGAGCTGGCAACGCGTTCGGGGGTCTCGATACCTACGATCAAGAGGCTAGAGGCGGCAGACGGCGAACTGGGCGGCCGTCAGGACACTGCAGGCAGCATTGTTGACGCGATCCAGCAGGCCGGCGTGATGTTCATTGCCGAAAACGGCGAAGGGCCGGGCGTCAGGCTGCGGAAAGCCGGGGAGCTGAAATGAGGAAGCCATGAAGACCATGAGGGGGATACGGGCGAGCGCCAAGGCGCGAGAGGTTGAGATCGCCGGGATGCCGGATGGCCCCGACAAGAGGGCCCGAAGGCGCGTGTCGAGACTGATCAGCGCCGTCGAGCGCCTCACCATGGACTATGACTCTATGAGATCGGGAAGGCGGCTCGCACCCTCACGCCTGCGCCGGCTTTTGGGCGTGCCGCCGAGCGGAAGCCGGTGAGCCGTGAATTTCTTCTGGCCCACCAAGCCCAGCACGTCGCCCGGCCTGATCGGCCGCCTTGGCCGCTTTGCGCATTGGGTAGGCCTCGCCGTAGCGGTCACCGTGGCGGCCACGGGCCTAGCCCTGGGGCGCGAAGAGTCCTCCGCCTATTGGCTGTTAGCGGTTGCCCTCATTCCGGCGCAGCTTGGCCGAGCCGTGCGCTACGTCCTGGCCGGGGAATAGAACCCCGCGAGCCCTCGCTGGGATCTCGCGCCTAGAGCCGCAGCACAGCCCATGGCAACAGGGCCGCCATCACTTCTTGGGGTTCNNACGACTTCGGCGGCCGAGGACCGTTGCCGAAGTGAAAGACCACCATGGCGCCGGGCTTCGTGTACGGGATGTTTTGCGCGCCCGTGTAGTTTGCGGAGCCCGACCAGCTATAGGCGTCGCCGCTCGCCTGTGCTGAGCCCTGCGCAGGGATGTAGAGCGACCCCCTGGTGGTCACGTCCCTGACGCTGTCGGCCTTGAACCACTCATAGCCGCGGTCCTGGCAGGCGTGGGCTGCCTGGAGCATCAGATCGTGGATGACGACCTCCGGCGAGGTGAAGGCGTTCCCGCGCGTGGTCAGCATCACCTGGTCGGGCGCCAGGCTCATAGTTGAAGTGGTCGTGCACGCGCCTAGAAGGGCGATCGCTAAGACCAGAGCCACAACGCGTCGCATCTTCGCCCCCACGGCTTCCATCGGGTTTTAGCGCAAAGCGGAGCCTAGCCGGTTAGCAGGGCTGCCCGTAGTAGCAGGTCTTCGCCGGTGCATAGGGGTTCGGGGTCGGAACCCGCTCGAACCGGGGCGGCGAATATGTCGGTGCCGGCGTTGGCTCATAGGTGTTCGGATAGAGCGGCTTCGTGCCTGGCTGGCCGGTGTAGGGGTTCACATTCCCCTGCGTAGAATAGTTGTCCGCCCGCGTGTTGTTCGGGTTCGTCTGCATGTGCGGGGCGACGTAGGTGCCATCCGCCTTGGTGTAGCCGTTCACATAGTGATCGCCCTGCGCGAGCGCCGATCCGAACGTCACCAGCGCGAGCGCGGCGCCCGCGAGTAAGAGCTTCATTCCAGCCTCCCTTGAACAGCCACGCTGGACGCTACGCCCAAAGGTTGCAGTCGCACACCAATGTTTTCCGCGTGTCCTGCTATCGCTTGACGTAAATCGCGATCACAAGACGTTGCCCTTGAGTGCTGACCGCGCCCTCACCGCCGCCCCCGCTGTTCAGTTTAGAAGCGCCGCGCGATTTGATTTCGGATGATTGTTTTTCAAGGCCGCGCTCGCCCTACGGACCTACGCCGCCCCTCGATAGGGGCGCTTCGGCCCTCCTGGCGCAAGGGTTGGGGCTATTCTGGCCGGGTCTCCATCACCTTTGCCGATGTGGGCGTCTGTGGGGCTGGGTCTGCGCTCCGTCAAAGCTGGCGAGCCGGGGCTACGCATGACGGATCAACACCGTCGCCCCGCAGTTGGCGACCTTTCCAGCCGTCGTCGTGGTGGCTGTACGGGTTCCGGGGGCCGAACTGCCGGTCAGATATTCAAACGACGCCAGCAGCCCCGGGCCGTTGCCAGCCGGGCTGCCTGTGCTGAAGATTTCGTTCCCGGTGGCTGGCGCGCGGATGTTGGCGTTGTTCTGGTTCCCGTCCTGCGTAAAGAGGCTGAGGAGCGTGCAATTCGACGTGGACGGCGTGATGTCGGGAGCGATGAGTCCTGCGCCCGTCGCATTGGCCTGGAAGGTCGGCGTCACGTCGATGGGCGTCGTCGGATCGTGCCCCTTGATCGAGCACATGAAGCCGCCGTTGCCCCATGTGACATTGTTGAGGCAGGTGAAGATGTAGGTCTTGAGCGTGCCAGCGGCGGTCACGTCTCCGGAGTCTGCAATCTTCCACAGAACGCAGACGTTGCCGCCCTCGCCGCTCACACCCCAGTTGACCTGCCCAGCTACGGTCCAGCCATTCTGATTGGCGAAGGTGTTGGCCGCGGCGGGCGCACCATTTGAGGGAAGACAGACCGCCACCAGCAGATCGCCGACGGCGATGGGGTTGCAGTTATTGTCGATGCTGACCGTATTGACGCCGGTCGCGCGGCTTGACGAGATGCTGCTGACCCACTCAACCACGGCTTTGCCGGTAGGTAGACCCAGCGGACTATAGGGCGCGTCGTAAAGAGCCGCCGCCGTGCCAATAGCGGCCCACGTCGAGGAGTGTGTACCGCGGTTGGTAAGGAAGCCCGTCTTGTTCCCGTAGCGGTAGATTTCCGGCTGGCGACCGAACGGACCCGATCCATCGGACAGCAGGTCAACGGGCCCGGTCCCGACGAACTTGGCGAGGTCGGTCGAAGAGATATTGAGACTGCTATCGACAATGCTGTTCTGCAAGTCCGTGAAGAACTGCGAGAAACCGAAGGTGCCGCGATAACCCTGGTTGAGGATCGGATTGATGGTGAAGCCGTAGGAATTGTTGAAATTCACCACAGGCGTCGTGGTCATGTTGTCGCCGACTCCGGCGGAGACCTTCACCCAGCCGGTCGCGGCCATCCAGAGGTAGGTCGCCGCCCGCTTTGGCGTGACACTCAGGTCCCAGCTTTGCAGATAAGCCTGCCACACGCCGTTCACCAGCGCACTCCTGCCGAGAGTGTTCACTTCATCGTTGTTCGATGCGCCGCCTAGCAGGCCGCCCATGTTCGTGCGAAACGTCCCGGTGAAGCCGCTCGCATTGTCGAACACGTTATCCCACCCGGCTACGCTCTCGGAATTGACGGGCTGGCTAGCCATCAGGTTCGACATCACGTCGGCTGTGTTCATGTTGTAGTTGCGCCCGTTGCCGTAGGTCCCCTTGAACCAGTAGAACATCGTGCCCTTGGCGGAATTGGTCACACCGATAGCCGAGGCGATCCCGAACTCGACCATCGGTGTGAAGAAGACAGCGCCGGGGTCGAAGGGGCCGCCGCCGACCATCAGCGCCGCGACGTTGGTTCCACAGCCGGTCGTAAGCATCCCCACTTTTAGGCCCCCTCCAATGTGATTAAATCCACGTCAGCCGCTCGGGTTTTGGCTGTGCATCGACATCACTTCGCGGCCCTCATAGCTGACCGTCAGCCGGTAGAGCCCTGGCGGTGCGAATAGCATCGGCCAGCAACCGCGCTCGTCTGAGAGGGTCGGGGAGGGTAACGGGCGCTGATAATTCAGATCGTCCGCGAACAAGTCGGCCCGGGCTTCGGAATCCACTAGCGTAGCCCGCAACTCCGCGCCTTGAACGTCAACGCCATCGCGGGAGATGTGCAGAAGGCCGACGCCAACCACGTCAACCGCAAAGCCGTTGGCCTCCATTGCGCAGGCCGGGGAGCCATATTCGGCCACCGCGCCCGCTTCCTGTCGCACCGCCTCCCAAGCCCGTTCCACATAAGCCCGGATCGCGAACCAGATCAGGTGTTCGGGAGAGCCTGTGGCGTCAGCGATCTGCGCCGCTACGGCGTCGATCTGCGCCACCGCAGCCGGGACGCTCGCCGCGTCAAACAGCGCGTGCCAATCGCCCTCATAGGTGAGGGCGGTTCCGGTGACAGCGCGAACGGAAGCCTGGCGAGCGGCTTGCTGGGACATTGGCTGAGTATCGCCCCTAGGCGGGGGTTCTCAGCGGATGCGCCAAGGGCTGCGGCGGCGACCGGCGGGACTTCCACCTGCAGGTCGATGCGGTCCATCAGCGGGCCGGAGATGCGGCCCAGGTAGTCGCAGACGGATTCTCCGCGATGCAGGGGAACGCAAGCTTCTGGAGTTTGTCGACGCGTGGCCCGCGGCTTGCATAGCTAGAGAGCCATGTCTCCAATCGATCCACCCCGCAAGACCGCGAACCTTCCGGTCCCGATCGGAAGGGCGACGACGATCTCTCCCCGCGCGCCTGCGGGCACCGATACGAAAATAGAGGCCCAGATTCGGGGTCAGTCTGGCGCACGGGGCGGCCTGCGCGCCGAAGCTGCCGTCATCGACGCAGCCCGCAATACCTACAGCCACACCGAATGGTCCGGGACGCAGGATCGCCGCCCGCCGCTCGGCCGAACCGCGCGCATCGACATCTAGCAGCCTGCCGACCCTGAGCGAGGCAGCATGCACGACTGTCGCTTGTTCGCCCATGCGGCGCATCGACTAGGCGGACTTCTTTCGCTCGTTGGGTGAGTTGCTCCCGGCGCTGAAGGGCCTTGCCGGCGCTCGGCGCGGTCCTCGGTGAAGGTGCGATTTCCCGCCGACGTGCGGTAGGAGTTAACCCCTCGTGAGGGGTTCTGGGCCGAACCTATTTCAACGCCGCAGTAAATAAGGGGGCGTCGATGAATCTGTGTGGAAGACACGTCCTGATCATCGAAGATGAGATGCTGATCGCCCTTGAAGTCGAGGCTCTGCTCTCGGATATCGGCTACCAAACCTTTGATTTTGTCGACACCCCAGCCCGTGCGGTCGCTGCCGCTCGTGCCCATCGCCCCGACCTGGTGACGGCTGACTATCGGATCAACGAGGGCACGGGCGTTGAGGCCGTCGCTGGCGTCTGGGAAGCCATCGGCCGCGTGCCCGTGGTCTACGTGACCGGAAACGTCGAGATGGTCCAATGGCAAGGCACGGTGCCGGTGGTCGACAAGCCTATTCAAGCCGCGGCTTTAGCGGCCGCATGTCGACGGGCCTGCGCTGGGTGAGATAGTCCGCCCGACTTGATTCGACGCCGAGCGTGTCTGGCATAGAGTTTGCGCCGCACTAGGCTCATCGGTCCCGCTTTAGGAACGTCGGCAGGCACATGACTCAGACCGCTACCCGCACTACGCCCGACATGCTCGACGTCGCGATCGGTGCGTCGATCCGGCTGCGCCGCAAGCAGGCGGGAGGGTTCGGGGCCTCTCGCGCGCGTACGCGAAACCGTCCGGCGAACGCTTCTCAAGTTCACCTCAGCGCACCTGTTCTCAGTGGTGGCGCTACCTGAAAGCTCCGAAGAATAGGCCACCGATCAGCATGGCCAGGAGAAGCGATCCCACGGTGGCGGCAATCGCGATCCAGAGCCACCGCGCGATTGATCGATACCACCAGCCGGGGTCGTGAAGCTTGTTGTAGAAAAGCGGGTCGCCCTCGCGGTTATAGAGGCCCGTGAAGGCCCATCCCCTGCGCTTGCGGCGCTTTTCGCCTTGCCGATACGGCCCGCGCACCACCGAAAATTCGGCGTCGGTGACAACCTGGGCGTGGTCTATTGCGAGCATCGGGCGATATTTTGGCCCCTGAGGCGCGGCTTGGCAACGCGCTAGACAGGCGCTTGACGCCCCCGGGCGGTTCCGGCCTAGCGGGTCTGATCGCGGTAAGCTCCCGCGCCAGAGGCCGCTACGGGTGCTCCGCCCCCCTTGAGCACCTTCGCCAGGAGGGCTCGCTTTTGGGCTGCCGCCAGGCCCTCGGCGGTCTGCGGCAAGCCTTGCGTGTCCATATCGAACAGGATGCGCGCCACAGCGTTCGCGGTCCCCTCGCTCATATGGCCGCTGTCGCGCTTGAACAAGGCCCCCGCGATCTGGCCAATCGACCCCATATCGCCATGCGCCGCCGCTATGACATGGCCGGCTTGCTCTAGGGGGTTCTCTGCGGTGTCCTCCGCATCACTGAGGCGGCGGGCCGTGGCCGATCCCCCGCCGACTGCGGCGCGGGTGTCAAACATGGTCTTTTCGCGATCCAGCGTGTTCGCAAATTGCCCGTAGGTGGCGCGGTCAGGGAACAGCTCTCGGAAAAGGTCCAGTTGCGCGGGCTTGAGGAAGCCTGCCCGATTCGCAACGTCATAGGTGACGTTGATATTGCCGAGGCGGCTCCTGAACGCCTGAAGGGAGCCAATCCGGAACATATCCCGTTCGGAAGGCGTGAGGCCGGCGAGCGCCTTGGCGTTGGTCGGCGCGTCTTCGCGAAACATGGCTTGGCCCTGAGCTGCGGCGGCCTTGAGCGCGGCGGGACCGGCGAAAGCGTCCAGCGCCGTCCCATAGTCCGGGTTCAGCCTCACCAGCTCATCACGCAAGGTCTTGCGGGTCTCCGCTATGGCGCGCCCCTCGCCATCGAGGTTTAGCTTGCCCGTCAGGGGATCGCGGTAGCGTTCCAACAGATCGTCTAGGCCCTGCTGGACATAGTGCCAGGTCTGCGGCGTGCGCTGGCCTTCATAGACCGGCGTCGTGGTCGGCTCGGGCCGCCCCACATATTGATCCGGATGGGGCACGTCCTCGGCGAGGCCGCCATTGTGGTCGATTTCCTGCGCTTGCTGAAACTGGCGCTCCAGCTCGGCGCGGAGAGAGTCCGGCTCGCGCGCATAGACCGGCTTTCCGCGCAACTCGCCCGACATGGCGTCCAACAAGTCGCGTTCGGTCGGGCGGCCGCCGTACTTGGGGAAATACGCCGCCTCTTGCGCGCGCAGAGCCCAGCCGTCCGCCGTGTCGCCAGCCCCGATCAATCGGCGCTGAAAGGGCTTGCCGGCGTGCCACTTGTCGGCGTCCATCGCGCTCAATTCGCCATCAGCGCCCTTCATGCCGCCGCCGTCAGCGATGAACTTGAGAAGCGACGGACCCTGCGAAGTGTCACGGCCCGGAGCCTTGAGGGAGGCCACGGCTTGCGCTGCGTCAGGCTGCGCCCAGGAATCCCAGGCCGCCGGGTCCTCGGCGTTCACGAGCCCGAGGGCTTCCGGGTTGCGGCCTTCCTCCTGGGCGATCCGATAAGCCTTTCCCATGGCCTCGCGGACAGAGGGGCGCGCCGTCAACGACTCAAGCACCGGGCTCGTTTGCGGCCCGGCGCCATAGGCTTTCGCGAACAGCGGGCCGGCGTCCGCCTTTTGCTGCGCCGTCAGTGTGTCCAGGTCGGAATGATAGTCCCGACCGCCCAGGCCCATCCCCTCGGCGGCTTGATCGGCGATGCGGGTTGACGCAGGGCGCACACGCCATTCGCCATCGACAAGCTGCCCCCGTTGGCGCAGGTCCAACGCCGTCGCGGCCATGTCCCTCGCCTGGCCCGGCATGTTGACCACCGCGTCGGCCAGGGCGCGGGTCTGCGGGCCAGCATCGGCAAGCATCCCGTAGGGGCCAAGCCCCTTGATCGCCTGTACCACCGCGAGCGGCGATTGGCCTTGACGGTCTACAGAGCGCCAGATGCGGTCATAGGCGCCCTCGGCGTCACTCGGCTTGGCGGAAAGCGGCGGGAGAGCTTCGCGCGCGGCCTGAGTGTCGCCAATCGCCGCGACCAGATCGCTGTTTGATACCCCCGCGCCGGTGGTCGCGGGGAGATCCGATGCGGCCCCGCCGATCTGGACATTGCCCCTCAGGGCATCGACCAAATGTTGTCCCGTGGCCTTCCATGCGGCGCCAGCTCCCGTCGCCGCCAGTGGAAACGCCGCGCCCGCCGCCGCCGACATCAACCCTTCGCGGCCCGCTTCCCCAAATCGATCGGGACTGAGCAAGGGCGCGCCGCCCTGGAGATAGCCGTTCGCGCCGCCGAACAAGCCAGCATCCACCGCGCCCGCCGCCATGCGCGGGATCAGAGCCGCGCCGTGACCAAGTAGCGAAGTTGTGGGCGCGGCAGCCCCTGGCGCCATCAATCCGGCCCCGACCAACGAGGCTAAGCCACCACCGACCTTTAGGGCCGTGGATGCGGCGGGGTGGTCCTGATCAAAGGTCGTATCGAGGCCGCGTTGCATGGCGTAGGCGCGTTGATAGCGGTCAGCGAAAGAACCTGCGCCGCCAATGTCAAAGCCGCGATCATGCCCCGGAATCTTATCTAGGGTCGGCTCCACGTAGGGGGCCAAAGCCGCAGCCGACGCCGCATCCGCCTTGTCTGCCAATGCGCCCAGGATCGGCACACCCCGAGCTATTGAGCGGAGGCCGTCATTGACATAGCCGCCGACGCTGTGGGCGTGGAAATCGGGGCCGTTACCAGATCCTCCACCCGCTGCCGGCGGGACTAGATCGTCAAACGCACCGCTTGTTTGCGGCGGCTGCGGGCCTTGGGCGACGGGCGCGGCGGCCGCGGTGTTCGCATCGGCTTGGCGAGTGGGCGTTCGGATGAACGTTTGGCCGGTGTGCGGGTCAACGCGCGCGTAAGGTTGCGCGATCCCGCCCGCCGCCTCCCATCGCTGCGATTCGGCGACGGTCTGAGCGTAGGGCGGCGGAAATGCCGGGTTCTTCCCATCGTAATCGGCGGGCGCAGGGCTCTCCGTCCACACAAGGGCGGGCGAGGCTTGCTGCGCAGGAGCCCCACCAGGCGGCGGGGCCTGGGCGGATTGAACCGGGATCAGATCGTCAAAAGGCCCCGCCATTTAGAGGGCCGCCGGATTGATGCCGCTCGCCTGCAATCGAGCCCTGACCTTGGCCGGGTCAGCCCCACGCGCAATAGCCGAGCGGGCTTCATTGAGCATGGCGGCTTGAGGATTGTTTCCGTTGACGGGGCCACCACCGAAGGTCGGGATATTCGATTCCGGATAGGAGGGCGGCGGAGCGCCCGCCATCGGCACAAGGTCAGGGATCAGGTCTTCGCGGCTGACGCCGTAGCGGGCCGCGTCGTGATCGACCTTTTTCAAGACCGGCTGGAGCTGTTCCCAATGCGATTGAACATTGGCCTGGGCGATATTCAGCAAGGCGTTGCGGCCTTGGGCGCTCAGATGGCCGCCGTGATTCATGACGCTGGAAACTTCGCCCTGGAGCCAATCCGGCCAGCCGACTTCTTTCGCGTATTGCTCGATCATGTTCGGGCGGATCGCGACCGTGGGATTTACGGTCTTGCCGGCGTTCTCGATCATTCCAAGGTCCGCGAAGCCGCCCGTTTGCTTGTTCAGGTTCTGCATCGCGGAGAGGTAGCCGCGCCCGAGGACGTAGTTTTTGTAGGGCTCCAGACCCGTGACCTGGGCTGTGTAAGCCATTTGCTCTTTCGGGCCGAAGGGGTCCGGCGCGGTCGGCATGATCTTGCCATCGGCCCCGATGGCGTACCCGTTGCGGTCGCCGGGTTGGATGCCCCAGGCCGCGCGCTCTTTCGGATCGATCAGCGCGCGAGGTTGTCCCCCCGCGATGGACACGTAACCGCCCGTCGTCGCGTCGAACACCTTCCCTTCAGGAACCGGGCCTTGAACGCCCGGAATTGCGGAATGTGTCACAACGCCGGTCGGGGCCTGTTGCGCGAAGTCTGACGGAGAGCGTCCGGCAATGGTCCGCGTCATGGCCTCAGGCGGCAGAGCGCCGACCTTCACATTGCCCGGATGGTAAGGGTCGATCCAGGCCGGGAGGCCGTTGACCGTCTGCGATTCGTATTTGAATTGCTCGGCTAGCTTCTCCTGCAGGGCCTGAGCATAGGCGATCCCGTGTTCCCGCATCGCCGGGTCTGGAGAGGTCAGATATTGACGCAGGAGCTGCTTTTGCTGGGCGGTAGCCTGGAGCGGTGAAGGCGGCGCTTGCGGGACGCCCTGAGGGCTCGGCGGCGGCATCGCAGAAGGCGGAGGCGGCGCGGGCGCGGGAGAGGCGGGCGCGCCTTGCGGGGCGGCGAACGGCTGCGCACCCATACCCATCGCGCCAAGGTCAGCCGGCGGGGCAGCTCCGGATGGCCCTTGGTCAACGGCGTCAGGACCGGCGGGCGCACCTGGCGCACCTGGCGCAGCGCCATTCTGGGCGAGCTGCGGGTTGCCGCCGAAGAAGACGTGATTTCCGATCCGCTGGCCTTGGCCCTGCGCCCACGCCGGCAGAGGACGCCCGGCGCGTCCGGCCCAGCCGTTGACTTGAAGCTCCGGATTCAGGAACGCCATCGCGCCCCCGGTTGGGTCGGGAATCTGGCCGCCGATCACGCCATCGGCGATTTGACTTGCGACGGCAAGCGCGCGCGGATCGGGCTGGACGCCGCGCTGGATGGCCTCGAATTGATGCGGCTGATAGACGATATCCGACAGGCTCTTGGCCCCGCCGTAGCCGCTCCGGTAGCGGTTGAGGGCCACATGCGCCGCCGCCGCCATTCCAACGGGACCCTCGCCGCCCGCCTCGACGGCCACCATACGAGCAAGGGCGTCTCGATCTTGCGGGCTGACCTGGCCAACCGCAGGGCTCGCCTGCGGCGCAGACTGCGAAGGCGCGTCCGTCAGGTATGGGGCGGGCGAGGACTGAGCGCCGGCCATAGCGGGATCATCTGAGGCGGCAGGCGCTTGTGGCGCCAACGGCGGCGGGGCCGGGCCGCTTCGGGCGGGGGCGCCATATGCGTCCGTGCCGAGCTGCACTCCGTCCGTTTTCGTGGGATCGGAGACCGCTGGCGGTGTCACCGGGTTAGCCGCCGTTGACGGCGGGATTGCGGATTGCGGCGGCGGGGCGTTCGCGGGAGCGCCCCCGCCGAAGGTGTTGCGGATGGCCTGAATGATTGAGTTGCCCGCCGCCGGAGCTGGCATTGGCGCAGCGGGCGGGATCACTTCGGAGGAGTCCATTCCGAGGCCCGTGATCGCCGCAGCGATCCGCCGGCTCTGATCTGCGCCATAGGACGCCGCAAGGTCTTGCTGGGATCGCCGGAAGCCCGATTGGGCGATGGCGTCCGCGCCCAGGCGCGCCAGAAGCTCGCCGGGCGAATGAATGTTCTGCGACTCCGCGCTCATCTGCCGAAGCGCTTCGGCCAAGTACTGTGACCGCGTAATGGCCGCCGCCGTGCTCGGCGTGTATTTGGTCGCTAGCCCCAGCGTTGCGGGGGTCGGAACGGGCGTGACAGGACCGGCCATCAATGCACCGATGCGCCAGATCGGCGAACGCCGGCCATAAGGCTCTGAACGTAGTGGATGGAAGATCCCACCGAGGCCGGAGCGTCCAACGCACGCGCCACAATCCCCGCGCCGGCCAGGGCGTCGCAGGAAACGCTCAGAGGCCGACCGATCGACACGGGCGGTTGATCTGCGCCGAACGAAAACACCGCAGACGTTCGCCTATCGTCGGCCCATACGAGAATGACGGTCGCCGAGGCGGTCTCGCCAGCATCCCGCACAATCAATGTCCGGGTCATGGCGTACAGATTGTCAGCGGAGACGGAGAGAAACCGCCCGAGCTGGCCGCCGAGCGTGGGGGCCGAAAGGGTCGCCAGGATCGGGTCTGCCAAGAGCCGCGAGGCAGGCCACGCCGTATCCGTGCGGCCATCGGTGAATGACGCGCTGCGCAGCGGAAGCGCGCCGAGGGTCTGAGCATCGGGCGCGGTGAGAGCAAGCGCGATGATCTCGCCCGCCAGATCGGGGCCGAAGGTCGTTTCGTCGCCGGCATCGGCTCCAGTGATCGCCGCGAACGCAGATCGGGCGCTCATTCCGATGGCCTGCGAAAAATTCGTGGCAACCGCCACCTCGAACGCGGCCATCGTGAAGGCCGACCCCGCATCCGACGCGATCCGGGGCGGATCGAGCCGAACGGCGGGGGGCGGAGAGGTTCCGGCTTCGGTGGTGGTCCGCACTTTCCGACATGCTCCAAGGTCAGGAGTAAATTACATCGCCGGGAAGGGTTCTCAGCGGATGCGCCAAGGGCTGCGGCGGCCCGGCGTTGGCAGCCGAGCCTTGGCCCTATCATTCGCGCTGCGGAAGGAAGACGCTGCCGGTACAACTTGAGGGGGCCGCTATGCGAGCAGGGATCATATTGGCGGGGTTGATCGGCGTGAGCCTGGTGACGGCCACGCCGAGCGACGCGGGGACCACTTACGCGACCTACGAGGGCAAGGACTCGATCACCGAAGGCCAGGGCGGCACGAAGGTCACCGCGGACGGCGTGGACTTCTGGACCACCGGGACGCCGCCCCACCGCTATCAGATCCTCGGAATCCTCACCGACACGCGCGGCATGGGGCTGTTGAGCGGCGAAGCGATCGGCAACGGCGGATTGGCAAAGCGGGTGAAGGAACTCGGCGGCAGCGCCGTCGTGGTCCTGGGCCGCGATACCCAGATCAAGGGCGCTATGGTCATCGGCGGAAATGTCGGATTAGCCCGGCGCGCCACCACGCAGATGCTGGTGGTCAAGTATTTGACCGACCCGGAGCCCACGCATCCGTGACGCCTGCGAAGCTCGAACTCCTGACCCGCTATCGCCTTTTGGCGGAAGAGATGCGCCGGGCGGTCGAAATCCAGGGAGCCGACGACGAGGCGTCGGTCGTGCTCCGCGAAGCGGCTGAACGGCTGGAGGGTGTAGTTGCCCGCAACGACCCAGACGGACTATCGGTGGTCGGCTAACCCAGTTGCGCCGGAGGCGTTGGCGAGGGGCATCAATGCCGCTTAGGGATAGGTGTCCAGGCCCGAAACCCATCCACGCCCACGCGCGAGGCACGCTCTGGCGCTCACCACCACCAAGTAGGCGTACTCGCGATAGTACTCTGTGGAAGCCGGCACGCTGGGGCTTATCGCTCGTTCCGCACTCGTCGCCATGGACGCCTCGATGCCGCACTGCGCCATGACGGCTTCAACCACCGCTGAGGCATCGTCCCCGCTGGCGCTAAGGCGGTAGCCCACCGTCTGGGCGCATCCTTTGAAATTCCTCACCGAGGCGGTGAAGACCTGGGAGTAGTCCTTGGAGTCGATCGGGACCCGAACGAATGGCCCCCGCGCGCACTCTGCTTGGCGATCCTGAGCTTGCGCCAACGCGCAGGTCGGAAGGGAAAGGAGGAGGAGCGCTGCCGACGCCACGGCAAGTGAGTGCATGAGCCTGATCCCCCCGTTTCGCGTCTCCTGTCCATTGGGGTAGCGCTTCACGCAAGGTCAAGGCCACGCGTGAAGCGCGTCGGTCAGATCGCCCTCAACATCTGCCGACTGACTTTCAACATCTGGGCGATTTCCCGCCGCGCCGCCTTCGCCTCGTGCGTCCACGCCCCGCCGCGCCAGTTCCCGTTCCTCGGGCCGTGGGGCGCTCCCGGGCTCGATCCGCCGTGCATCCTGCACCGCTTCCGTCCCTTCACCGCGGGCGACTGGCATGGCGTGCCCTGCCGCGTCCGGGCCCCACACCTGCACGCCCGGTGCAAACGGGAGACGGGCGATGGGGTCGGCTGCATGGGCTTGAGTGGAGATTTCTCCGGCTCCCCGCCCCCCTCCCGCGATGTCCCCGATGACGTTCTGGCTGCCGCGAGCGTCGACATAGATGTACCTCACTTCGACCTGCTGCTTCCCGCCGCTGCGGAGCTTCGAAAGGGCTTCGACCTGGGCTGCGAAGGTCCGTTGGAGTTTCACGGCCAAGGAGCCGTAGAGCGCGAGCTTATCTGTCGTATCGGCCTGGCTAGCGCCTCGGATCATGTCGAGCGTAAGTTGGTGGTTGCCGGCCATCTGCATCGCCAGGGCGCCCTCCAACTCATCTCTCGGGGCGATTGCCGCCATTAGGTGCAGCGCGCCGTTGCCTCGGGATGCGTTGTTATCGATGGTCCGGCCGCCAACCAAACCCAGGAGGTCGTTCATGCGCTCGTTAGCCGAATAGACACTATCCGCGCCGAGCGCGGCGGTTGCCACCAACTGCCCGAGGAACTTGTCCTGATCCTTGCCCAAGCCGACCTTCACCTTGCCGGGCTCTCCGGTAGGCGTGAAGCGCGCGCGCCGCGACCGAGCGCTGACCGTGCGACCCGCCTCTGCTGCAGCCGCGCTTGCTCCGCTCCGCTGATCGTAGGCGTGCAATTCCCCCTTGGCGACGTGCGGCAGATGCTCCGGGTCGATGTTGGCGAGGTGAGGTATCGGGTCCGACGACGCCCGCACGCGCTTTGCCCGACCGGTCTTCCTCGGTGGTTCTTGGGCTTTGATCGGGCGCGTCATTCAGGTCCCCTGAGCTCAATCGCTGACGCCCAGTCGTCAACACAGCGCATCAGTTCTGCGCCAACGTCTCGCATCACGCTCCTGGTGGCAGCCAGTCCTTCGGGACTTAGAGCGAACCCGCTGGCCGTGCGGATCGAGCCGAAGAATTGCTCGATCTGCCCGGCCATCTCCGCGATCTGGCTGGCGTTCAATCTGCGGTGCGGATTCATCTGCGTCCCAAGGTCGCGCGCGCCGATCTCCTGTCCATCGGCGAGGAACAGGATCGCCAGCATCCGCGCGAGATCATCGGGCAGGCCGGTTCCCGCGCTCAGGAACGCGGCCAAGCTCGCGCGAGTGATCGGCCAGCCGCCGCGCGGCATAACCCGCGCCTCTAGTGCGGCGTCCAGGAGTTGGCGGCCCACCGATGCCGGCAATTCCGGGGGCGCGCCATCGCCGTCCAGGGCCGGGAGGGGCGAGCGGCCGGGCTCTAGGGGCGCAACCGCCGGAGACCACCGGATCGGGCCGGGGGCGCTGCTTTCGGTGCTCAGATCAGCCGACACGATGAATCTCCGCACAGGTCACGCGCCGCCTCACGTCGCCACCCGCAGCAAGAGCGGCGCTGGCGCCATGCATCCGGGCTCGCCGGGCTTTGGACCCATCGAGGGCGACCAAGCTCCGTCCCGCTCGAAATTGGCGAGCGCCACGGCCCAAACGTCATCAGTCCATACGGCCACGTCCACGGCTGGCGTTGCGCCGTTGTTTCGCTTGGCGAGGGCCTTGGCGGCGGCGCTGAGATAGCTTTGCGGGTCGGCGGTTCCCGTGCCCTCGGCGCGCACCACCGCCGGCAACAGGTCGCGAGGCTCTAGGCCATGATCCCGCAAGAGCTTGCCGAATAGCTGGCGCGCGTTGGCGTCGGACGTTCTCCCGGCCCTGGCGATCAGCGCCGGACCCCTTCGCCAAGCCTCTTTGTTCGGGTCTTCCGGCGGCTCTGTCGCCCCTACTGGAAGTATATTCTCTTCCCTTCCCTTCTCTTGCGATCCCACCGGGACTCCCACCGGGACGCCACCGGGATCGGATCGGGACGGCTTTTCGCCACCGTCCGACTTGGGGTGACGGCGCACTTTCAGGAGGCCGCGCGCCTTCGGATTGAGCCGGTGCAACAGGTCCAGGGCTTCCGCCAAGTCTGCGTCCAGCGGCTCGCGGTCGAAGGGTTGGCCCCAGCGTTTCGCGTTCCCCATGCCGGAGGAAATCCGCGCGTTGAGCTTGTCAATCCAGCACTCTAGGGCCTTCTCCGCGATCACTGGATGATGCAACCGGCCATCGCTGCAAAGCACCCACTGACGAAGCGCCATGGACCGAACCTTGGCCCATTTCCGGGGATCTACTTTGGCCAGCCCGGCAAGCTCGCGCTCATCCTCGGGAAGCGAGCCGGCGGGGATTTGATGCCACGCCGCAGCCCACAGCATCACGGCGGCCATGAACTCGTCACCCGTCGCCGTGAGGGCCAATCGGGAATCCCGCAGCCTCACAACGTCTAGGAGCATGGACGGGAAGTCCCGCAGATCGGCGCTGGCCGGAACAAATGCGGCGGGCGTCATGCGGCCACCTTTGAGCGAACCGCCGCACAGCCCACGTCGATGAAGCTTTCAACCTGCCCCGTCAGACCGTTGTTGTTCTTCGCCACGATCCATAGGAGCTGATTGCGGACGCGATCTAGCTTGGCCTCCCGCTGGGCGGCCTGGGCTGCGTCCTCGCCGTCTTCCGGGGGCCGCAGGTAGTAGGCGGGGCGCAACAGGAAGATCACCACGCGGGCGTCTTCCTCGATCTCCCCAGCCTGCCGCAGATCGGCCAGCGTCGGACGCTTGTCCTCGCCCCTGCCTTCAACGCCTCGGTTGAGCTGACATAGGGCGATCACCGGAACGCCCAGGCGCTTCGCCATGGCCGCCAGCGCGTGTGACACGTCCGCTGTTTCGGCGTGCTTCGAACCTTGGCGCTCCAGCTCCGGGCGGATCAGGCCGAGATGATCGACCACGATACAGCCGGGCTTGATACCCTTCCGCCGCCATCGTCCGAACGCCCGCCGGGCGGCTTGTTCCATCCTGGAGACGGTTAGCCCTGGCCGCGTGTCGAACAGGAGTGGCCAGCCCTCGGCGGTTTCCTTGGCCGCATCGAGCCGCCGCCATTCATCCACTGTGAGGCGGTTCTTTCGAGCCCGGTCAAAGGTCGGATTGTCCGATTGGCCGCAGTAGACGGGCGCTCGGCGGTCATAGGCCAGATCGCAGGCCAGTCGCAGGCCGATAGGTTCCTCGCCCATCTCCAGGGAGAAGAAGACCACGCCCAGGCCGCGCGCGGCGTTCGCCTTGGCGATCTGCAGCGCAACGGTGGATTTGCCCGAGCCGGGCCGACCACCGACAATCGCCAGCTCGCCCGCGTTGAAGCCGCCGAGCATTTCGTCAACCTCGGCGACGCCTGCAATGCAATCCGCCGTGCGATCCCGAGACCTCGCGCTGGTCATGGCCCCGGCGATCACCTGGGGGCCGTCCCGCCAATCCTCCTGCGCGCCCGAGCCGTCCGCCAATTCCGAAATGGTCCGCTCGGCGAAGCCTAGCAGGGTGTCGGCGTCTTCCTCGCCCGATGCGCTGGCCGCCGCGATTTCACCACCGGCCCGGATAAGCTCCCGCCGGGTGTGCAACGCCGCGATGGTCCTGGCATAGTCCGCCGCGTTCGCGGTCGGGGGCGCACGGTTCACAAGGTCCCCGAGGTACTGGCCACCGCCCAGATCGGCGAAGCCTTCATCGCCGGTGAAGCGGTGGGAGAAGAGGGCCGGGTCAGTCGCACGCCCGGCCTGGGCGTTGGCCCGGATCACCTCGAAAAGCCGTTGATGAAACGGCTCGTAGAGCTGCGACGGCCTGACTAGGCCCTCCACCGCGAAGACGGCCTCGCGGTCGCAGAGCATGGCCCCGAGCAAGGCTTGTTCGGCCTCGATATTGACCGGCAATTGCGGGGGCGGGCTCACGCCGAACGCCCCGTCAATCGCCTGCGCCAGCCCTGCGGGGGCGGCCACGGAACGCCCCAAAGGTCGAGTTGTTCGCGGGTCCAGCCGCCCGCCCCTGTCATGGCGGCTTCTACCTCTTCGTCATCCACCGTCACGCCGTCCGGTTGGCCGCCGACGTCCTTAGCGGCCTCCCGTTCGGCGCGTTCCTCTTCGGTCGCCAGCCGCCAGACAATCGCTTTGCAACCGCCCGCGGTGCGCCCGCGCTGGCCGGTGTCTTTGATCCTTCCGAGCCGCACAAGCTGAGAGCATCGAGGCCGAACAGATATCAACATGATGCGGTGTCCGGCCTCGATAATCCGGGCCGTGATCGCCTCAGGGTGAGCCGGTCCTTTCGCCAGGGCGGCAAGGACAAGTTCGGCTTGGGTAGGCGCTCGGGGACGCACGGCAAGCGCCGCCTCCCGCGATGTTTCGGCGGTCGCCTGCCGTCGCCAACCGGGGGTCAGGGGATACGTCATGCGCCTGCCCTCCGCAGTTCAGCGGCGAGGCCGTCATACCTAAGCGCGGCCCGGCGCAATGATGGCGCGGCCTCGGGATATTTCGCGACGGCTTGGCGGCATCGAGCGGCGGCAAATTGAGCGCCATGGAGGCGCTTGCGAAGCGATTGCAAAAACGCCCCCGAGGGGCTAACCTTTTTGCGCTCGATGCCGCCAAGCTGAGCAATCTGTTGGGGCGCCGCCGTCGCTAGACGGTTGGCGCCCTTGCCGCTTCTAGGCGGCGGGGATTTGCGGGCCATGGCTCAAGCCGCCACCGCGTTACGCTCGCTCAGGCGCTCCGCCATCCAGCCTTGCACCTCCGCCGCCACCCAAGCCACGCGGTTGCGGCTGATGCGAACCGGCTTTGGGAACTTCCCCTCAGCAACGGCGCGATCAACCGTCGCCGGGCTCATTGAGGTAACTTCGCAAGTGCGGGTCTTGCGCCAGAACTCCAGCGGTTCCGAGATATCGGTCATGTCTTCTCCACCGATTAGAAGGACCCAGGGGCCCGGTGGAGTGGATGTTGCGTATGATGCCCCTTGAGGTCAGCCGCCGCCGAAATCGCGGGGTTGCGTGAAGGGCCGCTAACTCTCTGACCGGCCAAGCGCGTCTCTCGCGACCAGGGCATCAACCGAGCGTCCCGCAAGCCGGTAGCGCGCCCCAGCCATCCGCGTCCGCCGCTCAAGGAAGGCGTCAGGATCGAAGTCTCTCACCCCAATCGGTTCATCCTCATCCGCACAATCTCGGATTAGCGGGCCACTGGGAAGCTGCGGCCTTTGATGCTTTCGGCGCCAGCCGGCCACGGTCGAAGCACCCACACCGAACCAAGCTTGCAGGGTCTTCACGGGGTGCGGATCGTGGATGCGCAGCGTGACGCCCCGCCAAGTGAAGCCACTTGGCTCGCACGCCATGCGATAGGCGACGGCCCAATGGATATCTTGAAGCTCCAGCGCACCCGGCCGCGCCCTTCCGGGTGCTATAGAGTGCGCCACAGGTTCGGGCATCGAGCCCGCGCCAATTTCAGCGAAAATGCGCGCCGACCTGATCAACGCTACCTCTGGCGCCGGGTCCAATGGCTCGCGTTCAGTCAATGAGCGCCGATAGGCGTCCAGAACCTGCCCCAGGAGCGTGAAGCAGGCTTGTAGGGCCTTTGGCTCTGCAGGATACGACAAGGCCGCCCAAGAGGCAGCCTCCGCGTCAATTAGCAGTCGCCATTCGTGCCGCTTCACCGAGCCGCCTCCGCTTGAGCGGTTAGCAAGCGGAGGAGCCCAGCCCACGCCTCCAGGGCCGCCCGCTTTTCCTTTGCGTACTGGTAGAGGTTGTAATGCTGGAGGGTCACCAGCGCCCCGCCGCCCGTATCGCTCGCGTGCGCAAGGACCCGGCTCACGACATACGGCGCCACACCCAGGCGCTCGCTCGCCATGACGGTTGCGCCCGTCCGCCGCAGATCGTGGACCGTGGCCGCCGCCAGCCCGGCCGCCGCGACCGCCGCTTGCATGGCGTGGGTCATTGAGTCAGGGCGCATCGGCTTGGTTAGATCGCGCGGGCTTGGGAACACCGGATCGGGTTGCGCGCCGTCTGGCGAGTCAGCCTTGGCGAGTTTCATGGCCTCGCGGATCAGATCCCCCGCGAGCGGCGGCAAGGGGACCATGTGAGGTTGCCGCCCCTTCATGCGCGCCGCGGGGATCAGCCAAACCCCTTCGTCTAGGCTCAGCTCAGAAACCCGCATCCCGAGGATTTCGCCCCGGCGCTGTAGGAGGATCGCCGCGAGCTGTAGGGCGATAGCCATAGGGCGGCTAAGGTAGAGCGGAGAGCGTTCCTCCGACCCCTTTGGAGGCGGCAGGGTCAATCCGGCCGGCGACTCCAGGGCCCGCCAGAGGGCGACTAGCTCAGGATCGCGGAGGACCCGCACGCGGGCCGTTTCCTCAGCCAGGGCTGCAAAGCCTGTGGCGGGGTTGGCCGTGAGGCGGTCTTCGCCAATCGCATAGTTAAAGACTTGCCGGATAATAGCGTGCGTCCGGTTCGTCTGCGCCCCTATCTTGCGCTCGACCAGGCCGCGCAGGAGGGACCGCACCGCAGCGCGGTCGATAGCTTCAAGGGCCTTTTCGCCGATCACCGGGCGGACATAGCGCGCCAATATCTTGCGCTCATCGCTGATCGTGCGTTCGCCCTTCTGGCGCTTCCGGGGCTTCCACAGCCCGGTTTCGCAGGCCGTCAGGTAGGCGTCCGCCAGATGGTTGAAGGTCCGCAGGGTTTCGGCCTTGGCGTCCGCTCGCTTCTGGCGCCGCGATCCGGCAGGGTCGGCCCCCTCCTCGACCTGCGCCCGGAGCTTGCCGACTTCCAGGCGGGCCCAGCGGAGTCCCTTTTGGTCCGAGTACTCGCCAAGCCTTAGGCGCGGCTGGCGGCCGTCCAGCGTCCGATAGCGCCACATCCAGACCCGGCGTTGTTGGCCGCGAGCGCAGGAAATCCGCAGGCAGAGGCCGCGGGCCGTTTCGTCCCAAATCTCCAGGCGTTGCCCCTCGGGCGCTCGCGCCGCCGCAATGGACTTATCGTCAAGCTTCCTGGTCGCCATGGATCAGCCGCCAAGCTGTGCCCCAGGCCCCATTTTGGGGCACACGGAACCGAGGCTTGATGATGTGCGCTGATGCGCCCTGACGCGCAACCCTCTCGGAGAGTTCAGATATTGCGATTTCCCGTGGGCGGCATGAGGACCCCTGATTTAGCACCCGCAGGGCATTTCAAGACCGCTGCCTTAAACCACTCGGCCACCCGTCCGGGACGCGGTGTTTAGCAGGGGTCGGGTCGGGGCTCTACTGAGGACTCGGACGGCCGAGGTCAGGCGGCCAGCGCCAGGGCGCGCCGGCGGCGCATCATCACGCCCAGTCCGCCGAACCCGGCGATCATCAGCGCCCAACTGGCGGGTTCGGGGGCAGTCGCACCTGAGACGCTGGTGATCAGGAAGTTCTGGCCCCCTGCTTGGGCCGTCTCTACGAAGTCGTAGTATCTGTACAGGCCCAGGCCCGGCAGGAGGTGGTTGCCCTCGTTCGATCCCGTCGCGACCGGTGTGCCGCCCGCCAGCGAGGCCGCGGTGTTCGTGCCGTAGACCTTCCAGACTTCGCCCTGCGTGGTGCTGTTGGTGCCAAACATCAGCGTTGCGGGGCTGACCCGCCCGAACAGATTGCTCATGTCGAGCTGCACGAAGCCGCTGTGGTAGTGGATCTCGTCGTCGCCGGTCGGGTCGTTGGCCAGGCCCAGGCCTTTTTCGTCGCCGCTGCCGTGCTTTCCGAAGAGGTCGGCTGTGCCCCCGGTCCAGTTGAAGCCGGATGCGTAGATCGTCAGCCCTCCGGTCGTGTAGGTCTCGGTGTTGCCGATGTTGTCCCGATGCGGCGCCAGGGAGAAATCAAAGAGGAACGTCGCCGCCTTCGCGCCGGTCGCAACCGCCATCGCCGCGCAGGCCAAAAGGATTCTCTTCATCGCTCGCTCCTGCCTCGCCGAAGCTTCATTGTTAATGAAGGTTAAGCTCGTTCGAAAGCGCCTTCCCCTCACACGCGAAAGTTGCCGCTGCGGCGGACGGCCTTCAGGTTCGACAAGCGGGGAACGTCGGGCCTAGGATGCGTAAGAGGCCCTGGGATGGGACCAAGATGAATGACCTGGTGATCCGCGGCGGAATAGCATCCAAAGGGGCAAGCTTGGCCGTATCTGCTCCATGACCTACGCCACACTCCACATGTTCGCCTCCGAAGGCGCCACCCTGCGTGGCCGCCTCTACGCGCCCGAAGGTAAGGCTTCCCCTCCGATCGTCGTGATGGCGCACGGCTTCTCCGCCGTCGCCGCCCAGCTCGAGCCGCAGGCCACCGCCTTCGCGGCGGCGGGGTTCGCGGCCTTCGTGTTCGACAATCCGGGGTTCGGCCTCTCCGGCGGCTTTCCCCGCCAGGAGGTGGACCCGGTGCGCCAGGTGCGCGGCTACCGCGACGCGGTGAGCTACGTGCGCACCCTCGATGGTGTCGATCCGGACCGGATCGCCATCTGGGGTTCCAGCTTCTCCGGCGGCCATGTGCTGCAGGCCGGCGCCGTGGACACCCGCGTCGGCGTGGTGATCTCCCAGGCGCCCTTCATCAGCGGCTGGGAGTTGATCGGCGGCTGGCCCAATAGCGCGGAGGTCATCGAGATGACCACGGCCGAGCGCGAGGCCCGCGGCGCCGGCGCCGAGCCCACGGTCATGAAGGTGGTGGGCCTGCCCGACGAGGCCTGCGCGCTGCCGGGTGACGACGGCTATGCCTACTTCACCACGACCGGCGGTCCGACCTGGAAGAACGAGATCACGCTCTCCTCCCTGGAACTCGCCCGCGCCCACGAGCCGGCGCTGTGGATCGAGCGCATCGCGCCCCGGCCGCTGCTGATGATCGTCGCCGACAACGACATCGTCACCCCGACGGCCCATGCGCTGGCCGCCTTCCAGCGGGCCGGCGGGCCCAAGAAGCTGGTGACCGTCAACGGCGGCCATTTCGACGTCTATTCCGGCTCCGGCTTCGACACCGCCACCGGCGAGACTATCGCCTGGCTCACCGCCCACCTCGCCTGACGCCTCAGCCCGCCTGGACCCGCCTTCAGCTCTTGTCGGCTTGCGGTCCCCGATGGGCGGACTAGGTTTCGCGCCTCACCTTCAAGAATGAGGCGCCCTGCGATGTACGACCTCCACTACTGGCCCACGCCGAACGGCAAGAAGGTCACGATCCTGCTGGAGGAGCTGGGCGTGCCGTACAGGATCGTGCCGGTGCATATCGGCCGCGGCGACCAGTTCACCGAGGAGTTCCTGAGGATCAGTCCCAACAACCGCATGCCCGCGCTGGTCGACACCGCCCCCGCCGGCGGCGGCGAGCCGATCAGCGTCTTCGAGTCCGGCGCGATCATGATGTACCTGGCCGAGAAGGAGGGCCGCTTCTGGCCGCAGGACACGCGCACCAAGTATGACGTCGTCCAGTGGGTCATGTGGCAGATGGCCAACCAGGGTCCGAAGACCGGCGAGCGCGGCCACTTCAGCCGCGTGCCGCCGGAAATGGGCGATCAATCCTACGCCCAGCGCCGCTTCGCCGATGAGACCCACCGGCTCTACGGCGTGCTCAACAACCGGCTGTTCGACCGCAAGTACCTGGCCCGCGACGAGTACACGATCGCCGACATGATCTCGTATCCCTGGACGGTGAGCTGGAAGCTGCAGGGCATCGACCTCGACGAGTTCAAGTACTTCAAGCGCTGGTTCGAGGAGCTGTCCGCCCGGCCGGCCGTCGAGAAGGGTCTGGCCGTCACGACCGGCCTGCCGCCGGAGGATCCGGCCAGCCTGTCGCCCGAGGAGCAGGCCCGTCGCCGCGCCCTGCTTTACAACCAGCGCGCCCGCCCTGTCCCCGTCTAGGCTGTTGGGGGGCCTGAGGTGACCGAGCGCCTGCCCATCATCGACATGGCGGCCCTGTCCGAACCCGGCGACGACGCCGGCCGGGCCAGGGTCGCCGGCGAGATCGCGCGGGCCTGCCGGGCGCACGGCTTTTTCTACCTGGTCGGCCACGGCATTGGCCCGGAGGTCATTGACGCCCTCGAAACCGAGAGCCGTCGCTTCTTCGCCCTGCCGCTGGAGGCCAGGATGGCGATCTCCATGGCCAAGGGCGGGCGCGCCTGGCGCGGCTATTTCCCGGTGGGCGGCGAACTCACCTCCGGCCGCCCGGATCTGAAGGAAGGCCTCTACCTCGGGACCGAGCTTGGCCCGGATCATCCGCGGGTTCGGGCTGGCGTTCCCATGCACGGCGCGAACCTCTGGCCCGCCCAGCTGCCCGGCCTGCAGGCCGCCGCCACCGCCTATATGAACGGCGCCACCCGGGCCGCGGCAGGTCTGATGGAAGGCGTTTCGCTGAGCCTCGGCCTCGACGCAGGGTACTTCGCCCACGCCTACACCGCCGAGCCCACCGTGCTGTTCCGCATTTTTCACTACCCGGCGAGCGGCCCCTCAAGCGGCTTTGGCGACATCGACTGGAGCCAGTCCTGGGGTGTCGGCGAACACACTGACTACGGCCTCCTGACTCTGCTCGCTCAGGACCGCCACGGCGGTCTGCAGGTCAAGGCGCCCTCAGGTTGGATCGAGGCGCCGCCGATCGAAGGCGCCCTGGTCTGCAACATCGGCGACATGCTGGAGCGGCTGACCGGCGGACGCTTCAAGTCAACGCCGCACCGGGTCCGCAACGTGAGCGGCCACGACCGCCTGTCCTTCCCGCTGTTCTTCGACCCGGACTTCATGGCGTCCATGCACCCTCTGCCCGCCGTCGCCACCGACGCCGCCCTGCGGAACGCCGACAAGGCCGAACGCTGGGACCGGGCCTCCGTCCACGAGTTCGAGGGGACCTACGGAGACTACCTGATGGACAAGGTCGCCAAGGTGTTTCCGCAGCTGAAGGAAACCGCGCTCGGCTAGTAGATCACGACACTTCGGATGCTCTCGCCGGCGTGCATCAGGTCGAACGCCTCGTTGATCCGCTCCAGCGGCATGGTGTGGGTGATCATCGGGTCGATCTGGATTTTGCCGTCCATGTACCAGTCGACGATCTTCGGCACATCGGTGCGACCGCGCGCGCCACCGAAAGCCGTGCCTTTCCAGACCCTTCCGGTGACAAGCTGAAACGGGCGCGTGGCGATCTCCTTGCCGGCCTCGGCCACCCCGATAATCACGCTCTCGCCCCAGCCGCGGTGGCAGGCTTCCAGCGCCTGGCGCATGACCTCGGTGTTGCCCGTGCAGTCGAACGTATAGTCCGCCCCGCCGTCGGTCAGCTTGACGAGATGGGCCACCACGTCCTCGCCGAGCGTCTTGGGGTTCACGAAATGGGTCATGCCGAACCGCCGGCCCCAGTCCTCGCGCGCCGGATTGATGTCGACCCCGACGATCATCGACGCCCCCACCAGTTTGGCGCCCTGGATCACGTTGAGCCCGATGCCGCCCAGGCCGAAGACCACCACATTGGCGCCGGGCTCGACGCCGGCGGTGTTGACGACCGCGCCCACACCGGTGGTCACCCCACACCCGATGTAGCAGGCCTTGTCGAAGGGGGCGTCGGTGCGGATCTTCGCCACGGCGATCTCCGGCAGGACGGTGAAGTTCGAAAAGGTCGAGCAGCCCATGTAGTGGAAGACCGTCTCGCCCTTGTAGGAGAACCGGCTGGTCCCGTCGGGCATCAGCCCCTTGCCCTGGGTCGCGCGGATCGCCGTGCAGAGATTGGTCTTGCGGGAAAGGCAGCTTTTGCACTGCCGGCATTCGGGCGTGTAGAGCGGGATCACGTGGTCGCCGGGTCTCACGCTGGTGACGCCCGGTCCCACTTCGACCACCACGCCCGCGCCTTCGTGGCCCAGGATCGAGGGGAACAGGCCCTCGGAGTCCTGCCCCGACAGGGTGTAGGCGTCCGTGTGGCAGACGCCGGTGGCCTTGATCTCCACCAGCACCTCGCCGGCGCGAGGACCTTCCAGGTCCAACTCGACAATTTCCAGCGGCCGCTTGGCCTCGAACGCGACGGCGGCTCGGGTCTTCATGGGCAGGTCCTGGTGCGAGGTTTGCGGTGTCGACCATTTCCCATGCCAGCCCGCGGTTCGGCAACAGAGACGCGCGCCGCCGCGTTAGGGCCGCATGCGCCAATTTCTGATGACAGCCACTGCCCTCGCCGCCTTGAGCTTGTTCGTCTCGGGTTGCGCCAAGCCGAGCCAGACAGAGACCACCTCGACGACCGTCGCCTTGGCCGCGGCGCCGCGCACCGGCGACACCTCCCAGACTGCCGCCCTGTCGGCGCCCGCCAACGCCGACGGCACGACCCCGTCCAGAGGCGTCGTCCCGCCCCCCAGCAGATAGGGCCCTTGCGGTCGCGGGCGCGGGCTGTGGTAAGCGGGGCGCCATGAGCCCCGAAGACATCCTCGTCGATGCGCGCGGCCACCGCTGCCCGGTGCCGACGCTCAGGCTGCGCAAGGCGCTGGAGGCCGCGCCGGGCGGCGCGCGGGTGCGCCTGCTGGCCGACGACCCCATGGCGCGGATCGATGTGCCGCATTTCGCAGCCGAGGTCGGGGCCGAAATCCTGGTGCGCGACGAGATCGACGGCGGCTTCAGCTTTCTGGTGACGAAGCCATGACCCGCGCCGCGTGGGTGTCGATGGAGATCTCCACCTCGGTCGCCAGCGCGCCACCGAAGAAGATCGCGTTCACGTTCCAGCTGAGCCAGATCAGGAAGATCACGACGGTGGCGATCGAGCCGTAGGTCGCGCCCAGATGGGCGATCTGTTCGACGTAGAAGGCCGTGGCCCAGGACGCGAACAGGCAGAGCGCCGCGGCGCTGAAGCCGCCCAGCAGGGACGCGCGCCAGTTCACCGGCCGCCGCGACATGGCCCAGCGGTAGATCAGGCTCATACCCAGCGTCATGAACAGGCTGGACCAGGTCCATTCGCTGTAAAGCCACGAGACACCGCGCAGCGGCCGCAGGTCGAAGGCGGAGCCCATCACCCGCAGGCCAAAAAACGCCGCGGAGACGACGGCCAGCATGGCGAAGGTCGCCACCAGCACCAGCAGAGCCATCACGTTGAAGCCGACGAACCCCATGGGCTCGTCCTCGTCGTGGATGAACGACAGGCCCGCCAGCATGGCCTTGAAGCCCCGATGCGCCGCGTAGAGCCCGATCAAGAGGGCGAAGCCCCCCTGGGTCGTCATCGCCACATGCGGCGCATGCGCCAGGCGCATCAGCTCCGACTGGACGATGTCGCGCGCGCCGGCGGGGATCACCCGGGCCAGGATTTCGCCCTCCCGCTCGGCCTGGGCCGGATTGGAGAACAGGCTGTAGAGGGTGATCAGGATCGCCAGGGCGGGGAAGATCGCCAGCAAGCTGAAGAACGACACGCCGCCCGTGTAGAGCATCACGTCGCGGCCCCAGAGCCGCGTCAGGGCCCGGCCAAGCGTCAGGAGCGAGACTCGCACCCAGTAGATGGGATCCCAGTGCGCGGCCCGCAGGCGAGAGAAGAACCGTTGGGCCGTCATGGCGGCGGAAAGTGCTGAGGAACGGACTTGAGCGCAAGACGTCTGGGAAGAATTCCGTTCGAAGTGTCGGCTCTTCCGCGATCGGTTCGTCGTACCGAGCGCAAGCCGGGCCGATAGCCTGGTTCAAGCACAACAGGAGAAACCGCAATGCGGGTGATGGTGATCGTAAAGGCAAATCCGGAGTCCGAGGCCGGCGCCCTGCCGAACCCCGAGTACATCGCGCGCATGGGGGCCTACAACGACGAGCTGATCGCCGCCGGCGTGATGCTCGACGCGGGCGGCTTGCGCCCCAGCGCCCGTGGCGCTCGCGTCCACCTGCGGCGAGGCAAGGCGACCGTCATCGACGGTCCGTTCGCCGAAACCAAGGAACTGCTGGGCGGCTACTGGATCTGGCAGGTGGCCTCGCTGCAGGAGGCCATCGACTGGGCGAGGAAGGCGCCCACCGAGGGCGATCGCGAATTCAACCTGGAGATTCGGCCGTTCATGGAGCCGGAGGATTTCGCCGATGTCGCCTCGCCGGAACTGATCGCCCAGGAGCAGGGTTGGCGCGACGAGCAGGCGCGGGCGGCGCCCAAGGCGCCGGCCTGAGCTGGGGACGGCGTGGGCCCCAAAAAGTAACGGCGCGCCACCTGTTCAGGTGACGCGCCGCCGATGGGCGTGTCGTTCCATCAGATTGGCCGCCGCTTCGAGGGACGGGAGAGCGCGACGAACAACCTGAGGCCACACTGTGCCTCGGTGGCTGAACCCAACCTGAACGTGTCCGTCAGGAAACCGTGGCCTTGACCTGTGAGTCCGAGCCGGTGAGGGCCACAATCTCGTCGGCGGCGAAGCCCCAGTCGAGCAGAGCCTCCCGGTCGTGAGCTCCGATGGCAGGCGGCGGCCCCTGGATCGCGCCGGGGGTCACTGAGAACCGCGGGGCAGGTGCGGGTTGGATAACCCCGGCCACTTCCACGAAGGTCTGACGCGCAGCGTTGTGCGGATGCTTCGGCGCCTCGTCGAGGTCGAGCACAGGCGCGAAACAGACGTCGGTGCCGTCCATGATCTCGCACCATTGGGCCTGGGTCTTGCCGGCGATGGCCTTGGCGAGTTTTTCGCGAAGCTGCGGCCAGATCGAAAGGTCCATCTGGCGGGCGAACTCCGGATCGGTGATGCCGGTCTTCTCCAGCAGCAACGCATAGAACTGCGGTTCGATGGAGCCGATGGAGATCCACTTCCCGTCGGCGCACTGGTAGGTGTCATAGAAGTGGGCGCCGCCATCCAGCAGGTTCTGCCGCCGCTCTTCCTTCCACATGCCCGAGGCCTTGAAGCCGTAGAACATGGCCATCAGCGAGGCGGCCCCGTCGCTCATGGCGCAGTCGATCACCTGACCCTGGCCGGTCTCACGCGCCTGGATCACGCCGGCCAGCAGGCCGAAGGCGAGGTAGAGCGCCCCGCCGCCGAAGTCCCCCACCAGGTTCAGCGGCGGGACGGGCTTTTCCGCCGTGCCGATGGCGTGCAGCGCGCCGGTGATGGCGATGTAGTTCATGTCGTGCCCGGCGGCGTTGGCGTAGGGCCCGGTCTGGCCCCAGCCGGTCATCCGGCCGAACACCAGCTTCGGGTTGCGCTTGAGCGCCACCTCCGGGCCCAGGCCCAGCCGCTCCATGACGCCGGGCCGGAAGCCCTCGAAGATGGCGTCGGCTTTTTCCATCAGCTTCAGGCAGGCCTCGATAGCCGCCGGGCTCTTCAGATCCAGGGCCACGGAGCGGCGGCCGCGTGACGTGATATCGGTGGGCGCGCCGCCGCGCCCGCCCTTGCGGTCGATCCGCACCACGTCGGCGCCCAGGTCGGACAGCAGCATGCCGCAGAACGGCCCCGGCCCGATGCCGGCGAACTCCACGACCTTCAATCCCGTCAGCGGTCCCTGGCGCATTTCGTCACTCCCTTGTTGGCGCGAATAAAGCGCCCTGCCCTTCGGTCAGCCAAGCACCGCCTGTCTAGCCGCCACCCGGCAAGGTCTGGCCGTCGTCGATGATGAAGAGTTGCCCGGTGATCGCCGACGCCGCCGGGCCCGCCAGCATCAGAATGGCCGCATCCAGATCGCTCTCCTGCATCAGCCGCCGGCGCGGGAAGCGCTTGAGCTGCGCCGCGCCGCCCTCGGTGGCAAACCATTCGTCGTTGATCCCGCTGAGGATGTAGCCAGGCCCCAGCGCATTGACCGATATCCCTCGCCGCGCCCATTCGCGCGCCATCACCCGGGTCATCATGGCCACCGCGGCCTTCGAGGCGCAGTAGGCCGACAGGCCCGGCAGGTTGGTCTGGGCGGCCACCGAGGCGATGTTGACGATCCGCCCCTCCCCGCGTTCGGCGACGCCGGACGCCAGCATGCGCTGGGCCGCGGCCTGGGCGGCGAAGTAGACGCCACGGACATTGACGTCGAAGGTCTCGTCGAATTGCTCGATGGTCATTTCCAGCGCCATGCCGTCGCCCCCAACGCCGGCGTTGTTGATCAGGATGGAAATCGGCCCCAACGCCGTCTCGATCTCGTCGAACGCCGGTGCGATCGACTTGGCGTCCGCGACATCCAGCCGCAGGGCCATGGCGCGGTGGCCCTGGCCGGCCAATTCGCCCGCCAGCGCCTCGATCTTGTCCATTCTGCGGGCGGTCAGGGCCACGGCGGCCCCCTCAGACGCCAGCAGCTTGGCGAAATGGGCGCCCAGCCCACCTGAGGCCCCGGTCACCACCGCAACCTGACCTTGCAGACTTGCCCCCATCTTCAACCTCCTTAACCCTTCTCTCGCTGTCGTATCCTACCGTGTCCGTCTATCTTGGCGCGGCCCGAGTCATGTTTTCGAGATAAGTCTCCCCCAGTGAAAGAGGACAGATGCCGATAAGCGTCCAGGCGCGCATTCTGATCGTCGCGCGGGACGACACCCTGGCGGGTCCGCTCGCCGAGGGATTGGACCGTCTTGGCTGGCGCACGATCACGGCGCGAGGCCGGTTTGCGGCGGTCACCGCGATCACCGACCTGCAGATCGAGGGCGCGATCATCGACCTGCGCGGCGTCGGTGAAGAGGCGCTCGGTCTGGCGCGGCGCCTCAAGGCCGCCTGCGCGCCGCGCCGGCTTCCGGTCATCGCCATCGGCGATCCCGACCCGATCCTCGAAACCTATGGCTTCGACGTGACGCTCGCCGCCCCGCTGCATCCCGCCCAGGCGGCGATGCGCCTGGAGACCCTGGTGCGCACCGCCGTCGCCGAGGAGGAGTTCGAGCTCCGCGCAGAGACCTTCGCCGAGTTCGGCCGCAAGTTCGATCCGCCGGAAATCGATGTCAGCCCCTATCGGGTCCTGGCCATCGGCGAACCGGCGCCGCAGTTCCTGGCGCTTTCCAACGCCCTGCTGCGCAACGGCGCCGACGTGGTCGGGGCGTTCACCGCCTACACCGCCTTTGACTACCTGCATGAGCGGATTTTCGACGCGGTTGTGCTGTGGGCCGGCGACAATCCTCAGGAGGCGCTGTCGATCGCCGCGGGTCTGCGCCGCAACACCCGCCTCTATCACACGCCCGCGCTCCTCTACATGCGCAAGGAGACCTACGTGACAACGTCGGAGGCCTTCCATCGCGGGCTCTCCGATGTGGCCTCACCCGAGACACCGGAGAGTGAAACCGCCCGCCGGGTCGTCGAGCTCGCCCGCAGCTACCGCCGCCAGATGGGCGTGCGGCAGGCCCTCGAACAGGCCCGCGGCTCCGGCCTGATGGATCCCGCCACGGGGCTCTTCACCCAGGACCTGTTCGCCGCCCACCTGGGCCGCCTCGCGCAGGCCGCCAAGCTCCGCAACCGCGCGCTCAGCGTTTGCGTCCTCAAGGTCGCCGACAAGCCGGAACTGAAGGCCGCCCGCGCCTCGGGCTGGCTCGACCGCGCCATCCCCCAGATCGGCTCGATGATCGGGCGCCTCGTGCGGGTGGAGGACACCGCTGCGCGGCTAGGCCCGGAAGTCTTCGCGCTCGCGCTCCCCAACACCCCTGGCCCCAAGGGCCGGCTGGCCGGCGAGCGGATCGCCGCGGTGATCGGCTGCACCGCGTTCGAAGCAGGTGACGGCAATACTCCATTCGTGGTGGAGTTCGATCTTGGAGTCGCCCCGGTGACCTCTGCCGAGACCGCCGGTCGCGCGCTGGAGGAGGCTGCGGCGCACGCCCACGGATTGAAAGCCAGCTGATGCCCCCAACGCCGACGAACGCGCCCGCCTGGGCCGCCCTGATTCCCCTCGTCGTGATCGCCCTGGTGATCCTGCGCAATTCCCGGGCCCGCCGGCTGCGGATCGAGGGCCTCTGGGTCTCCCCGGTGATCATCCTGGCGCTCGTCGGCCTGTCGTTCAGCCAGCAGGCCGTGCCGACCCCGCTGATGCTCGGCATCGACATCGCAGCCCTGGTGGCCGGCGCCGGCGTCGGCTGGTGGCGCGCGCGGTTCACGACCATCACCGTCGATCCCGCAACCCATGAGCTGACCAGCAAGGCCTCGGCGCTCGGCATGCTGGTGATCCTGGGCGTCTTCGCCGTGCGCTACGGCGTCCGCATGTACGCCACGCAGAGCGCCGGCGCGCTGGGCGTTTCGGCCAACGCCATCGCCGACGCCGCCCTGGTGATTTCCGTGGGTCTCGTCTGCGCCCAGCGGCTGGAGATCGCGCTCAGGGCCACCCGCCTGCTGAACGAGGCGCGGGCCGCAACGTCCAGCGCCAGCTAGGGCGTCTTCGCCGCCGCGGCCGCCGCCTGCAGCCTCTGCCCGATCTCGGTGACGGCCTCGTCCCGCGCGCCCGCCCCACCCAGAATCTCCGCCAGGATCGCGATCAGCGCGTCCGGCCGGATCGGCTTGGCCAGATGATAGTTGGCCCCCGCGGCGCGCGTCGCGGCCATGTGCTCGGCCAGGGCGTCGGCGGTCAGCGCGACGATGGGGACCGGAGCCCCGGACCGCGCGGCCTAGGCGGCGAGTCGGGCCAGCTCGGTGAGCACGCGCTCGGCCGCACCCAGCCGCTGTTCCGGCGTCTCCCACTCGCCCTTCACCACCACCTTGTTGTCCGGGCGGACGCGCCAGGCGACTTGATTCTGGCTGACGAACTCGATGAGCGCGCCGGGGTTCTTGAAGTCGTCGTTGCGGAACGAGACGACCGCGCCCTTCGGTCCCACGTCGATCTTGGCGACATTGGCCTCGCGGCAGAGACCCTTGATGGCCACAACCTTCAGGAGCTGGCCCGCCTCAGGCGGCAGCGGCCCGAAGCGGTCGATCAGTTCGGCGGCCAACGCCTCGCGGTCCTGCGCCTTCTCGGCGTCCGACAGACGGCGGTAGAGCGACAGGCGCACATTGAGATCGGGAACGTATTCCTCGGGGATCAGCACGGCGGCGCCAGTGTTGATCTGCGGCGACCAGCCCCGGTCGTTCTCGAGCCCTTCCTGGCCGGCGCGGGTCTTCAGCTCGTTGACAGCATCCTCCAGCATCTGCTGGTAGAGCTCGACGCCGATCTCGCGGATGTGACCGGACTGCTCCTCGCCGAGCAGGTTGCCGCCGCCCCGAATATCCAGGTCGTGGCTGGCGAGCTGGAAGCCCGCCCCCAGGCTGTCCAGCGACTGCAGCACCTTCAGCCGCCGCTCAGCCGACAGGGTGATCTGCTTTTCCGCGGGCGTCGTCATATAGGCATAGGCGCGGCTCTTGGCCCGCCCGACGCGTCCGCGCAGCTGGTAGAGCTGAGACAGGCCGAACATGTCGGCGCGATGAATGATCAGGGTGTTGGCGGTGGGGATATCGAGGCCGCTCTCCACGATCGTCGTCGAGAGCAGGACGTCGTACTGGCCGTCATAGAAGGCGCTCATCACCTCCTCGAGCTGGGTCGGCGCCAGCTGGCCGTGGCCGACCACGAACTTCACCTCCGGCACCTGCTCGCGCAGGAAGCGGGCCAGTTCCGGCAGGTCCGAGACGCGCGGGGCCACATAATAGGCCTGGCCGCCGCGGTACTTCTCGCGCAGCAGCGCCTCGCGGACCACGACCGGGTCCCAGGGGGTGATGTAGGTGCGGACCGCCAGACGATCCACCGGCGGGGTGGCGATGATCGACATCTCGCGGATGCCCGACAGCGACATCTGCAGGGTTCGCGGGATCGGTGTCGCGGTCAGCGTCAGCATGTGCACGTCGGCGCGAAGCTCCTTGAGCTTCTCCTTGTGCTTGACCCCGAAGTGCTGCTCCTCGTCGACCACCACCAAGCCCAGGTTGCGGAAACCCACCTGCTTGGAGAGCACCGCGTGGGTGCCGACGACGATCTCCACTTCGCCGTTCTTCAGCATTTCGCGGGTCTCGGCCGCCTCGCGGGCCGGAACCAGGCGCGAGAGCCGGCGCACCTTCACCGGCCAGCCCTCGAAGCGTTCGGTGAAGGTCTTGAAGTGCTGGCGGGCGAGCAGGGTCGTGGGCGCGACGATCACCACCTGCTGGCCGCTCATGGCGACCACGAAGGCCGCGCGCAACGCCACCTCGGTCTTGCCGAAGCCTACGTCGCCGCAGATCAGCCGATCCATGGGCTTGCCGGCCCCGAGGTCCTCCAACACGTCGCCGATGGCGATCAGCTGGTCCTCGGTCTCCTCGTAGGGGAAGCGCGCGCAGAACTCGTCAAAGACGCCGTGCGGCGGGTCCACCGGATCGGTGACGCGGGTGGCGCGCTCGGCCGCGATACGGATCAGGCCCTCGGCCATCTCTCGCAGGCGGGTCTTGGCGCGGGCCTTGCGCGCCTGCCAGGCCGCCCCGCCCAGCCGGTCGAGGATCACACCCTCGGTCTCCGCGCCGTAGCGGGTCAGAAGGTCGATGTTTTCCACCGGCAGGTAGAGCTTGGACTCCCCGCCGTACTGGATCTCCAGGCAATCGTGCGGCGCCCCCTGCACGTCCAGGGTCTTCAGGCCGTCATAGCGTCCGATGCCGTGGTCGATGTGGACCACCAGGTCCCCGGGGGTCAGTGAAGAGGCTTCGGCCAGGAAGTTGGACGCGCGCCGCCGCCGTCTCGGCCGCGCCAGGCGGTCGCCCAGGATGTCGGTCTCGGAGATGACCGCCAGCGTCTCGGTCTCGAAGCCGGACTCCAGCGGCAGCACCACCCGCTGCGGCGTCTTCGGACTGGCCGCCTTGGCCGCGTCCCAATAGGCGGCGAAGGGCGCGTCCCTGAGCCCATGGTCGGCCAGCATGGAGCCCAGACGATCGGAAGAACCCTCGGTCCAGGAGGCGAACAGCACGCGCTTGCCGCCGGCCGAGAGCGCCTTGGCGTGCTCGGCGGTCGCCTCGAAGAGGTTGACGCTGTCCTTCTGCCGCTCGGGCGCGAAGCTGCGTCCGGCGCGGGCGCCCATGTCGATGACCGTGTCGCCCTCGGCCTCGTTGAACGACGAGAACCGCCGCGTGGCGCGCTTGGCCAGCAGGGCCTGCAATTCGTCGGCGGTCAGATAGAGCTTGTCGGGTGCGAGCGGGTGGTATTGCGCCTTTCGGTCGGCCTGGGCGCGGCTCTCGTGGGCGTCCTTGATCAGCGCCAGCCGCTCGTCGCGGGCTTCGCGGGAGAGGTGATCGAGCGCGATCACGGCGTCGGTCGGCAGATAGTCCAGCAACGTCGCCATGGTCGGGTAGAACAGCGGCAGCCAATGCTCCATGCCGGCCCGGCGGCCACCTTCGGAGACGGTCGCATAGAGCGGGTCGTCGCCGGCCGCGCCGAAGGTCTCCAGGTAGCCGGACCGGAAGCGCGAGATCGCCTCCTTGTCGAGCAGGGCCTCGCTGACCGGCAGCAGGCTCACCTCGTGCAGCTGCTTCGTCGACCTCTGGGTCTCGGGGTCGAAGGCGCGGATGGATTCCAGGGTGTCGCCGAACAGGTCCAGCCGCACCGGCTCATCGGCCGACGGCGGGAAGACGTCGATCACACCGCCGCGGATCGCGAACTCGCCCTTCTCCGAAACCGTCGAGGCGCGCTGGTAGCCGTTGATCGCGAAATAGGCTTCCAGATCGGCGATCTCGACCACATTGCCCGCATGGGCCGAATAGCTCGCCCGTTTGACCGAGCTCTGCGGCGGCACCCGCTGCACCAGCGCCGGCACGGACGTGACCAGCAGGCGCGTCTTCCCGTCGAGGCCCTTGCTCAGTCGCGAGAGCGCCGTCATCCGCTGGGCGGCGATCCCCGCCGAAGGGCCGATCCGGTCGTAGGGTAGGCAATCCCAGGCCGGGAAGGTCAGGACCTCGACCTCCGGCGCAAAGAACCGGAAGGCGTCGACAAAGGCCGACAGCCGCGCCCCGTCCCGGGCCACGAACACCGACAGGCCTTTGCGGGCGCGCACGATGTCAGCCATCACCAGGGCGTCGAAGCCCTCCGGCGCGCCGACCAGATCGAGCCGGCCCGGATCCTCGGCCACGCGTCGCATCTCGGCTGCGCTGATCGGGCGCGAACCGTCAGCCGCCACGGTCATCGCCGCGGATCGCATGAGCTTCAAACCGGAACTCTTTGATCCGGTTCATGATCTCCGTATCAAATTCCGGAGGAGTCGGCGCCGTTCCGACGATCCAGCGATAGAGGTCCTGGTCGGGAACTTCGAGCATGACCTCGAACCAGTCCAGTTCTGCAGGGGAGAACGCGGAGACGTGCTTGTCCGCGAACGGCCCCAAAATGAGGTCCGCTTCCCTGAAGCCCCGGCGCCAGGCGCGGAACCTCAGCTTCTTCAGCCGGGCGTCGTCCATGTCAGTCATCGAGAGGTCGCGGATATAGAGCGCGCGGCGCCCCTTTACCAGCCAAGGAAAGGCGCCAGTCGGCTATGCTGCAATCATGCGGCCCGAGATTCTGTTTCCGCTCTTTGCGCCCATCACCTCGCTTAAGGGGGTGGGTCCGCGCGTGGCGCCGCTGCTGGAGCGGCTGGCCGGCCCGGTGGTGCGCGATGTGCTGTTCCTGACGCCGCATTCCCTGGTGCGCCGCACGCCGGCCGACCTCTCCGCGGCGACAGACGGCCAGGTGATGACCTTCGAGGTCACCATCGACAGCCATCAGCCGGCCCGCAACAAGGCCCAGCCCCTGCGGATGCGGGTCACCGCCCCCACCGGCTTCATGACGCTGGTCTTCTTCGGCCGCTTTGCCGACCAGCTGGAGCAACGCCACCCGGTGGGCGCGCGGCGGATCATCTCCGGCAAGGTCGAGGACCGTGAATTCGGCCGCCAGATGGTCCACCCGGACTACATGGTCGCTCCGGAAAAGCGGGACGAAATCCCGCAACTGGAGGCGATCTATCCTGCTACCGAGGGCCTGCCAGCTCGCCGTGTGCGGACCTTCGCGCTCGAGGCCCTGGCCCGCGCGCCGGAGCTGCCGGAGTGGCAGGACCCCGCCTGGTTCGCCCGCGAGCGGTTCCCCGCCTGGCGCGAGGCGCTGGCCCGCCTGCACAACCCCGAGACCGAGGCGGACCTTGCGCCCACCAGCCCGCACTACCGGCGCCTGGCCTATGACGAGCTGCTCGCGCAGCAACTGGCCATGGCCCAGCGCAAGGCCGAGCGGCGCAAGGAGCCGGCCGCCCGGATCGCCGCCAGCGATGTCGCCGCCAAGGTCCGCGCCGACCTGCCCTTCGCCTTCACCGGCGCCCAGGACCGTGCGCTCGCCGAGATCCGCGCTGATCTTGCCGCCGGCGAGCGGATGAGCCGGCTGATCCAGGGTGATGTGGGTTCGGGCAAGACGGTGGTGGCCATGTGCGCCATGGCCGATGTGGCGGCGGGCGGCGGCCAAAGCGCGCTGATGGCGCCCACCGAGATCCTCGCCCACCAGCACTACGAGACGATCTCCGGTCCCCTCACCGCCCACGGCGTCGGCGTGATCCTGCTCACCGGCCGCGACAAGGGCGCGCCCAGGGCCGAGAAGCTGCGGGCGCTGCATTCAGGCGCCGCCAAGGTGGCGGTCGGCACCCACGCCCTCTTCCAGGACGACGTGGCGTTCCACCAGCTGCAGCTCGCCGTCGTCGACGAGCAGCACCGCTTTGGCGTCAGCGAGCGTCAGCGGCTGCAGACCAAGGGTCAGGCGGTCCACCTGCTGGCGATGTCCGCCACGCCCATCCCGCGGACCCTGGAGCTGACGATGTACGGCGACCTCGACGTCAGCCGCATCGACGAGAAGCCGCCCGGCCGCACGCCGGTCGCCACGCGCGCGGCCCCCATGACCCGCATCACCGAGGTCGAGGCGCGCCTGCGCGAGGCGGTGAAGGGCGGCGCCCAGGCCTTCTGGATCTGCCCCCTGGTTTCGGAATCCGAACTGATCGACCTCAAGGCCGCCGAAACCCGCGCCCAGGAGCTGAAGCAGACCATCGGGCCTAGCGTCGGCCTGATCCACGGCAAACTACCCGCCGCCGCCAAGGATGCGGTGATGGCCGAGTTCGCCGACGGCCGGCTCTCGGTCCTGGTGGCCACCACGGTGGTCGAGGTGGGCGTCAATGTGCCCAACGCCACCATCATGGTCATCGAGCAGGCCGAGCGCTTCGGCCTAGCCCAGCTGCATCAGCTGCGCGGCCGGGTGGGCCGGGGCCGGCAGGAAAGCGCCTGTGTCCTGCTCTATGACCCCCCGCTGTCGGAGACCGCGCAGAAGCGGCTGGATATCCTGCGGCGCACCGACGACGGCTTCCTGATCGCCGAGACCGACCTGGAATTGCGCGGCGGCGGCGATGCGCTCGGCCTCAAGCAGTCCGGCTTCCCCGACTACGTCTTCGCCGATGTGCTAGGTCCCCACCGCGACCTGATCGCGGCGGCCGGCGACGACGCGCGGCTGATTGTCAATCGCGACCCGGACCTCAAGTCCGAGCGCGGCAAGGCGCTGCAGGTGCTGCAGGAGCTGTTCGACTGGAAGGCGGGCCTCGGTCTTCGCGACGCCGGCTGAGCCTCAAGTGACGATATGGCCACTGACGTGGCCGAAGCGGCCTTTGCGGTAGACCCAAAGGCCCTCCTGCGGACAGGCGCGCACTGCGAATTCGCCGTACCATCCCAGATCGACTTCGGGATCGGGGTCCAGCGAGACCACCTGGTCGCCGCCCTCCAGGAACAGGCGCACCAGGGCGTCGTGCTCCGCCTCGATCCACTCGATGGTGTCGCCGCGCGCGAGGAATTCCGCGATGCGGGCGTTCAGCCGCTCGATCAGAGGGCCGGTGTCTCCACCGGACTCATATTCGGCCTGCAGGGCCTCAAGGTCGTCTTCGATTACTCGGGCTTCACTCATCTGACGCCTCTTTCTCGGCGTGGACGACATCGGCGGCGGGTTTCATTCCGTCGCCGGCGCGAAGCTTACGTCCGGCGCGGTTAACGCACCTTGACCATACGTTTGCCGCGGTTCTCGCCGTTCAGGAGGCCGATCAGGGCGGCGGGCGTGTTCTCCAGGCCGTCGATGATGTCTTCCTGGACCTTGAGCTGACCGGAGGCGACCCAGCCTTCGAGCTCCTTCAGCGCCGCGCCCCGTTCGTCGTCGAAGTCCATGACCACGAAGCCCTGCAGGGTCAGGCGCTTGGTGACGATCAGGCCGGGGATGCCGCGGGGGCCGTGCGGCGGCGCCGCGCCATCGTATTGCGAGACCGCGCCACAGCAGGCGATGCGGCCGAAATTCTTCATCGCGAAGAGGCAGGTCTCGAAGATCTCGCCGCCGGTATTGTCGAAATAGACGTCGATGCCCTCGGGGACGGCTTCCTTCATCTGCTGGCGCAGGCCGCCGGCCTTGTAGTCCAGCGCCGCGTCGAACCCGAGTTCCTCCACCAGCCAGCGGCCCTTTTCGGCGCCGCCGGCCACGCCCACCACCTTGCAGCCCTTGATCCTGGCGATCTGGCCGACGATCGAGCCCACCGATCCGGCGGCCGCCGAGACCACCACGGTCTCCCCGGCCTTGGGCCTGCCGCACTTCAGCAGACCGAAATAGGCGGTGAGGCCGGCGATCCCATAGACGCTCATCAGGTGCGTCATCGGCTCCATCGCCGGCAGCTTCTCGAGCCGCTTGCCAGGCAGGACGGCGTAGTCCTGCCAGCCGGTGTCGGTGAACACCGTGTCGCCGGCCTTCAGGTTCGGGACGTTCGACTCCACCACCTCGGCCAGGGCTCCGCCGGCCATCACCTGGCCGGAGGTCAGCGCCGAACGATAGGTCGCCCCCTGCATCCAGGCCCGATTGGCGGCGTCGAGCGAGATGTAGCGGGTGCGCAGCAGCACCTCGCCCTCACCCGGCGTCGGCCGCGCCGTCTCGGTCAGACGGAAGTGCTCCGAGGCCAGCTTGTCGCCCTGCGGCAGCCGATCCAGAACGATCTGTCGATTGGCGTCGGCCATGGCCTGTCCTCCCTTGTCGCTGGGACTACGAGGACCTTAGGCTCAGCGCCTGGTCAAGGCCGCCACGCGGGCGCGGGCGTCGCTCTCCAGGTCGGCGTAGAACAGGTTGAACCCCGGCGCCATGCGTTGCTCCGTCCAGGAGCCGGACGGTTTCAGCGATGCCGACCTGGGCGCGGAGACCCGCAGGATCCCGCCCTCACAGTGCGCTGAGACCTGTCGCGCCAGGAAGGCGGGGCGCGCGCCCCACTCCAGCCCCGTGGCGTTGGCCGCCCCCAGGTGCATCCGCGCCGGCGCCGGCTCGTCGACCGTGGCGCCCAGGATCGGGTTGAAGCAGAGCGCCGGGCCACTGAGGTTCTGCAACTCGCCGTTGGCGTCCCAGACCAGCGCCCGGGCCAGCAGGATGCGCCCGCGGTCGATCTCGCTGGCCGGCACGCTGGCCCAGGCGGCGATGCATCCGGCCTCGTCGCGCCGCATGCAGGGCGGCAAGGCGGGATGGGTCTGTGGAACCACGGTCTCGATCAGGTAAGCCCCGGCCAGCCGCGCGCGGAGTTGTGCGTTGGGGGCGACCTCCTCGGCCACGAGCCGGGCGGCCAGGGTCCCGCCCTGCTCCACCCCGACAATCAGGAAGGGCCGGGTTCCGCCGTCATGATCGCGCCAGTAGCGGAACGCCGCCGCCACATCGCCGTAGGCGAACCTGCGCGCGTCGCGGGCGTCATCCCGCATGGTCAGCAGGCTATAGAGCCCCGCCTGGCGATATCGCGGGGCGAAGATCCGCCCGATATTGACGAACGGGCCCGCATAGTTGGGGGCCATCACCCGGCGGAACACCTGGTCGGCGTGGGCGTCGTCGATAGGATCGTTCCACTGGGCGCCGCCCTCATATGTGGTCGGCGAGACGAAGAACACATCGGCCGGAGGATCGGCGGCGGCGGCGACCTCGGGTCGGGTCGGCAGCAGGAACCAGGCCTCGCGCCGCCCGTAGTCCGGCGCGGGCGGCGGCTTGTAGGTCTGGAACGGCGTCTTGGGGTCGAGGGAATAGCGGATCAGGTCACCGCGGAAGATCGCGAAGGCCAGGCCCAGGAACAGGAGGACGCCCAGCAGGCTCGCCGCCAGCCATCGCCTCTGGCGCGGCCGGGCCTCGCTCACGGCTAGTGTCCCGATTCCGAAGTTCGCAAGCGCGTGCGGCCGGCTCGGACGAACTTCGGAATCGATGAGGACACTAGCAAGCCTATGTTTCTAGTGTGCTTCTTGGATTTGAAGTTCGCACGGCGCTTGGTCATGACTGGGGCGAACATCAAATCCAGCACACTAGCGGTAAGGGTCAGGCTGGCTGAGATAGGACCGGACATAGTCGCCGATCCCCTCCTCCAGCGTGGTCATGGGCCGGACGTAGCCCGCGGCCTTCAGCCGATCCATCTTCGCCTCGGTGAAGTACTGGTACTTGTCGCGGATCGCCGGCGGCATGGGCGTGAAGTCGATCTGGGCGTTCTTGCCGGCCGCCGTGAACACCGCGCGCGCCATGTCCTCGAAGGTCCGCGCCGTCCCGGAGCCCAGGTTGAAGACCCCGTTCACCTCCGGCGTCTGGATCAGCCATTCGGTGATGTCGGTCACGTCGCGGACATAGACGAAGTCGCGCTTCTGCCCGCCGTCCGGCACGCCTTCGCGGTAGCTCTTGAAGAGCTGCACGGCCTGGCCGTCGCGGACATGCGGCCAGATCTGCGAGGCCACCGATTTCATCGAACGCTTATGCTCTTCGTTGGGTCCGTAGACGTTGAAGAACTTCAGGCCCACCCACTGGGGCGGGGCGTAGTCGCGCAAGGCCTGGCGCACCGCGAAGAGGTCGAACAGAGACTTGGACCAGCCGTAGGTGTTGAGCGGCCGAAGCGCCGCCAGCGCCTCATAGTCGTTGTCGTCGTCGAATCCGTGAGCGCCGTCGCCATAGGTGGCGGCCGAGGAGGCGTAGACGAACCGCCGCTGCCGGTCGGCGCACCAGCGGAAGAGGTCGCGGCTGAGCGTAAAGTTGGAATGGACGATCTTGTCGGCGTCCGGCTCCAAGGTCGTCGAGACCGCGGCCATGTGGATCACCACCTCGATGTCGCGCCAGCGCTTCTCCAGCCAGTCGAACATATCGGACGGGGCCACGAAGTCGCCGATCGCGTGCTTGGCGATGTTGCGCCATTTGCCGAGTTCGGCCTCGTGCAGGCGATCGCAGATCACCACGTCGAGCGAGCGGTCCTCGGCGAGCTTGGCGGCGATGTTGGAGCCGATGAAGCCGGCGCCGCCGGTGACAAAGGCGATGCGGCGCTGGGTCATGCCGCCCCTTGCTTGGACATCCGCGCGATCGCCGCGGTGGTGGAGTAGCCCTCGACGATGGCTGCAAGCTTCACTTCGCCGCCCCAGCTCTTGACCAGTTCGTGCCCGACGACCTCGCTCTCAGCATAGTCGGCGCCCTTGATCAGCACGTCAGGCCGGGCGGCCTCGATCAGTTTCAGCGGCGTATCCTCCTCGAAGGGCACCACCAGATCCACCGAGCCGAGGCCCGCCAGCACCAGGGCGCGGGATTCCAGGTCGTTGACCGGCCGCCCCTCGCCTTTCAGAGCGCGCACGCTCTCGTCGGAATTCAGGCCCACGATCAGACGGTCGCACCAGCCGCGCGCCTGGGCGAGATAAGCCACGTGTCCCTTGTGAAGGATGTCGAAGCAGCCGTTGGTGAAGCCCACCTTCAGGCCCTTGGCGCGCCAGCGGGCGACCTCGTCGGCCATCCGCTGGGCGGTGGCGACCTTGGCCTCGGTCGGCGCCATGTGGGCCGAGAGCGCCGCCTCGATCAGCTCGTCCGGCGAGACGGTGGCCGTGCCCACCTTGCCGACCGCCACGCCGGAGGCCAGTTGGGCGAAGGCGATGGCGTCCTCGATGGCGACCTCGGCGGCGAGCGCCAGGCCTAGGGCGGCCAAGGTCGTATCGCCCGCCCCCGAGGAGTCGAACACCTCGCGCGCTGCGGTAGGGAAGTGGCGCACCGGCTCGCCGCGCACCGCCAGCGAAATGCCTTTCGAAGCCCGGGTCACCAGGATCGCCCTGGCTTCCCAGAGTTCCAGCGCGCGCAGCAAGGCGGCGGCCACCTGTTCGTCGGTCTCGGTCGGCATGTCGGTGGCGTGGCCCAGTTCCGCGGCATTGGGCTTGATCATGTCGACCGCGCCGTAACGGGCGAAGGAGCGGGCCTTGGAGTCCACCACCAGCCGGCCGCCGGACTCCTGGGCCGCCTCGCGGCATGCCGCGATCACCGCCTCGGTGACGACGCCCTTGCCGTAGTCGGACAGCAGGATCGCGCCGGCGTCCTTGGCCGCGTCGCGGATGGTGCGCACCAGTCGCTGCTCCACCTCGCCCGAGACCGGGCGATTGGTCTCCAGGTCCACCCGCAGGATGTGCTGGCCGCCGGAGACGAAGCGGGTCTTGAGCGTGGTTGGACGGTCGGGATCGGTGACGAGGTAGCCTTCGACGCCTGCCTCTTCGCCCACCAGGCGCACGGCGTGCGCGCCCTCGGCGTCACCGCCGATCACCCCGACCAGGGAGACCTCGCCGCCGAGCGCCGCCACGTTGCGGGCCACGTTGCCGGATGCGCCCAGCATCATCAGTTCGCGGGACCGGGCCAGCACCGGAACCGGCGCCTCGGGCGAGACTCGGCTCACCTCGCCATAGACGAAGCGGTCGACCATCAGGTCGCCGACGCAGGCGACGCGCCGGCCGGGCGCCAGGCCCAGAAGGTGCTGGAGCGCTGAGAGGTCCATCGGGGTTGAGGGTGTGCGGCGCGTTGCGGGCGGGGTCAAGCCGCACGCCCGGGCGCGACCAGCTCATGCAGCGCCTTCAGGGTGGTCAGCAGATCCCGCGCGCCGGACAACGGCAGGGCGCTGAGCCCATCGCACAGCGCGTCGTCCGGGCTGGGGTGGAACTCCAGGAACACGCCGTCGGCGCCCGCGGCGACCGCGGCCTTGGCGATGATCGGCACGCCCTCGCGCCGTCCGCCCGTGGACGCGCCCTGGGTGCGCGGGTCGGCGCCCGGCAACTGCACGGCATGGGTGGCGTCGATGGTCACCGGAACGCCCAGCTTATGCATCTCGTCGATGGCCAGCATGTCGACCACCAGGTTGTTGTAGCCGAAGGTCGTGCCGCGCTCGCAAAGCACGCTGATGCGCGCCCCGCCAATGGCCTCGCTCGCCTTGTCGATCATGTGCTTGGTGTCCCAGGGCGCCATGTTCTGGGACTTCTTCTGATGCAGCCAGCCGCCTCGGCGGTGGGTCGCACGCGCGGCGGCCACCACCAGATCGGTCTGACGGCCGAGGAAGGCCGGCATCTGCACCACGTCGGCCACCTCGGCCACCGGCTCGGCCTGCGCTTCAGTGTGCAGGTCCGTACAGATCGGAACGCCGAGTTCGACCTTCACCTTGGCCAGAATTGCGAGGCCCTGTTCAAGGCCGGGACCCCGGTAGCTGGTGATCGACGAGCGGTTGGCCTTGTCGAAGCTCGCCTTGAAGATGAACGGCAGGCCGAGCTCGGCGCAGACACTCTTCAGATGGCGGGCGGTCTCCAACGCCAGCTTTTCGTCTTCCAACACGTTCAGGCCGGCGATTACCATCAGCGGGTGGCCGTCGCCAATGGCCATGTTCCAGCGCTCCAGCGTCAAAACGGCCATGGAGGATTCCTCAATTCGAACATTGGCCGGCTAAGTGGCGCGCCCCGCGGGCCTTCACAAGCCTCAAATCCGGAGCGACCCGCGTCCACTGCGCCCTTTGCGCCGTATCAATGAAACCTCCGCCGGCTCTCGCCAGCGTGACCTGTGGTGATAAGTGTTGTTAGTGACCGTTCGGGGGATGCGATCATGAGTCTGGCCCAGAGCCCGTCGTGGGGCCCTTCGCTTGCCGACCTCGCCGGCGATCGCCGCGCGTTCCGCCGGCTGCCCGAGCTGAAAGGCGCCCCCGCCGTCTTTCGCGCCGCCCTGCGGCTGATCGCCCGCAACTGGGCCATCGGCGCAGTGACATTCTTCCTGCCGTCGGGCCAGGAGCTGTTCATCGCCGGCCGCGAGCCCGGCCCGCACGCCCGTCTGACCATCAACGACTACCGCTTCATCCGGCGCGCGCTGTCGGCGGGGGATATCGGTTTCGCCGAGGCCTATATCGCCGGCGAGTTCGACACGCCCAACCTGCCGGACCTGCTCTATGTCTTTGCCGCCAACTGGGACCGGGTGCACCACGTCACCATGGGCAATCCCCTGGCCTGGACGATGAACCGCATCCGCCACGCCCTTAAGCCCAACAGCCGCCAGGGCGCGAAGAAAAACATCCACGCCCACTACGACCTGGGGAACGCCTTCTACGCCCAGTGGCTTGACCCCACGATGACCTACTCGTCGGCCAGGTTCGACCGGCCCGGCCAGCCCCTGCCGGAGGCCCAGACCGCCAAGTACAAGGCGCTGGCGCAGAGCATGGGGCTGCAGTCGGGCCAGAGCGTGCTGGAGATCGGCTGTGGCTGGGGCGGGTTCGCCGAGTACGCGGCGGGCGAGGTCGGCGCCAAGGTCACCGCCATCACCATCTCCGAGGAGCAATACGCCTTCGCCAAGCAGCGGATCTTCGCCGCGGGGCTGAACGAGCGCGCCGAAATCAAGCTGGTCGACTACCGTGACGTCGAGGGGCGCTTCGACCGCGTCGCCTCCATCGAGATGTTCGAGGCGGTCGGCGAGCGCTACTGGCCCTCCTATTTCGGCAAGATCAACGAGACCCTGGCCCCCGGCGGGCGCGCGGGCCTGCAGATCATCACCATCAAGGATCAGTACTTCGAGGAGTACCGGAGCCGCGCAGATTTCATCCAGAAATACATCTTCCCGGGCGGCATGCTGCCGTCGGAGGAGCGCCTGAAACGGGTGACCGCCAAGGCGGGCTTCGTCTGGACCGGCATCGACCGCTTCGGCCTCGATTATGCCGACACGCTCGCCGAATGGCACGCGAGCTTCGACAAGGCCTGGAACGAGATTCGCCCGCTCGGCTTCGACGAGCGGTTCCGCAAACTCTGGAAATTCTATCTGAGCTACTGCGAGGCGGGCTTCCGGACCCAGCGCACCAACGTCGTGCAGTTGTCGCTCGCCAAGGCTTGAGCGGGCCCTTCTGCTCGGGCCCCCTTCTGCTTAGGCGCCGCCGCGCTTAAGTAGCCGCCATGACGATTGCGCAGTCCGTCCTCGAGACGATCGGAAACACCCCGCTCATCCGGTTGAACCGCGCCAGCGCGCTGACCGGCTGCGAGATCCTCGGCAAGGCCGAGTTCATGAACCCCGGACAGTCGGTCAAGGACCGCGCCGCGCTCTGGATGGTGCGCGACGCCGAGGCCAAGGGCCGGCTTCGCCCCGGCGGACGCATCGTCGAGGGCACGGCGGGCAACACCGGCATCGGCCTGG
>PLEH01000304.1 GCA_003136395.1 Phenylobacterium sp.
GAAAACGTCGCCATCGGCGATTCCCTGGGATGGCAGGTCACGCCCAACCGCAGGGCCAACCTGCTGTTCATCAAGCCGATGGCCAAGCGGCCCGACACCAATATGACGGTGATCACCAACCTGCGCCGCTACAACTTCCAGCTCAGCGTGCGGGCCCACGCCGCGGCGAACTCGATCCCCTTCAGCGTGCGTTTCGTCTATCCGGCGCCGGTTTACGCCGTGGTGGCGCCGCCGCCGCCGGTCCCGCCGCCGGTCGACCGCAACCACGCCTACAGCTTCCAGGGCTCGGACAAGACCCTCCCCGACCGGATGTTCGACGACGGCGAGGCGACCTATTTCACCTTCCGCGCCCAGGAAGACCTGCCGGCCATCTTCGCTATCGAGCCCGACGGCGCGGAATCGGTGGTGAATTCACACATGCGCGACGGCTATATTGTCATCGACCGCATCGCTCGCGGCTTCGTGCTGCGGCGCGGCAGCGAGGTCACGCACGTGTTCAACGACGGGTATCATAGCCAGCAAGCCAGCGCGCTCAGCCCGACGCGCAAGCCCAAAGATCCGTGGTGGCGCCGATGAAGCCAGACTCCCAAGCCCCCGACGACCTGAGCGCCGTCTATGCCCGCGGCGAAGCTCTGCGCCCGAAGGTCGAACAGCCAAGCTCGCCGTGGACCATGGTCCTGGGCCTGGGCGGCGTGGCTGTCCTGGGGCTGTTCGCCTTCTCGACGCTCAGCAGCGGGCGCATGGCGCACGCGCAGACCGCCCCCATCCGGATCGCCTCGATCGACCAGCCGTCGCCGGCCTGGGCGCCGGAACTGCGGATGATGATGGCGCAGAACCAGACCACGCCGCCCGCGCAGACCGTCACGCCCCCGACCGCCGCACCGCCGGCAGCGCCCTCGGCTCCCCAGCCGCAACCCGACCCGGCCGAGCCGCACTGGCGGGCGCCGGCGGTGGTCGTCGACCTCAGCGACGCCGGCGCGCCAGCGGCCACCCGCCTGGCGCAGGCGGCGGGCGCGCCCACATCGGGCCCTTCGGCGGCCGCCGAGGACGCACGCCTGAACCCTGAGGAGCGCTTCGCCGCCCGCGTCTCGGGCTCTCTCACCGAAACCGCCCGCGCCACCCAGATGCGCGACCTGAGCCGCATCGTGCCGCAGGGCTTCGTGATCCCCGCCGTCCTGGAAACCGCCATCGACTCCGACCTGCCGGGGTCTGTCCGCGCGGTGGTCAGCCGTGACATCCGCGGCTTCGACGGGGCCCAGGTGCTGATCCCGCGAGGCTCCAAGATCATCGGCCAGTACCGCAGCGCCGTGGCGCTCGGCCAGACCCGGGCCTTCGTGGTCTGGTCCCGCATCATCACGCCCTCGGGCGTCTCGATCGACGTGGGCTCGCCCGCCACCGATCAGCTGGGCCGAGGGGGCCTCGCCGGCGCGGCCGACACGCACTTCTTCCAGCGGTTCGGGGCCTCGATCCTGCTCTCGGTCGTCTCGGCGGGGGTCGAGGCGGCCGGGCGCAGCGGCGGCAACACCACGGCCCTGGTCATCGGCTCGTCCGGCCAGGCCAATCAGGTGGCCAGCATCGCGCTCCAGAAACAGATCGACATCCCCACCACCATTCGCGTGAAGCAGGGCGTTCCCGTGCAGGTCTCGGTCGCCCGGGACCTCGATTTCTCCGGCGTCGCGCCGGCCCGATGAGCACGCCGATGAGCGCCGGCGGAGTCTATCTCGACGCCTATCTCACGCCGTTGGCGCCGTGGCTGTCGCGGCCCGACGTCACAGATGTGCTGATCAACCGGCCGGGCGAGGTTTGGGTCGAGACGGCCGGCGGCGTCATGAGCCGCGAACCCGCCGACCAGCTGACCGAGGTCGCCCTGCAGCGCCTCGCCCGACAGATCGCCGCGGCCAGCCACCAGGGCGTCAATCGTGAACAGCCGCTGCTGTCGGCAACCCTGCCCGACGGATCGCGTGTCCAGGTCGTCGCCCCTCCGGCGACCCGCGGCGGTCTGGTGATGGCGGTGCGCAAGCACGTGCTCTCGGACATGAGCCTGGAGGAACTCGACCAGGACGGCCTGTTCGAGCAGGCCGCGCGCAGCGATCCTGCGCGCGACGCCGCGGCCGACGCAAAGCTCGAGGCCCTGCTCGACGCCGGCGACATGATGGCCTTCCTCCGCGGCGCGGTCGCCCGGCGTAAGACCATCGTCATCTCCGGCGGCACCGGCAGCGGCAAGACCACCCTGCTCAACGCCCTGGTGAAGGAGATTCCCCGCTCCGAGCGGCTGGTGATCATCGAGGACGCGCCCGAGGTCCGGCTGGATCACGCCAACGCCGTCGGCCTGATCTCTGTGCGCGGCGAACTGGGCGAGGCCCAGGTGGACGCCGACACCCTGCTGGCCGCGGCGCTGCGCCTGCGTCCCGACCGCATCCTGCTGGGCGAACTGCGTGGACGCGAAGCCTTCGCCTTCCTGCGCGCCGTGAACAGCGGCCACCCGGGGTCCATCACCACCGTCCACGCCGACAGTCCGGCCGGGGCGCTCGACCAGATCTCCCTGCTGGCCCTGACGTCAGGCGTCGACCTCGGCTGGGACAAGGTGCAGGCCTATGTCGGCCGCGTGGTGGATGTCGTGGTGCAGCTCGATCGCTCCCAGGGCGCGCGGCGGCTGACCGAGGTGCTCTTCCGCTCCCGGCAGCATCGCCGGCGCGCCAGCGACTGAGCTACTTGTCGATGCCGTACCGATAGACTGCGCGGAATCCGAAGTCGCCAAGCCCCGGGTTTTGCGGCCCCGCCAATTGGGCGTGGCTCATGTGGATCCAGGACATTTCGACGGACCAGCGGTCGGTCGCCTTCCAGCCTAGCGCCAGTTCGGGCTCGAACAGCACGCGCGAACCCAGGTCTAGCTTTGTCTGAAACTGATGCTGCCGAAACGCCACCTGCTCCGGGGTCAGTCCAGGATCGTTGGGCGACGGCAGGTTGACGGAGCCGGTGTGAAGCGACCCGCCAATACCGGGCTCGAGATAGAACCGGTCGTCCGGGCCGAACTTGAACCGCCAGTCAAAGCCGGCCGTCGCGTAGTCGGTCCCTCCAAGGGTGTTCAGGCCGACGATGAAGTGCACATGCGGCGACCAGATCGCGGACAATTCGTCGAGCGAGGCCGTGCGGAACCCGAAGACGACGTCCTTGCCGTGTTCGAAATGACCCCCGTGGGAAATGCCGTCCATGATGTCGTGCTGGTAGATGCCCAGGAAGGCCTCCCCGGCGCAGGCTGGCCCGGCGGACAGCGCCAAGACCGCGGCCGCCGCGAGGAAATCCGAACGAAGCGCCATCTGAAAACTCCCTGTGGCGTCCTTCGTAACCCTAACAAATTGCCAATTCCTTGAGCGGACCGGGGCGGATTGCGGGGATATGACGCCCGCTCGAATGCATCTTTCGTCGCAATCGCGGTGTAACCTTTGCAGTACGGTTCAGGCGTGATGATCGATGTCCGACTACGGGACAGGTCGCCGCGAGGGCCCAACGGCCCTTCGCGATGAAGATGGGGTTCGATGCTTTTGTGGCTTTCGCTTCTCGTCGGGTTGGGAGTGATCCTCGGGACGGTTGGGCTGGCTTGGGCGATGCGCCGCGCGGAGCGCCGCGCGCGGCGCGGCCTCTACCGCTCCCTTGGCCTTGCCGAGAGCACCGTCGAGTTCCTGATGCAGCGCAATCGCGACGTGATCGTCGAACTCACCTATCTGCGCCGCCAGGGCGAGGGCGGTCTCGCCGAGGGCGCCGGGGCCGCGACCGTGCGGGATCGAAAGGTCTTCCTCCGCAAGCCTGGGCCGCGGCCCAGCCGCCCGGCGTCCGACGCCCCGATCGAGCGAGAGCGCCCCATCCGGCCCGATCGCGGCGCCTCAATGCCGGACGGCCAGACCCGGCACTAGCCCCCTTCGTCCGAGGCCGAAGCGCCGCCTCAATCGGCCAAGTCCGGGGCCGGATTAACGGCTTTGTCAGCCGCGACCTGCATAGTCCGCCCGACGCGTAGATGAGCGAAGCCACGATGCCGTACGACACCGGTCCTGCCAGCGTTGAGAATGCGACCGCCGGGAGTCACAAGCGCGGCCCCTTGCGTCCCTCGCGCCTGGCGAGCGCGCGTTCGCGGCTCGGCGGCGACACCCTGGCGCGGCTGGTCCAGACCAGCGACCTTGTGCTCCTGGCCGGCCTCTTCGCCACCCAATGGCTGCGCGGCGCCATGGGAAGCGCGATGATGCTGTTGATCGTGGCCTCGGCCCTGGTGGCCTGCACCCTGGTGAGTTTCGAGGCCTACCAGCTCGGCGCCCGCGAGCGCCTCCACCGGCACCTCTACCGCGTCATCGGCGCGGTCGGCGGCGCGGGCCTGATCATGCTGACCTTCGCGTCCCTCACCTTTCCGGTGGCCAAGGCGGAAAACGTCCTGCACATCGTCGACTGGTGCCTGAGCGCCGTCGCCCTGCTCTGCGCCTCGCACCTCGGCTGGTTTTCCTACATCCGCGCCCTGCGCCGCCGGGGCCTTTTGACGCCCAACCTGATGATCGTCGGCGCGACGCCGGCGGCCCAGCGCCTGGTGGCCGCCGCCCTGGCGAGCCGAGACGTCAACATCCTCGGCATCTTCGACGACCGCGGAGAGCGCAGCCCGGGGCACATCTTCGGCGTCCCTGTCCTCGGCAAGACCAAGGCCGTGAAGGATCACCGGCTGCTCCCCTACGTGGACCGCATCGTCGTGGCGGTGCCCTCGGGCGCCACCGCGCGCATCGCCCAACTGATCCACGAGTTGGCCCCGGTGCCCAACGCCGTCAGCATCCTGATGGACGGATGCGATCCGCAGACCGAAGGGGCGGCCCACGAGCGCCTGCTGGACATGCCGCTCGCCCAACTCGCCGGCGCCCGGCGCGGCGCGGCGCAGTCCCTCCTCAAGCGCATCATCGACGTGTCGTTCAGCCTCGGCGGCCTCATCGTCCTGGCGCCGGCCCTGGCGGCCATCTCGATCGCGATCCGCCTCGACAGTCCGGGGCCCGTCCTCTTCAAGCAGCGCCGCCACGGCTACATGAACGAGGAGGTGCTGGTCTGGAAATTCCGCTCGATGCGCACCGAGATGNNTTCCTGCGCCGCACCAGCCTCGACGAGCTGCCGCAGCTGTGGAACGTGATCCGCGGCGAGATGTCGCTCGTCGGGCCACGCCCCCACGCCATCGGCATGCTGGCCAACGGCGCGGAGGCCTCCAAGCTCGTGGAAAGCTATGCCCACCGCCATCGCATGAAGCCCGGCCTGACCGGCTGGGCCGCCATCAACGGCTCCCGCGGCCCCGCCGACACCCCCGAAGCCATCCGCCGCCGGGTGGCGCTGGACCTGGAGTACGTCGAGCGTCAGTCGGTCTGGCTGGACCTAGCGATCATCGCGCGCACCCTGCCCTGCGTGCTGGGGGACAGCGCCGTCGTCCGCTGAAGCGGCAAGTGTCAGACCCATGCGGGCGGAGGAGCTTTTTCCGCTGGCATGGATGGTGCATACATAAGCGACGGTTGGTCGAATAGGGAACGTGCCTTGGAAACGGTCTACGACTGGATCACGGTCGCGATTTTCGGCGGCTTGGTTGTGCTCTTCCTGCACCGCTCGGTGGCCGAGGAAGAACCCCAGGACACGATCCTGCACTATCTGCCGCCGGCGGTGGGCTGTGCGCTGGCGAACTGGGTCGGCAACAACGGTCAGGGTCCGCTCTCGGCGATCATCGTCGTGGCGGTGCTGGCCTACATCATCCTGGTGCTGAAGCCCTTCAAACTGAACCTCTGGTAGGACGGGTTCAGCGCGCGCAGAGCCTGCGCATTCGTTCCGTGCTCAGCGGCCCCGCCCAGGCGAGCCTGGTGATCAGCGGATAGTGGTCTGACCCCAGCCGTGGCCCGCGCTCGACGCTCACCGTGCGCCAATTTGAACCGGCATAGACGTGGTCGATGGGCATGAAAGCCACCGGGAAATCCGGCTTGCCCCAGCGCGGTATCCGCGCCGGCCAGGTCGGGATCGCCCGGTCGCGCCGCTCCAGGCCAAAGGCCGCGTCGGCCTGACGCTGGCGGAACGACCACTCCGTGGAATTGTAGTCCCCGACCATGATGGCGCTCGCGCGATCCTCCAGGTTCAGGATCGAGACCAGCCGCAGGTCCTGGCCGCGCGCCATCCGGGCCGGGATCGGCCAGCCGGCATGGACGCCGAGCAGGGTGATCGGCAGGTCCGGGAAGATCAAAATCCTGTCCCAGGCGACCCCCACCGACGCGCCGGGCAGGAACCGCGCGTCCCAGGACCGCCGACTCGAGATGTATCCCGCCCGGCTGGCGATGATCTGGTCGCCACCCTTCCAGGTCTCAAGACCCGTCAGCCTGGGGATTTCGAGCAGAAGCTGATCGTTGGGTTCGTTGATCACGATCAGGTCCGGATGCTGGTCGGCCACCCACCGGGCAACCACCTGCGGATTCGAGTTTTCGGCCCAGGCGTTGAACGAGACGATCTTGACCTGACAGGGCGCGTCGGCGGCGGCCAGCGGACTGCGGGCGCGGGTGAACTCCGGCGCGATCAGGTCGCCGGCCGCGGCGACGGTTACGCCCCCGAGAGCCAGGACCGCGACCTTGCGCCAGCCGCAGCGGTGCAACAGGCCCAGCACCAGCACCAGGACGCCGCCGGCAAGCCAGATCAGCGCCACATGGGTGAACAGGTCATAGCGATCGATCCAGCGGCCGGTCTGCGCCGCGAGACTGCCGACGGCGACCAACAGAGCGAAGCCCAGCAGGGCCAGTTCCAGGAGCAACTGGACGGCAAGACCGAGCTGACGCACCTTCAGCCGGACTCAGACGGCCTTGACGCCGGACGCGGCGATCCGGTTCGCGCGCTCCGTGCCGATCAGCACCTTTCGCCTGGACGGCGGGAAGGCGAACACCAGGTCGCGTACGAAGGTCTGGATGACCGGCCAGTTGTCCTCGGGGTGGTCGCCGACCATCGAGAAGCGCGACAGCAGGCCGTCCGGAAGGATCCCCTGCATGGCGATCTCCAGCCGCGCCTTGCGCTGGCCGCCGCCGTCCTGCGGCAGGGCCTCGCCCATGCGCGACCAGTAGATGATGCTCTCGTGACGGCCCTCGGCCTCGGCGGCCAGCCGCCGCGCCGGAATGGTCACGTTGTCGCCGAGCGGTAGCGACAGCGGCTCGTTGCGGACCAGCTGGTAGCCGAAGGCCGGATAGCAGATCTCCGGGCGGTGCAGCTGCAGGTCATCGGTCTGGCGCGCGCCATAGGCCAGCAGCATCATGATCTCGGCGCCGGTCTTGGCGTTGGTGTACCCGCGCACGATCAGTTCGTTGTAGAGCTTGGCCGAGAGGGTCCCCGGCGCATTGACGGCCAGCGGGTCGCCCATTTCCTCGGAGGTCCAGGCCCCGAACGCCTTCGGCACGATGTCGCCGAGCTTCTCACCCTTCAGGAGCGGAACCTCCCGACGCTGCTTCAGCGCCACGCCGGCGCCGGCGGCGACCAACGCGGCGGCGGCGATGAACAGATCGCGACGGGCGATCATGTGCGCCTCCAGGACTTGGGGACAACGCGCCACAGCGCCTTGTCCAGGGCGAAGACCAAGAGTAGGTCGACGGCGAACAGGAACAGCCCCGCGGTTTCGTGCAGGAAGCCCTGCGCGACTTCGTCGCCGAAGAAATAGGTTAGCAGGATCAATGTCATGATCCGGATGATGTTGCCCAGGATCGCGATGGGGATGATCGCCGCCACCAGCAGGGCCGCGTAGCGCAGNNCGCAAATTCGAGCCGCGCAGCAGATAGATGTAGAGCAGGCTGACCGCGGTCAGCCCGACCAGCGAGTTCATGCCCGAGCAGGCGTCCTCGACCAGCAGGCGGTAAGCGGCGACATAGATCGTCACCCCCTCGCGCGCCACCGGCACGCCGGCGAACGAAAGGACGCTCATGGCCGCCCATGACACGAACTGCTTCAGCGGCCCGGTAAGTTGGTCGATGAGCCAGCCCGGCGGCGGCACCAAGAACGCCAGGTAGAACACCGGGAACCACAGGTGAAGGAGCGCCCGCATCCCGATGCGCGAGTACAGCATCGAGACCGCCGCGCCATAGAGACCCGCCACTTCCAGGCTGATGAAGTCGAAGGCCCGGCCGAACACATAGACCAGCAGCGAGACCAGGAGGCCCGCGAAGGTCAGCAGCAGAGACCCCGGCCGCGCCAGGGGCTTTGCGCCCGCGAACTCCTTGGCGAGCAGCCAGGCGCCCACCGCCAGCACGATCGGCCCATGGGCGCCGGCCTCCCGCGACCAGACCTGCTGGCCCAGGGAGATCAGCGTCGGCACGGCCAGGCACGCCAGGCCGATCCAGAGCGGAAGATCCGCGGTCGCGAAGGGCAGCTTGGATTTTGCTGGGCCTAACCCCTGCGTAGTGGCCTCAGCCATATTTGCCTAACTCCCGCGACGTCGCGGCCTCGATGCAAAGTCCGCGCCAGACTGCGCAAAATGTCAAATTGCCGAATCTCTAGGGATTTCCGCTCGCCCTAACCGGTTACACCAATAGCCTATGACGGATCTCTTGCGCGATATGCGACTGCGTCGCACCAGTGCCGCACTTCTAGGGGCCGGCGCCTAAGGGAGCAAGAAGCGCGATCAACGTGACCTGACGATGTCATGTGACCCCCAAGGAGTTCCCGTGGCGAAAACGCGTCCTTCTCGTCAGCCGCACACCGCGGGTTAATCCTGATCGTGCAAAATCCGCCAAGACTTCAAGAGTTGTGAAATTGAGCAGGCTGACGGTGGCCAAAAATCTGCGTTCCCTTCGCAAACAACTGAAGCAGGCTGCGCTTGCCAAGCGAGGCGCTAGCTTGATCCTGTCGCCCTTGCTCGCTACCCGCACGAATTCGCGGATTGCGGCTGTTCCATGCTTGCCGCCATCAACGCCCGTAATCTCCACTGCACAACGGATTGGCTTCCGATGAACCGACGCGAAATGTTTGTTGGAACGGCGGCAATGGCCGTGCTGGCGACCGCATGCTCAACGCGAGCGACCCTGCCAGCGCAGGCGCCTGCGCCGCCGCCCACGCCGCCGACGACTGGCTACGCGCCCAGAGCGATCCACTTCGACGCAACTTCCACACTGAACATCCTTTCCGCCTTGGCGACGGCTGCAGGACCTGTCTCCGACACTCCAACGATGACATGGAGTTTCTGGATTCGGTCAATTCCGAAGTCCAGCACCCGGCTCAACACGTCGGCGACGTCGTTCATTACCGAGATGATGTCGACACTCATCCCTCCCGTAATAACGACGTCTTATGAAGGGGAGCAAGGGCACAATTTCTTCTACGACAATCCTAGCGGACGATATGGAACCGCCCGTATTAATCTGGGCACTGCTTTGGCGGACGGAACAGCTAACAATCCAAACACCTGCAATTACGTAGTTCAAACTCCAAGTCAGTCAACTGAGTGGACGCACTATCTTATTGTGTTCAATGGGAGCTTCCCCGGCATCAGCAAACGGATGGCCGTCTATGTGAACGGCGTAAAGCAGGGCGCAGGAGGCGCCAATGTTGGAGCCGGTGGCAGTACTGGACCCTTCCTGATCAACGTTTCAAATTCGCGTGGCTGGACAATGGGTAACCATTCCATAGACGACACTGCTTTTGGCACGTTCGACATTGCAGAGGTGTTCATCGACTACGCGTCGGACGCTGGCATTGATGCATCAAACAATGTCTCGGCCGCTACGCTGGCGAAGTTCATCGACGCCAACGGCAAGCCGGTGAGCCTCGGCGCGGACGGTTCGGCGCCCTTCGGCCACAAGCCACACATGTATTGGTCCGGCCCGGCGGCGACCTTCGCCACCAACAAGGGCTCAGTGAACAACGCCGTCACCTCAGCGAACCTCTACGACGCGTCATTCGGTCCCGGCCCTGTCCCTGCTCATAAAGTGCTCCACATGGGAACCTACGGTGATGCGGTGCCAAGCGGTATTGGCCCGTTCACGACTTCGGATTGCGGCATATCGATCAAGCAAGGCGACATCATCGTCTTCTTCGCGCAGATCCTCGATCAATCCGGCTACGTCAATCACAACGTCCAGATGCCGCCTGGCTTTACCTTGCTCGCGCAAGCCTCATATCCCTCCACGCTCGCCTCCACCGCCATAGGCTGGAAGAAAGCCGCAGCCGACGGAGAAAGCACTGCCCTGCCGTTCAACTGGCTGGGGACCTCGACGCGCACTGGGAACTACACCTACTCTGTGTTCCGAGGGGCCGATCCGGTTTCGCCGATCGACGCCTGCTCGCTCGTCGCCTCGACGGTGGCGTCCACCTCATATCCCTGCCCCTCCGTCACGCCGGCGTCGGGAAGCGCGAACGACCTGTTGTTCAACGGCGTGGCGTCCTGGAACGCGGGTAACTTCACCGCCCCAAGTGGCTCCACCCGATGTTACACACACGCCAACCCCGCGCTCGTGCATCATTGGGAATATCTCTCAAGTGCGGCTGCGACCGGTGTTCGCAACGTCGTCAGCCTCGGGAACGGCGGAAGTCCGATCTCCGACGTGGGACATCAGTTCAGTCTTCTGATCAAGGCGGCCTAGCGCCTTGCCGCGTTGCCTGGCGCGCTACACATGCGGAGCCAATCCATAGGGTCAGTCAGTTCACTCAGGTAGCCGGTCCTTGACCGATACCGCCCCGGTCACCATTGACCGCCATTTGGGGACGTAGCTCAACGGTAGAGCGTCCTGCTTCGGCAGGAAGATGGGTGGTTCGATTCTCCCCGTCTCCACCAAGACCAGCGCAGACCGATTGTTTCGTCAGCGCCTCAGCGCTGATTTGAGCCAGATCTTCCACGACGAAGGCGCCATCTTCACGAGCTTGCGGACAGGCCACATCGCCGTTGATTTCACCCGCCGCCGCGCGATCTCCATGACCCCGATTTGCGTGCAGGCGATCGAGTAACTAAAGACGTTTCGTCGTCCGCCAGACCACCGCTCCTTGTAGTCGTAGTGGGCCATTCCGAAGTTGAAATCCAACTTTCTCTCAAAGGAATATCTCAAGCAATTCTCGATAAGAATTATTCCAGGCGAGCGGTTGGAATAATTCGGATCGAAGGCAGTTATCAGAAATACGATGCGTGTATTATCTCTGACACAGATGAATCCGGCGATGGGCGCTCCGTCCAATTTCAACGTGAATATTTCCGGATTCGTACCATCCTTGCTAAACTTACGAAGACAGATCCAAAATTCCTTGGATCCAGAAAGCCAATGATGCTTCTTTCTAAGATCTAACCATCGCTGTTTCTCTTCTAAAATCCACGTAATATCCGAAAGAAATTCATCATCATTTGCGCTGCAGAAAGTGAGATTTCCCACCTTCTGCAATTGTTTGGTCTTGTACCGGACAGACGAACGAAGCGAGGTCGACAGCGTTTGGGCGTATTCCTCCCACGTTGGGTAGGATCGCAGAGGCGCTTCCAGCGCGACTTCCGTGAAGCGCGTTCCGATCCCGATGTGTCTCTGAAGCGCGACGTCGGCAAACTCCCCTTCGAGCAAACAGAAGGCTTGAAGAACGTCCGCCAGGGTCAGGGCGCGAGCGACGATGGCTTCGACAATGACCTGAGTTTCCGGGCACACCTCCACCAGGGGGCCGCCAAACTCCTCATTGCTCCCGCAGCCAATTTGATGGGCCACAGAGTAGAAGCCACGTTTGAAAACGAAAAATCCCCAGACGCCCACCAGAACGCCCGCACGCCGCGCGACTACGCAGTTGATCGTCGCGCCGCGCGCCAGCGGATTAGTTTGAACTGAGGCGTGCGCCCACTCGAAGGTTTGCGGGAGTTGAAAGCCGGGAACGCGAAGCGCCAGCTCCGTCCACTCAGGGCCTAACGCCAGGAACTCATCACGACCACCGACGACCGAGATCGTTGTTTCATCATCGGCCATCGGATGCACCTTGGCTTTCCCAAATGACAACATCGATCTGTTCGAAGACATGTGGGATCTGAAAGGCGGGCCCGCGACGCCTTAACCAGGTCGCCTCATCCAAAACCCAGGCGTGGACTGGGTGGACATAGACGATGGTGATTGCCGTCCCGGCACGTTCCGCGCGGAACTTTTCCTCCACCTTCTTCAGCAGGGGGGCGGAGAACGGATTGAAGAGGAAATAGATCGTGCCCTTCGCGTATGAGGTCATGGTGGCGTCAACCTGGCGAATTTCGATTGGGGCCACCCCGTTTCGCAAAGCTTTGGCGTTCAATGTTGCCTTCGCCGCGAGCGCAGGATCGAGCTCGATACCGATACATTCGGCAATCCCAAATGACGCGTAGTAGCAGACCACGCGGCCGGCGCCGCATCCGATGTCATAGAAGATGTCACTCGGACTGAGGGTGAGGTGCGCCGCAATCTTGGCGAGGCCATAGTAGGAAACGGCTTCGTACCGGACCGAGTCCGCGGTCGGGTCGATGACCCCGGGCGGTCGCGCCCAGAGGGTATTTATCCCGCGCTGAGCGTCCCCAATCCGCTCCGGTAACCTAGCCAGTTCCCACCGCAATCGGCTCCAAATGCGCCGCGGCAACTTTCTAAAGTTCAATGCCCCTCACCCATCCCACATCCGCCAAGCGGAATTCCTGAACCTACACTAGTCGGACTGCGGCCAACCACAGCACAGATAGCAGGGGCCCGGCAATTGCCGCGCGGGCGAACGCACGGCTTGCATCAGTCGCGGCCTTCAAGTCATAAGGTCGGCTAGGCGCCGGGTTAGCTTAGCTGGTAGAGCAGCGGTTTTGTAAACCGAAGGTCGCAGGTTCGAGTCCTGCATCCGGCACCAATTCGCCTGTGGTGAAGAGCGCTGTCGGCACCCTGAAAAATGTCGATAGTATCCTAGGTACGCGGGGGAGTTGGGGCTTGGCCGTTTCTGTTACGACCCGTCAGCAGGGCGAAGCTCGCGGCCCCGGCGCTCTGCGGGTGGAAGTCATTCGCGACGAACCGGCCCTCTTGGCTCTCCGCGATCATTGGACGAAATTGCTCGCGAGCTGCGAACCTGCGATGTCGCCCACTCAGTCGTTTGAATATGCGAGTTCGGCGTGGGCGATCATGCCGAAAGATCGGGGGACTAGCCTTTCAATCATAACGATCTGGCGCGAAGCGAATCTCCTTGGACTGTGGCCGTTGCACGTGAGACGGGCTGGCTCAGTGACGGTCGCCACCCACCTTGGGTGCGGCGGAAACGAGGAATATGCCGGCCCACTGATCGCCCGGGATCCGGACGAAGCTCACGTTGCGTCGCTTGCCTTGTCCGCCGCCAAATCGCTTGCGGACGTCCTTCGGCTTTACAACCTGCGCCCGCAATCGAGCATAGCTCTCCTTGCGAATTCCGAGCGTGCGTTCAGCTTCAGAAGCTCTGTCTTCTCGCCGATTATCACCCTCAGGGGCGAGGATGACTGGGAGGGATGGCTAGGCAAGAAATCGAAGAACTTTCGACATGAAGTGAGAAAATTCAGGCGCCGCCTAGAATCTAGCGGGCAGCTGAAATCCATTAACTCGTCGGCCGGGGCCGATGGGCCGGAGATCGTCCGGTGGCTTTTTCAGATCAAGCGGCGTTGGCTTGCCGATCGGGGGATTTCAAGGAGCTGGATTCTGGACCCCTTGGGAGAGCAACTGTTTGAGTCCATGCTCGCGCAGCAAATTCACGAGTTCCATGCGTTTGCGCTGACTCTTGACGGCAAGATCATTGCGGCGGGTCTATGTTTTCTCTCCCAAGGCCTGCTCGAATTCCATATGATCGGGTTTGATCCGGAGTTCGCATATTTCTCGCCGGGAAATCTCCTCGTCGAAGACATTGCGAAGTGGGCGTTGCTGGCTGGCGTCGATCTTGATTTCCGACTGACTCAACTGCCCTTTAAGATGCGTTGGATTGACCGCGAGGAGCGGTACGACAGTTTCGCCATCGCCTGTTCCGTCCGCGGAATACCGACCGTCGGCACGCTGCATCTTCGTCATTTGAATCAGACTGTCCGTTCACGCCTTGGTCCGAAAATCAAAGCGCTGCTTGGCCGCCGGCGAACCCCTTAGACCACCGTCATTTTCGCCGTGCCGCACCACATGGTCCTTCAACCGGTTCGCTCCCGATCAGCGAGGCGCTTTGGCGGGATTTCAGCGCGCCAGGCCTGTAAGACACTTGTAAGGGGGTAAGGATGTCAGGGGTCTCAGACGGACGCTCAGGCAGACCGAAGGTTGAGTTGCAGGTCCTGAGCGAGCTTTCGGAGCTCGAGGCCGTGCGGCACGAGTGGGAACAACTGGCTGCCACCGCGCCGGCCTACTCGGGCGCCCAATCGCCTGAATACGTGCTCAACGGTTGGATTCACGGCGCTGGGAAAGCGGAACGTCTGTGTGTGCTTACGGCGAGGATCGACGGGGTCCTGCGGGCCGTCTGGCCCCTTTATCAGGCCAGCAGCCGCGGCCTCGTGTCCGTTCGGCACCTCGGAAACGGTGGATATCACGAATACGCCCCTCCGCTGGTCTCTGGACCTGCCTCGGAACAGATTATTGAAGATATGTTCCAATTCGCCGTCAAAATTGGCGATGTATTCGAAGCGTATAACCTGCCCGACGCGTCACCGCTTGTGAAGATCATAGCGAACGCCCCCTACCCGACACATCATCACAACATGAAGTCCCCAATCGTTAGCTTGAGAGGCGCGCCTTCTTGGGACTCCTGGATTGCCGCAAAATCGAAATCATTTCGATCTGGGCTTCGATACGACCGAAGTAAACTAGCAGGCTTGGGGACCCTGGCCTTTGCCGAGGTCCACGAGAACGGCGCGGCGTCCTTCGTGGATTGGTTCTTCACGCAGAAGGCTCGGTGGTTGGTCGAGCGCAAAATCAAAGGCTCCTGGTTGGTGAAGGCGCAAACCCGGGCCTTCTATAGATCCGTCATAGGCCGAGAAGGCCCGGCGACACGCGGCTTCGCCCTCACGCTCGATGACAAGATAATCGCGGGCTGCATATGCATCGAGTCTTCGGATCGTCTCGAATATTATATCACTGCTTTTGATCCCGACTATTCCGCATATTCCCCAGGCAATCTTCTGCTGGAGGAATGCGTCAAGTGGTGCATCGACCGAAAGCTGGATTTCGATTTTCGATTGTCGTCCGAGTCTTACAAGTTGCGTTGGTCCGATCGATACGACGTTTATCACACCATAAAGATCGCCTCATCCATGCGGGGAAGACTGGAGATAATTAGGATGGAGGCCGAAACAAGGTTGAGAGCCTTAAGATCAGAAACAAAGCGTCGCCTGTTGGATGTCAAAAATCGAATGAGTTCTTTTAGGAAGGCCTCAACTAGATCTTCAGCCAAATGACGGCGCCAAGCTCCGAGCGTAAATTCCGAACGGGCACGTCTCTCTTCAGGCATCCGCCCCGGCATTTCGGGCGCAGTGAGAGCCGTGTCTTGGAAATCCCAAGGATCGATCAACTGAGCGCACCTTTCTCCCAAAAACACGCGGCTAGAGTTCGTGGGCGTCAGTCTCTGACATTCCGCTATTCGGCATGGATTGAGCCGAACTCGTGCATCCTTTCTGAACGAGCTGGCGGTCATGCTTCTCTGTCACAGCCAAGATCGGCCGGAGCCTGCAAGCCTAAATGATTAGAAGCGTCTTCGTTGTCGGCTTCTCTTCCGCGTTCGCAGTCGGGAGCAGCTTCGCGCGCGGCGTGATCTTGGCGCGCATCCTGGGACCGCATCAATACGGGCTCGCGCTGATCCTGATCTCGATCACCGGAGCACTGGACCTCTTCGCTGACGCCGGCATCGACCGGTTCATTGTACAGGCGCGCTTCGGTTATCGGGGCGACATGATGGGCACATCTCACGCCTTCCGGGTTGCCGGTTCTACCTTCATCGGCGTCGCCATCGTCGCGTTGTCCTATCCTCTTTCTCTAGCCTTCCACGCCCCCGAAATTTGGCTGCCAATCGCCCTTACGGGCGGCATCGTAACCCTGCGGGGATTCGTCAACCTCAGTTACAAACTGCAGCAGCGTGACCATCGATTTGAGACCGAGACGATAATCGCAACGGCGATCTACAGCACCGAACTGGCCGTGATGACGCTGGCGACATTGCTTACGCACAGCTACTGGGCCGTGCTGGTGGGGGCTTACGCCAACACGCTCGTGCATCTGGTCATGAGCCATGCCCTCGCCAAACGCCCGTACAGCTTCATTCCCCGGCGCAGGCTGCTGGGGCTCGTTGGGCGCTTCTCCCTGCCAATCTACCTCAACGCCGCCCTGCTGTTCGCCGCATCGCAAGGCGACCGAATGGTGGTGGCCACATCGTTCAGCAAGCGGGACCTGGCCTTCTACGCTGCCGCATGCGCCATTGGTCAGGGCGTCGTCAACCTGGTGGGGCGGGTTACAGTGAATACCTTGCTGCCGATACTGGCAGCCCGGGCCGCATCGCTCGAAGAACGACGGCGGCGAAACACTCAGATCGGGGCCACCATCATCGGCGGATCGGTCATCTTCCTCGCCGGCTTGACAACCGCAGGACCTATCCTAGTGCCACTGATCTATGGGCCGGCGTTTTCCGGGCTGGGTGCCCTGATCTTCGCGTCCACGGTGGTTCAGATGATCCAGCTGGAGCAGTACTGGCTCACCACCCTCTTGATGGCCAACGGCCTGACAGCGAGCTTTCCCAAGATCACCATTCTGCGCGCCGCAGCCTTCCCCGCCGCCTTCGTGTTTGTCGCGCTACACCTGTCGATCCTGGCGATCCCACTAGCCTTCGCCGTTGGCGCTGCGGCGTCGCTGACGATGTCCTACTACGCGGCGCGGTCGCTGAAGCTGATCGATAGCCGCCTAATCGCGGCGTCGTTCATTAGGACAGCGACTGCAATCCTGGCCGTGCTCGTGCTGGCGCGAGGCTGATGGTCGCTCTACTGTCTCGCTCACGCGATGCTATCCGGCCGGGATCGTCGCACCGATTGTCGGAGAAATGATGCCGCAGTGGCGTGAGACTATTAAGCGGGCCATACCCGTCGCTCTCCTGCATTCTCTTGAGCAGTTGCGCGACCGGATTTCCGCGCCGGCATTCGAGGATACCCACCTGTTCGAATACGAGGCGGTGGCGGATTCTAGTCTGGTTCCACGCCTTTCAATGGTGATGCCGAGCATCGATCCGGCCTGGGCTTTCGGCGGCGTGACGACCGGCATCGATATCTTCCTTGATCTTTGCCATCGCACAGGTGCCGAGCCGCGCTTCATCACTGAGGGCAAAGCCGACCGCGATGTCGTCGGCAGACGCGCATTGAAGTTCGGCTTAACACCCGAATATGTGGAGGACATCGGGCGGCCGAACCGAGTCGTCAGAATGCCGGTCCGGGCGACCGATCTGTTCCTAACTTACAACTGGTGGACCACGCTCAACATCCGCCCACTGCTCGACGCCCAGATGCGACTTTTCGGCGGAAGCCCCCGGCCGTTCATCTACCTGATCCAGGACTATGAGCCGTCCTTCTATGGCTTTTCGTCGACCCACATGCTGGCGCGGCTGGCGATCGAGCAGGACCGGCCCTGTTGGGGCGTCTTCAACAGCTCGCAGCTTCACACCTTCTTTGCGGCCCAGGGCCATCATCTGGAACGCACCTACGTCTTCGAGCCCAAGATCTCGCAGAGCCTTCGGCCCGCTCTGGACGCCGGCCCCACCCTGAAAACGAAGCAGATTCTGGTCTATGGACGGCCGACGGTCCCCCGCAATTGCTTCCCAGCGATCGAGAAGGGTTTGCGACTCTGGGCCTCGCGATATCCTCAGTTTGCCGACTGGGAGGTGGTGTCAGCCGGCTTGGCGCACAACCCAATCCCGATTGGTCCGGGCCGCGCGGTCTGCTCGGCGGGAAAGCTGTCACTGGAGGCTTATGCGGATCTCCTGCGGACGACTGCGGTCGGTCTTTCGCTGATGTCCTCGCCGCATCCAAGCTACCCGCCGCTCGAGATGGCGCATTTCGGCCTGCTCACCATCACCAACAAGTACGCGAACAAGGACCTGAGCACTGCGCACGACAATTTCGTTTCGATCCCGGACATCGACGGCGCGACGATCGCCGCGGCGCTGGCCCAGGCCTGCGAACGCTTTGAGGCGAACCCGGACATAGGTTGGCAAGGCCAGTCGCACATGCAGGCCTACCTGGATCCCGCAGAGTGGGGGTTCCTTCCCGATCTCGCCAACGACCTCCGAAGGGTCTGGAAGAGCGCTGGCGCCGCCGTCGCGATCTGACGGACCCGGAGCGCGCCGGAAGTATCAGTTGGCGCGTAGGAAGAAAGCGGCCTGGTCGCCGCGGTGGGCGGCGTTCGCCGCCGCGGCCTTTTCCGCAAAATCGCGAACCTCCTGCAGCGAGAAGACGTTCGCGTCCATCGCCTCCTGCAACGTGAGGCCGCGTTTGTAGGCCTCACTGGCCATGAACTGATAGTGGCCGGTGGAATCGTCAGTCGTCCGTTCGAGGATAAGGCCGCAGCGTTTCGCCAGGATCGCCATCCCGTCTCGGCTTGGCACCACCACATGGCGTGGCGCGTCTAGCTGGGCCCAGCAGGCGCCATAGGTCTCCCATGCTTCCGAGCCCGTCGTTGGTATCCGTACCAGGCAGATTCCACCGTCGACGAGCTTTGAGCGTGCGGACCTGAGCGTCTCCGCGGCGTCGGGTACGTGTTCAAGCGAGTGGTTGAACATCACGACATCAAACGGTCCGGGTACGCCCTCGACAGACACGTTCAACACCGGCACGCCCATAGCCGTGCGGTAGTGCGCCGGCATGAATGGATCGGCCCCGACGAGACTGGTCATCCCGGTGCGGGCGAGGCGATCCAGCAAATACCCTATGCCGCAGCCCACATCGAGGACGCGGCTATCGCGTTTCAGCTTCAGGTCCGCCAGTATCCCGATCATAGGGTCGTGTTCGACGGCGCTCATCAGCTTGCCTAATGGCGAACCGAAGCCCAGAAAATGGCGATCCTTTTCCCGTCGGACCCAATCGCGGAGCCATGGGTGAGGTCGAGCCTGCAATGTCCGGTATCTTGAGGCGTAGGCCTGTTCCAGCACCTCCGCTGGCGGTATCGCCTTGATCTGCACGCTCCCGCACTTGCGGCACTCGCAGTAGTCGAACTCCAGGCCGGCCCCCAAGAGCATCTCGCGGACCGATATGTCCCGGAACGGCCCGTCGCTCGCACAGACTTGGCATTGCATCGTAGGTCTTCCTCGCCCGGAATTTCGGCCTGGATCTGCGGTTCGTTTTGGAAGCTGGAGCTTTCAGTCGGCTGGCGAGGTTCGCAACGGCGCGAACGCGTCAGTTTCCCCTCTGACTCTGGGAATTACGATCAGGAACTCCGTAACTCCGAACCACGATCGCCTACAGCCCCGTGGGCCATATGGGCGCGGCGGCCGTCGCCGCAAACGGTCCAACGGCGTCTGGAACGGCGCGGGTCGTCCCCTTGAAGTCCAACTGCCTCAGCGGCGCGCGCTTATTGCCGGTGCTGAGCAACACGCCGGCGGGGCGGAAGTCCTTGGTGGTGACCGGATCCACAAACACTGTGTCACCACTTGTACCGAAGTTTCCGCTGCCCGTCGTGCCGACGGGGACGCCCGGCGCGAAGTTGTCCGTGAAAGCCGGATAGGTTGGCATTGAGCCGCTTGAGAGGCTGACTGCAGGACTGGTGTTGCGTGGAACGATGACATTCTGCTGAAAAGCACAGTATTGATCGATATTCCAGGTGTTATTCGCGGTGATCCGAACAGAAATACGATTAAGTATAGAATTTCTGACAACATAGTGACTCAGTGGACAATTTGCAGCGATACTGAATAAATTTCCGCCGTCCCAGATATTGGCATCGAACACGAGATCGTTGCAGATCCCGGTCGTATCCATAAGGATATCTGAGAAATTCTGGTGATTGGCGTCCCCATCGCTGTCGATGTTGAGCGCAACGTTGTTGCGCCAGATCAGATTTTCGACCGTCCCGCCGGGGAAGTAGAAGTTCCCGCCGCCCGAGTGCACCTCGACGTGGGTCACCATTGTGAGCGTCCCACCGCTTGCAATGCTTTGTGCGCTGAACCCGTGCGTCTGCCCAGTGAGGCCCAAATATGACGGATTTAGCGTCTCTGCCGTGTCGATCAGCGTCGATGACCACCCGCCACCAATCGTGTTGTTGATGTAGTCCCGGATCGACGCCAGCGTGAAGAAGGTGTCGTTTGGAAGCGCCCCAAGCGTAATGGCGCCGCCGGCGACGGTGCTCCCGTTGAGTGCTAGGGTCAGCAACCTCCCGGTCGTGCCGTTGTTTCCCGCCAGCGCGACGCTGGCCGTGCCTGCGCCGGTGTAGCTGATCGACAAGGCAGTGTGCTCGGCCCGGAAAAAGCTGATGTTATTCTGGTCGGAATAGTTGTCGAAGCAGGCCATACCGCCATTCCACAGCCGCTCAAAGCAGTTGTGAAGCTTGGCCGCCCGGCAAAGCTCGGTGTTCATCACCTGGGCGTTGCCGTATTCGAAGATCGTGTCCTCGATACAGGCTCCGCCAGAATAGCCGGGGATGGCGCCGTAAGGCTTTTGGTTGGGCTGGCTATTGAACAGATTTTGCGGCTTGTAGCCCTTGTTCCAGTAGAAGCTGTCCTTGGTCCCGATGGAATTGGTGACCTTGGTCCCGTTGAGACGATGGTTCTGGACGGCTGTTGTTGTGCCGTTGTTGTTAGTGATCTGGACGAAGTTGCGGTGATCGATCAGCACGTTCTTGCCGCGGAACTCGACCCCGTTCCACAAGGGGTTGATATTCCAAATGGCGGTGTTCCCGGCCGGGAAGGTCCCGCGCCCCACAGTAGCCAGCACACCGTTCGCGCCCTGGAAGACCGCATAGCCCTTACCAGTGTACCACGCCCCCCAGTCGCCGTCCTCGAAACCATAGAAGCCGGCTTGGGTGAACGTAAACATCGGAGCCTTTGCGCCGGCCGCTTGCGCGCCGTGCAGGGCGTTCTTGATCGAGGTGTAGTCGCCGGTCCCGTCAAGCCGGATGGTCTTGACGAAATCGCTCTCGGTCGCCTCGGGATAGAGCGTGAGCGGACCGATCGTCCGGGCCTGAATCCGGCTGTCGTTGGCCGTCGCGCGCGCATAGATGTTGATCGTGTTGCCGGCCGGGCTCTGCGCCATGAACGCGGCATGATCCAGCGTGAAGGCGTAGCCAGTACGGGTGCGCGGATTGCCGTTCACGTCGAAATCGCTAACCCGCGTCCAATTGGAGACGCGTACCGTGTTACCTTCCACGAAGAAGTCCACGTAGGCGATGCCCCCCAGCGCGTCGGCCTCGGCGATGACCACGAGGTCGCCCGCGAACCTCTGGAACTGGGCGACATTCCATCGCAACGCAGGCTTGGCGGTCGTGCGGACCGCATCGGTCGGGATGCTGCTGAAGCCTGAACCGGCAGCGCCGTGCCACGACGTCGACGGACCGATCTTGGCGGCGCCGGCCGGTGCGGCGGCGATCGCGCGCGCGCTACAGCCGCTCAAGGTCATCGCGGCCGCTACACTCGCTGCGCTTCCCAGCAACGCACGTCGCGAAATATTGAAGCCGTCTTTGTTCATTCTACATTCAGCATAAGCTGTCCTGGTGCCCATCCGAAAGCGAAGTTGTAAATTATCGTCATTACGAACGCGTTGACGATCAGGACGCATTTTTGATTACTAACGTAATTGGGGTGCGACCAATCGCGCGAAGACTCGAAACAGGTGTCGGCGCCAATCGGGCCGAATTCAAGGCGCGAACCGTCGCACATACCCCGTTGAACCGCTTCAACCATACGACCGGACTGTCGGGGTCCTGTGACACTCCGTCATTGCCACGTAAAATCCTGGGCCTATAGGCTAGACTCTATTGAGCATGCCATCGGCCGGGGGGGTCCGAGATGGACGCAACACAAGAAAATATGCTGGTGATCCTGGCCGCTGCGGGCGTTGCCGCGGTGCTTGGGCTGATCGTATGCGTCCTGTCGAGCCGCACCCTTCGCGAAGAAGGCGTTCGGGGGGTCCTGAAACGGTGGCTCGGGCGCTAGAGGCTCTCGCTGGCTAGCCGGAAGGGGCGGCCTGCCGCCTTAGCCGAATTTCTTCCTGAGCTTGCGCAGGATCAGGCGGGGGTTGCGCATGGCGCGCGCCAGC
>PLEH01000147.1 GCA_003136395.1 Phenylobacterium sp.
AAGCGCGGTCAGGCTCTAGCCGACCCGCTGCGACAGGCCAGTCAGACCGCCGCGCGGCCGATGCTGGTGTAGGCGAAGCCGCGGGCGCGCATGTCGTCGGGCTTGTAGATATTGCGCAGATCGACCAGCACAGGGGCTTTCATCAACAGCTTGATGCGGTTCAGGTTCAGCGCCCGGAACTGATCCCACTCGGTGATGATCACCAGCACGTCGGCGCCTTCGGCCACGTCGTAGGGGTCGTCCTTGAAGTCCACGCCGGTGAGCAGGCCGCGCGCCTCATGACCCTCGGGGTCGAAGGCCTGCACCTTGGCGCCCTTGTCCTGCAGGGCCGGGATGATCGCCAGCGACGGCGCGTCGCGCATATCGTCGGTGTTCGGTTTGAAGGTCAGGCCAAGCACGCCCACGGTCTTGCCTTTCACGTCGCCGCCCAGCGCCTTGATCACCTTGCGCGCCATGGCCCGCTTGCGCTCGTCGTTGACCTTCACCGTGGTCTCGACAAGGTCCAGCGGGGCGCCGGCGTCGCGGGCCGTTCGCACCAGCGCAATGGTGTCCTTCGGGAAGCAGGAACCGCCATAGCCCGGCCCGGCGTTCAGGAACTTGGCCCCGATGCGGCCGTCCAGGCCGATGCCGCGCGCCACCTGCTGCACGTCGGCGCCCACCGCTTCGCAGAGGTCGGCCATCTCGTTGATGTAGGTGATCTTCAGCGCGAGGAAGGCGTTGGCGGCGTATTTGATCAGTTCGCTGGTGCGCCGGCTGGTAAACAGGATCGGCGTCTCGTTGAGGTAGAGCGGGCGGTAGAGCTCGCGCATCACCGCCTGGGCGCGTTCGTCGAGCGTGCCGACCACGACGCGGTCCGGGCGCTTGAAGTCCTCGATCGCCGCGCCTTCACGCAGGAATTCGGGGTTCGACACCACGGCCACATCGGCCTTGGGGTTCACGCGCTTGATGATCGCCTCGATCTCGTCGCCGGTCCCCACCGGTACGGTGGACTTGGTGACCACCACGGTGAAGCCTTCCACGAAGCCCGCGATCTCCTCGACGGCGGCATAGACGTAGGAGAGGTCCGCATAGCCGTCGCCGCGCCGCGAGGGCGTGCCCACGCCGATGAACACCGCGTCGGCCTCGCGCACCGCCTTTTCCGCGTCGGTGGCGAAGAACAGGCGGCCGGCCTTGACGTTCTGGGCCACCAGCAGCTCCAGGCCCGGCTCGTAGATCGGGATGCCGCCGGTCTGCAGGCGCTCGATCTTGCCGGCATCCTTGTCGATGCAGGTCACGGTGTGTCCGAAGTCGGCGAAACAGGCGCCGCTGACGAGGCCCACATAGCCTGTCCCGATCATCGCCACGTGCATTCAAGATCCCTCGACTCGGCGCCCGCGGTGCTTTCAGCACGCCTGCGCCCGCTGCGCCAGACGGGGTAGGGCAGAGAGGTAAATTATGTCGCTGCGCGCTGCGAACCGCAGCGGCGACAAGCTCTGCCGCAAAGCCGCCGAGATTGCGCCACAGCCCTGCCGAAAGTCGGCCATCGAACCGTACCGCGGTTCGGCGACACTTTCGGCCTCATTCTGGGTTGGGCTTGAGAGGTCAAATCGAAGGCAATGGATACTCGCAAGAAACTCGCTACCTACGGTGTCGCCGCTGCGGCCCTGTGCGCCGCGGCGGCCGGGGGCTATGTCGCGCGCGCCGGCGGTGTCACGGAGGGCGCAGTCAACGCCCGCCCCGTCGCCGCCGCCGCGGTGGGCGCGCCGGTCTCGTTCGCCGATATCGTGCAGCATGTCGCCCCGGCCGTGGTCTCCATCGAGGTCGAAGGCAAGATCGGTCCGCGCGCCATCTCCGAGCAGTTCCAGGGCTTCGGCGACGACCAGGACGGTCCGGGGGGCCCGCCGGACGGCTTTCCGCCAGAACTGCGCCGGTTCTTCCAGCAGCTCCCCCAGGCGCAGGCCCAGCCGATGCGCGGCGCGGGCTCCGGCTTCTTCATCTCCGCCGACGGCTATGTGGTCACCAACAATCACGTGATCGATCACGCGGACAAGATCACCGTCCATACCTCGGACGACCGCACCTTCCGGGCCCGTCTGGTGGGGCGCGACCAGGCGACTGACCTGGCGGTGCTGAAGATCGACGCCACGGGCCTGCCCTTTGTCAGTTTCGAGGACCGCGCCAAGCCCAGGGTCGGCGACTGGGTAGTGGCGGTGGGCAATCCGTTCAACCTGGGCGGAACGGCGACTGCCGGCATCGTCTCGGCGCTCGGCCGGCGAAACGTCTCGGGGTCCAGCTACGTCGATTTCATGCAGATCGACGCCCCGATCAACCGCGGCAACTCCGGCGGTCCGACTTTCGACCTGAACGGCCGCGTGGTGGGCGTGAACACCGCCATCTACTCGCCGTCCGGCGGCTCGGTAGGGATCGGCTTCGACATCCCGGCCGATGTGGCCGCCCAGGTCAGCCGCCAGCTGATCTCCAGCGGCAAGGTCGCCCGAGGCTACATCGGGGCCATGGCGCAGGACGTGACGCCGGAGATCGCCGAAAGCCTGGGTGTTCCCGCGCACGGCGCCCTGGTGGCCGAGATCACCCCCGGCGGCCCGTCGGCGGCGGCGGGCCTGCGGGCCGGCGACCTGGTCATGAAAGTGAATGGCGTTGCGGTCGACCACGCGTCGGACCTGACCCGCCAGGTCGGCATGATCCACGCCGGCGATCAGGTCCGGCTGGAGGTGCGCCGCGACGGCCAGGTGCGGCAGCTCTCGATCCGTTCGGGCCTGCGCCCCTCGGAAGACCAGCTGGCGTTCAACGATATGACGCCGCAGGACCGCGGCGGGCCGGACGCCGGCCCGGCGGTGCTGGGCATGCAGGTCACCCCGGATGCTGAGGGCCACGGGGTGCGGGTCGCGGGCGTGCGCGGCGATTCGCCCGCCGCCGAGGTCGGGCTGCGTCGAGGCGACCTGATCCTGCGGGCCGGCGACCACGACACCCACTCGCCGGCGGACCTGGCTTCGGCCGTGAAGCAGGCGCGGGCTGCGGGACGCAGCAAGGTGCTGCTGTTCGTCGCCCGCGGCGCCCAGCGCAGCTTCGTGCCGGTGGAGATCGGCAAGGGCTGACGCGATCAGAGCCGGGCGCGCCGCTCCATCAGGACTGCGCGTCCCCACCGCGTTTCGAGAGGACCGCTCACGGTGGTGAAGCCGGCCCTTTCGAAGGCGCGGCGGGCGGCGAGGTTGTCCGGGTGCGGGTCAATACCGGCGGCAGGGACGCCTCCGGCGAACATCGCGTCCACGTGCTGGCGCAGGAGCCGCGGGCCGTGCCCGAGGCCCAGCCGGTGGGCCTCGCCGATGAAGAGGTCTATGCCGCGCGACCCCGGCGGCAGATGGTCGAAGTGATGCGGCGAGTGCTCGTCGATCCGATAGTCCTGGATGAAGGCGAACGGCCGCCCGTCGAGCTCGACGATCCAAAGGGCAAGCTTTGGGTCCACCAGGTTCTCGGCCACGGGCTCCTTTTCAGCGGCGCCCCACCAACGTCGGACGTGCGGCTGCGCCCGCCATGTGGCCACGATCGGTAGGTCGGCCTCGCAACAGGGCCGAAAGCGATAGGCGTCGGCGCGCATCGGCGGCTTTGAGCCTCTGTCAGATTTCCTGGTTGTAGGCGCCGACCTCGGGATGCTTGGCCAGGCGCGGCTTCACTTCCTTGTGGAAGAGGGCGCGCATGTCGTCCTCGCTTTGGGTCGATTCCACCACCACCACGATCTCGGGCTTGTTGGACGAAGCCCTGACCAGGACCCAGGAGCCATCCTCGAGCGCCACGCGCACGCCGTTGACCGTGATCAGGTCGGCGATCTTGCGGCCCAGGATCGTGCCGCCGGCGTCGCGGAGCGCGGTGTATTCGGCCACCACCTCGTCCACCAGGCCGTACTTCACCTCGTCGGCCACATGCGGGCTCATGGTGAGCGAGGTGTAGGCGACCGGCAGGGCCTTCTTCAGGTCCGAGAGTTTCTTCCCCGGGTTGCGGTCGAGCATGGAGAGGATCGCCGCGGCCGCCACAATGCCGTCGTCGTAGCCGCGCCCGATCGGCGGGTTGAAGAAGAAGTGGCCGGACTTCTCGAAGCCGGCCAGGGCGCCCAGCTCGGCGGTCTTGCGCTTGATGTAGGAGTGGCCGGTTTTCCAGTAGACGGTGGTGGCCCCATTGGCGTGCAGCACCTGGTCGGTGGCGAAGAGGCCGGTGGACTTCACGTCGACCACGAAGGTGGCGTTCTTGTGCAGGCCGGAAAGGTCGCGAGCCAGCATCAGGCCGATCTTGTCGGCGAAGATCTCTTCGCCTTCGTCGTCCACCACCCCGCAGCGGTCGCCGTCGCCGTCGAAGCCCAGCGCCAGGTCCGCGCCGTACTGGCGCACGGCGTCGGCCATGGCGTGCAGCATGACGCTGTCTTCCGGGTTCGGATTGTACTTGGGGAAATTCCAGTCGAGCTGGCAGTCCATCTCCACCACCACCGCCACGCCCATGCGGCGCAGGGCATCGGGCGCGAAGGCGCCGGCCGTGCCGTTGCCGCAGGCGCAGACCACGGTCAGCGGGCGCTTGATGCTGGCGCGGCTGGCGGCGTCGGCGATGTAGCGCTCGGCCACGCCGTCCACGTGGGCGAGGCTGCCACCCGGCCGCTGCTTCCAGGTCCCGGAGAGCACGATCTCCTTCAGCCGGCCCATCTCGTCGGGGCCGAAGGTCAGCGGGCGTTGCGCGCCCATCTTCACCCCGGTCCAGCCGTTTTCGTTGTGGCTGGCGGTGACCATGGCGACGCACGGCGCGTCAAGGTCGAACTGGGCGAAATAGGCCATGGGCGAGGTGGCGAGGCCGATGTCGATCACCTCGCACCCGGCGGCCACCAGGCCGATGGTGAGCGCCTGTTTGATGCTGAGCGAGTAGCTGCGGTAGTCGTGGCCCACCACGATGCGCGTCTGGCCGAGCTCGTGGATGTAGGTCCCGAGGCCCAGGCCCAGCGCCTGGATGCCCAGGAGGTTGATCTCCGGACCGAACAGCCAGCGCGCGTCGTATTCGCGGAACCCCGTGGCCTTCACCAGCGGCAGGTTTTCGAAATCATAGGTGTTGGAGACGAGATCGGCGCGGGGAGCTGGCAGCATCGGGACTCCGGGGACGCAGGGCGGACGGGGCGCGGACGATTACCGCGCGGGTCCTTCAGGAAGGTGTACGGAGCGCCTTCTACATCACTCCGGCGCGCAGCAGGTCGTGGATGTGCAGGATTCCGACCGGCGTTCCGGCCTCGACGACGAACAGCACGGTGACGGCCGGCGGCGGATCGCTCATCAGGGCCAGCGCCTCTGACGCCAGCATGGTGGGTGGAACGGTCTTCTTGGGGCCGGGCGTCATCACCTCGCCAGCGGTATGGGACATCAGGCCGGTGATGTGGCGGCGCAGGTCGCCGTCGGTGACCGCCCCGGTCAGCCGGCCCTGAGCATCCGTCACGCCGACGATCCCCCAGCGTTTCTCGGTCATCACCAGCAGCGCCTCTTCCATCGGCGTTGCGGCGGCCACCAGCGGCAGTTCGCCCAGGCCATGCATCAGATCGCCGACGGTGCTCAGCATTGCGCCGATCTTGCCGCCGGGGTGAAAAACCCGGAAGTCCTGCGGCTTGAACCCGCGCCGCTCCAGGAGCGCCACCGCCAGCGCATCGCCCAAGGCCAGTTGCAGGGTGGTCGAGGTGGTCGGCGCATTGACCTCCGAGGTGGCCTCGTCCGCCGCCGCCAGTTGCAGCACCACGTCGGCGGCCTGGCCCAGCGCGCTCGACGGATCGGCGGTGAGCGCGATCAGCGGAATCGAGAAGCGTGTGGCGTAGGCGATCACGTCGGCCAACTCGCGCACCTCGCCGGACTTGGAGAGCGCGATGATCACGTCCTCCTGGCCGATCATGCCCAGGTCGCCGTGGCTCGCCTCTGCGGGATGGACGAAGAAGGCCGGCGAACCGGTGGAGGCGAAGGTGGCGGCGATCTTGCGCGCCACGTGGCCGGACTTGCCCATGCCGGTGCAGACGATCCGGCCTTTCGCGGAAAACAGTCGGTCCACCGCGGCGATGAAGGGCGCGCCAAGGCCCGCGGCCTGGACCGTCAGGGCCTCGGCCTCGGCGGTCAGAACCCTGCGGCCGACGGCGATGGCGTCGAAATCGGTCATAGCGCCGGGTTTCTCATTGCGATGGGGCGAGCGCCTGGGCCTGCAGGTCTCGCACCGCGGCGCGGGCCTGGTTGGTGCGCCGCTGGGCCGCGGCGGTCTCGCGCTGCATGGCCGCGCGCATGGCCGGCGTCCGCTGGATGGGAGTCGAGCCGAACGGCGACGGGGAGCGGTCGCCATAGCCCTGGGGCCAGACGCTGGCCAACGCTACGGCGGCGATGGCGGCCAGGACCAGGGCGGGCAGATAGAGGCGGTCGAGCATGCGGGTTCTATAGCTGCTTCGCCCGCGGCGGACCAATCCGTTGGCTCATCGCCGGGCCTGCGGCTAGAAAGCGCCCCTGACCGTCACGGCCAATTCACAACCTCCGGAGCTCGCCTGCCTTGCCCACCCTCATCCTGCTGCGCCACGGCCAGAGCCAGTGGAACCTGGAAGACCGCTTCACCGGTTGGGTGGACGTGGACCTGACCGCCGAAGGCGAGGCCCAGGCGACGAAGGGCGGCGAGCTGATCGCCGCCGCGGGGCTGGCGATCGACCGCTGTTTCACCTCGGTGCTGACGCGCGCCATCCGCACCTCCTGGCTGGCCTTGGCGGCGGCCGGCCAGACCTTCGTGCCGGAGGTCAAGGACTGGCGGCTGAACGAGCGCCACTACGGCGGCCTGACCGGCCTCAACAAGACCGAGACCGCCGCCAAACATGGCGCCGACCAGGTCAAGATCTGGCGCCGCTCCTATGACATCCCGCCGCCGCCGCTGGCGTCCGGAAGTGAATTCGACTTCCACAAGGACCGCCGCTATGCCGGCGCGGTGCTCCCCGACACCGAAAGCCTGGAGACCACGCTCTTCCGCGTGCAGCCCTACTGGGACGCCGAGATCGTCCCCTGTCTCCTGGCCGGCGAGACCCTGTTGGTCGCCGCCCACGGCAATTCGCTCCGCGCCATCGTCAAGCTCTTGTTCGGCGTCTCGGGCGAGGCGATCGTCGGAGTCGAGATCCCCACCGGCAATCCGCTGCTGATCGAGCTCGATGCGCATCTGAAGCCAACCGCGGCGCGATATCTGGACCAGGCCCGGGCGCAGGCGTTGCCCGCCGTGGCCTGAACTTCTCCCATAAGGGGAGAAGGGCCATGATGAGCCCATGACGAAAGCGGAAGACGAAGTCTGGATGGCGCGCGCCATCGCGCTCGCAACGGCCAACGTCGGCCTGACTGGCGACAATCCCTCCGTCGGCTGCGTGATCGTCAAGGACGGCGCGGTGGTCGGCGAGGCGGCCACGGCGCCGGGCGGGCGGCCGCACGCCGAGGAGATCGCACTCGACCGGGCCGGCGAGGCGGCCCGCGGGGCCGTCGCCTATGTCACCCTGGAGCCCTGCGGCGTGCGCTCTTCGGGCGCGGCGTCCTGCGGCGAACGGCTGGCGAGCGCGGCGGTCGCGCGTGTCGTCATCGCCTGCGAGGACGCTTCGGTCATGGCCGCCGGCCGCGGTCTCAAACGCCTGCGCGAGGCTGGTATTGCGCGGGATCTGGGCGTGCTTGGCGAGGCGGCGTCGGCGCTCTATGCCGCATACCGGCCGCGCGGCGGGGGTTGAACGTCGGAAATGGCCCGTTAAGGACCACCGTCTAGGATCAGGTAACCATGCCGCCTGGTCGTTAAGAGTCTCATGTCCGAAGCGTCTCACATCACCCGCCGCATCACCCAGACGGAAGCCGACGCGATCTGCGCGCGGCACGATCGTCTGTGGACTTCCAAGCCGGGCGGCGCGCGGGCTGTGTTCGCCTGGACGGACCTCTCCGGTCTCGACCTTTCCGGACGCAACCTCTGCGACGCGGACTTCTCCGGCGCGGTGCTGGCCGGCTGCCTCATGCAGGGCGCCAGGCTCGACCACGCCATCATGTTCGGCGCCGACCTGCAGGACGTCGACCTGCGCGGCGCCTCGCTGCGCCGGGCCGATCTGCGCGGCGCCTGCCTTCGCAACGCCGATCTCACTGGCGCGGACATGTTCGAGGCCGACCTGCGCGAAGGCGTACTGGCCGCCGCCGATCCCAAGGTGGGCTTCCGCCGCATCGAGGCCGGCGGCTCGGCCAGGGTCGGCGACGCCCAGGGCGCCAAGCTGGTCGGCGCCAACCTCGAACGCTCCAAGCTCTCCGGCGTCATCGCCGTGCGCGCCGACTTCACCGACGCCATCCTCAAGGACGCCCGCCTGGTGCGCGCCAACCTGAAGCAGGCGACCATGAAAGGCTGCAATCTTTCGGGCGCCGACCTGTCGGGCGCGGACCTCGCCGGCGCGGACCTGCGCGACGCGGTGCTGGTGGGCGCAAAGACGCTGTCGTGGAACGTTTCCAACGCCAATATGGCCGGCGCGCTCACCGACAAGCCGGCCGGCATCGCCGCGTCCAGCCTGCCCTACAAGACCATGATCCAGGACCACGCGCGCTGGTGCGAGACCGGCGGCCTGCACGGCGCGCCCTCGGTGTTCGATGGAGCCGATCTCAGGGCGCTCGAGACCGTGCGCGGCTACAATCTGACGGCGCTGTCGGCCAAAGGCGCGGTGTTCTACGGTATCGATATGGAAGGCGTGCAGCTGCAGGGCGCCCATCTCGAGGGCGCGGACTTGCGCAACTGCAATCTGCGACGGGCCGATCTGCGCGGCGCCAAGCTCGCCGACGCCAAGCTCTCGGGCTCCGACCTGCGCGAAGCACAGATGGGGCCGCTGCTCCTGGGCGCCGACAGAGTGCTGGCCTGCGATCTTCGGAGGGCTGAGCTGAAGGGCTCCGACCTGACGGGCGCCGACGTGCGTCAGGCGATCTTCATCGACGCCGATGTCAGCCGCGCCAACTTCTCGGGCGCGCTCACCAAACAGGCCAACTTCTCGGGCGTCACCCGTCACGGCTCGCGCGGCCTGGACGAAGGCATCTAGCGAACACGAAAATTCCGCGGGTGGGTTTGGTGCGCTCACGAAAAAGGGCGACGCGATCGCTCGCGCCGCCCGTCTTCAATCAGACCGCAAAGTTACGCGGCCTTTTCGCCTTCGATCAGGCCGGGCTGGCCGGTCGCGATCTCGATGCGGCGGGGCTTCAGCGCCTCGGGCAGTTCGCGCTTCAGCGCGATGGAAAGCAGGCCGTCGGCGAGCGCGGCCTCGGTCACCACCACATAGTCGGCGAGCTGGAACTTGCGCTCGAAATTGCGCTCGGCGAGGCCACGGTGCAGGAAGCGGCGCGGCTCGTCGTTCGCGGCCTTACGGCCGGTCACGGTGAGCAGGTTTTCCTTCACCTCAATGTTCAGTTCCTCGGACCGGAAACCGGCGACCGCGATCTCGACGCGGTAGGCGTTCTCGTCGGTGCGCTCGATGTTGTAGGGCGGATAGCCGCCGGCCGCGCCGTCGGCGGTGGCGCTGTCCAGCAGATCGGCCAGGCGGTCGAAGCCGACGACGGAGCGATAGAGCGGGGAGAAGTCGATCGTACGCATGCGGTCACATCCTTCTTTCACAGCAAGGTTGCGGTTCATCGGGACCGTGCGAGCCATAAGGCCTCGCCGGCCCAGAGGCCCGGACATCCAGCGCCTCCAGGTCTTGAGGTAGGGCGGCGATTCTTCGGTTCAAGGCCTTGCGGCGCCACACCGCCATCGAGGCCCCTTTGACCGGCCGCGCGGCCCGCGCTAGTCCGATGGACGAGCTTGGGGCGAAGCTCGCGCCGGGGGGCGTGGCGAGGTCGAATGACGCATCCGGACATGTCCATCTCCCGGCGCGCGATGCTGCTCAGCGCCGCGGCGCTCAGCGCCTGCGGCGTCGGGCCGAAGTCGCCGGCTCCGCCCACCACCATCGAGGCCGCCGTCGCCGGCGCGTGGCGCCTGCCCGCCGACCGGGCGCGGGACCCCTGGCGCCATCCCGCGCAGTCGCTGAAATTCTGGGGTCTTGCGCCAGGCCAGACGGTCGTTGAATTCTGGCCGGGCGCGGGCTGGTTCACCGACATCATCGCCCCGTTCCTGGCCGCCACCGGTGGCAGGTTCTACGCCGCCGCCCTGCAGGCTTCCGACGCCGCGGGCCGTGAGATGGCCGAGGCCTACCGTCGCAAGCTGGCCGACCATCCCAGACTCTACGGCAAGGTCACGATGACGGCCTTTGGGCCCACCAGCGGGCCGGTCGCCCCGGCCGGCTCGGCGGACCTCGTCCTGTTCCTGCGCAACCTGCACAACTGGATGGCGGCAGGGCTGGCGGAGAAGGCTTTCCGCGACGCCTTCGCGGCCCTGAAATCCGGAGGCGTGCTGGGGGTCGAGGAGCATCGCGCCGATCCGGCCGCCACGCCCGATCCCATGGCCGCCAGCGGCTATGTGCCCCAGGCCTACGTGGTTCAGCTCGCGCAGGAAGCCGGTTTCACGCTGGCCGCGGCCAGCGAGATCAACGCCAACCAGAAGGACGATCACAATCATCCGTTCGGCGTCTGGACGCTGCCGCCGGTGCGCCGCTCCTCGCCGCGCGGCCAGCCGGCCGATCCCACCTTCGATCACGCGAAGTACGACGCCGTCGGAGAAAGTGACCGAATGACGCTCAAGTTCGTGAAGCCCGCCACAGCCAATGCCTGACGGTTTACTTCCCACACGTCAGAAGCGAAGCTCCGACTGATTTGGGAGAGCTGGAGTATGGCGACTCTGGAGGAGCTGACCGACCGTATCCGCGGCGCCGCGGCCTCCGGCGACGGTCTTGACGCCTCGGGTTTTGGCGCGTCGATCAAGCTGGATCTCAAGGGCGCGGGCGTCATCCACATCGATGGCGCCACGGTCACCAACGACGACCTGCCGGCGGATCTGGTGGTCACCGTCGGGCTGAAGGACCTGACCGCACTCGGCAAGGGTGAGCTTGACCCGACTCGGGCCATGATGAGCGGACGATTGAAGCTGTCCGACATGGGCCTGGCGATGAAACTCCAACCGAAGATTCAGTCTCTGTTTTCCAAGGCGGCTTAAGGCACGGGTGATGGCCGACCACGCGCCCCTGATCGAGACCGCCGACGCCAAGGCTCCGCCGCGCGGCGAGGCCGCTTGGTTCGCCGGCGCGGGCGGGGCGAAACTGCGCGCTGCCCTGTGGACGCCGGCGCTCGCGCCAGGCGCACGGGCGCGGGGTTCGATCGTGCTGTCGGGCGGGCGCACCGAGCCCATCGAAAAATACTACGAGGTCATCGGCGAACTCCTCGACCGGGGCTTCGTGGTGCTGGCGCACGACTGGCGCGGACAGGGCCTGTCACGGCGCGACCTTACTGAGCCGCTGAAGGGCCACGCCAAGGGCGCCAAACCCTACCTCGACGACTTCCGTCTGATGCTGAACGCCTATGCCGAACGCCTGCCCAAGCCGTGGGTGGCGGTGGCTCATTCCATGGGCGCGGCTCTGACTCTGCTGGCCATGGCGCAGGGCGAGACGCGGTTCGTGGGCGCGATCCTCTCGGCGCCGATGCTCGGGCTGCGCACGCCCTTTCCGCTGGTGGTCTCGCGGATGCTGACCGGCCTCAATCTGATGGTCGGTCGCGGCGGCGCCTACACGCTGGGCGGCGCGGGGAAGCCCTTCGACGCGACCTTCGAAGGCAATGCCCTGACCCACGATCCGGTGCGCTTCGCGCGCGCCTGCGGCCTGATCGCCGCCGAGCCGAAACTGGCGCTCGGCGCGCCAACCTGGAGCTGGATCGATTTCGCGCTGCGCACCTCGGCCTTTCTTGCTCGCCCGGAGTCGCTGCGGAACGTCACCGTGCCGGTGGTCATTGTGTCTGCTGAGGACGACCCGCTTATCGATCCGGCCACGCAGGCCGCCGCCGCCCGCCACCTGCCGCAGGGCAAGTTCATCACCGTCCCCGGCGCCTACCACGAAATCCTGATGGAGACCGACCCGATGCGTAACATCTTTCTGAGGGCTCTCGACGCGCTCACCGGCCGAGTTGCGCCGACGCCGGCCGCACCGCCAAAACCCGCCCCGGCCACCGCAATGGCCCCGGCCGCCGCCGCCCCGGCGGCTCCCAAGCCCACGGTGTCGGCGCCCGCCGCCACCCCCAAGCCCGCAGCGAAAAAGACTGCGGCCAAGAGGAAACCAGCGATGAAGAAACCTGCAGCCAAGAAAGCCGCCGCCAAACCGGCCGCGGCCAAGAAGCCCGCGGCGGCCAAGAAGCCGGCCGCCAAGAAGGCCGCCAAGCCGGCCGCCGCCAAGGCGCCCGCGGTGAAGAAGGCCGCCGCCAAGAAGCCGGCCGCCAAAAAGCCTGCTGCGAAGAAAGCTCCGGCCAAGAAGGTCGCGGCAAAGCCCGCGGCCGCCAAGAAGCCCGCGGCGGCGAAGAAGCCGGCCGCCAAGAAGGCTCCGGCCAAGAAACCGGCCGCCAAGAAGCCCGCCGCGAAGAAAAAGTAGCTTAGACCGCGCTTAGAGCGACCAGCGCCTCGTCGAGACAGGCGCGGTCGCCGGCGATGGCGACACGCCCTCCGTGGGGCCCGACCGGCTGGCCTTGCCAGTCGGTTGTGAGCCCTCCTGCGCCGGCGATCACCGGGATCGCCGCGTCGATGTCCCATGCCTGCAGACGGGTCTCGACGACCAGGTCGATCGTGCCGGCCGCCACCATGGCGTAGGCGTAGGCGTCGCAGCCCAGCCGCGCCAACCGGGCGCCCGCGCGCACGGCGCGCCAGGCCTCGCGCTCGGCGTCCTGGAAGATGGCCGGATCGGTGGTGGCGATCAGCGCGTCGGAAAGCTTGGGGCAGGGCCGCACCTTGAGCGGACGGCTGGTCCCGCGGGTCATCAGGCGCGAGCCGCCGGCATGGCCGATGTAGAGCTCGCCCAGGAACGACTGGCCGATGGAGCCCAGGACAGGCTTGCCCTGATGGCGCAGGCCGATCAGCGTGGTCCAGACTGGCAGGCCCGCGATGAAGGCCCGGGTCCCGTCCACCGGATCCAGCACCCAGACCCACTCGGCGTCGGGACGGTCCTCGCCATATTCCTCGCCGATCACCCCATGGTGCGGGTAACGCTCGGTGATCAGGGCGCGGATGGCGCGCTCGGCGCCCCTGTCGGCCTCGGTGACTGGGTCGAAACCCTTGGCCCCGCCCTTGTCGATCAGGCCGTGGTCGGCGCGAAACAGCGGCAGGATCGCTCCTGCCGCCGCGCCGTTGAGCTGGACAAGAAACGCGTCGAGCTCATCGAACACTTCTGGAGAGATGCGGGTGGGGGCGTCAGCGGTCATCAGACCGCTTTACCCCCTGCCGAGACTTAGGGAAACGCGTGCCTAACGACGTCAGGCTCGGTCTCGTTCAGGGACTTGGCCAGGTCCAGAAGGCGCTGACGGGGCCGCTCGCTCAGGCTGTAGAAGGCCTGAATGAGGTCCTTGGTGTCTTTGCCGGCATAGGGTTCCGGCGGCTCCGGCTCTTTGTCGATCTGCGATTCCTGGCCGAGTCCTTCGTAGAAATAGCTGACCGGGACCTCGAGCACCTCAGCGAGTTGCCAAAGGCGCGCGGCCGACATCCGGTTGGCGGCGCACTCGTACTTCTGAATCTGCTGGAAGCGCACACCGCAAGCGCCGGCGAGCTGCTGCTGGGTCAGACCCAGGATCCGGCGGCGGCGGCGAAGCCGACGACCCAGATGAATATCGATCACATCCATCATGACGCGACGCCCATCTCCTAATACCCCATGTCCCGTTGCGGGACGGCATGCGGGGCCCGTCGCAAGCTCCGCGCCAAATCCACGCGTTGCTAAGGTTACGAAGCCAGCCTTAGTTAAGATGCATGACAGAATCCCTGCCCCGGATGCGACAGATCACCCAGTGGCGGTTTGAAGCTTGGCTCTATGATTTTGCTGATTTTTTGGTCCGTTTGTTTCCAATAGATGCAGTGTCTGACTTCGGGGCGTGGCTGGCGCGCAGCGTCGGGCCGTTGACCAGCGCCCACCGTGTCGCCGAGACAAATCTGCGGATTGTCTTTCCAGAGGCCTCGGACGCGGAGGTGAGACGCCTCTTAGCGGCACAGTGGGATCAGTTCGGTCGCTGGGCTCTCGAATTCCTGATCCTCGATCGGATCATCGCCGATCCGACCCGCGTCGAGGTGGTGGGAGCCGAGCGATTGACCGCGATCCGCGACGGCGGCGGGCCGGTGGTCTTCATTTCAGGCCACTTCTCCAGCTTCGAGATCATGCCCGCGGTGATCATCCACGCGGGGATCACCTGCCAGATCACCTACCGGGCCTTCAACAACCCCTATGTGGACGAGCGACTGCGCCGCAGCCGCTGGCGCTATGGCGTGCGGCTCTTTGCGCCCAAGGGCACGGACGGCGCGCGCGAACTCCTGCGGGCGCTGAAGCGCGGCGAATGCGTGGCCCTGATGAACGACCAGAAGTTCAACGGCGGCGTGGCCGCGCCTCTGTTCGGCGTCACGGCCCACACGGCGCCCGGGCCAGCGAGCTTCGCGCTGCGCTTCGGCATTCCGATCCAGCCCATGAGCGTCCAGCGGCTGGAAAAGGCGCGGTTCCGGGTGGTGGTGCACGACCCGATCCGGCTCGAGGACACCGGCGACCGCAACGCCGACATCGAAGCCGGCGTACGGCGGATCAACAGCTTCATCGAAGAGCGAATCCTTGAGCGCCCGACCGAATGGTTCTGGGTGCACAAACGGTGGCCGAACGAGACCTACAAACGGCGCAAGGCCTAGCCGTTGGTCTCTTTCCAGCGCTGCAGCGCCTCGCCGGGGCCGACGTAGGCTTCCTGGAGCGCGGCGCTCCAGTAGCGGAGCTGCTCCAGCGGCACCTTCTTGCCAGTCACCGCGCAGACCACATAGCGGCCGGGCTTCAGGACAGCGAAGTCGCCATCGCCGTAGTGCAGCATGGCCAGGTCCGTGCCGGTGAAGTCGCGATCATGGGCGTTCATGGGCCCCTATTTAGCGCGCCGGCCCCCGCTGCAACAGGGGTCAGAACAGGTCACCCTGCGGCGGCGTGGCCGCTTTCGGCTTCGGTCGGGCCGGTTTCAGGGCCGGTGGGTCGGTCGCTGCGCCCTCGATCACCGCCTGCCGGGTGACCTGGTCGCCGAACTTGATCGCCACTTCCTCGCCGCTGGCCAGTGCGGCGCCTGCGTGGACGATGGAGCCGTCGGCGCGGGTCACGCGGGCGAAGCCGCGCTGCAACGGCCGCTCCGGGTCGACGGCGATGTAGAGCTTGGAGAGCGCCTCCAGCCGTTCGGACGCGCGCTCAAGGCCGCGTAGCACGCCCGGTTGCAGGCGCCCCGCGAACCCGTCCAGCCGCTGCCGCTGCACGGCTTGCGGCCTCTGCAGCAGGAGCGGTGAGAGCCGGCCGGAGATCCGCACCAGGTCGCGCTCATGGGCCGCGGCGTTGCGGGCCAGGCCCGCCGCCAGCCGGCCGGAGACGATGCCGAAGCGCTGGGCGGCCAGCTCCACGAGGTCGGTGACCCGGGTGATCGCCCGACCGGCGGCCTCGACGCGTCCGCGGCGGTCCTCCACGGCGCGGCCGCCGGTCCGGTGCATCCGCGCCCCGAAGTCGCTGACCAGCGCCTTCAGCTCGGCCAGCACCGGCGTCGCCATCTCCGCCGCGGCGCTCGGCGTGGGCGCCCGCCGGTCGGAGACGAAGTCGATCAGCGTGGTGTCGGTCTCGTGGCCCACGGCGCTGATCAGCGGGATCGTGCAGTCCGCGACGACGCGGGCCAGCGCCTCGTCGTTGAACGCCCAGAGGTCCTCCACCGAGCCGCCGCCGCGCGCCACGATCAGCACGTCGGGCCTGGGGACCGCCCCGCCCGGCTCCAGGGCCTCGAACCCGCGGATCGCGGCGGCGACCTGGGCGGCGGCGGCGTCGCCTTGCACCACCACCGGCCAGACGATGACCCGGCACGGCCAGCGGTCGCGGATGCGGTGCAGGATGTCGCGGATCACGGCGCCCGTCGGGCTGGTGATCACGCCGACCACCGCGGGCAGGTTGGGGAGCGCCTGTTTCCGCTCCGCCGCGAACAGGCCTTCCTCGGCCAGCCGCGCCTTCAGCCGTTCGAGCTGCGCCAGGAGCGCGCCGACGCCGGCGGCTTCCATGGTCTCGATGACGATCTGGTAGCGTGAGCCCTGCGGATAGGCGGTGATCTTGCCGGTGACGATCACCTCCAGCCCCTGCTCCGGCCGGATGGAAAGCCCGCGCACCTGGCCCTTCCAGACCACCCCGTCGATGGCGGCGCGCTCGTCCTTCAGGGTCAGATAGATGTGGCCGTTGGAATGGTTGGTGACCTTGGAGATTTCGCCCCGCAGGCGCACGAACCCATAGGCCTCCTCCAGCGTCCGCTTCAGCGCAAACGCCAGCTCCGAGACCGAATAGGGCTTGGCGTTGCCGTCCTCGGCCGGCGGGGCGTCGTCTTCGGACTCTGGAGCCATGTCGGTCATCCGGAGAGCGTAACGACCCCCTCAGATAAGGAAAAGGACGCGCCCGGCCCTGCGGGCGGAAAACCGCCGCGGGCCGGACGCGCCCCCATCCCCAACGGATAAGTAAGCGCGCTGTACTAGGGCGCGGAGATCAGATGTAGCGGCGCAGGCTCCTTGCCAGTTCAGCCGGGCCGGAACGCTTCTTCGCCTGGGCCGGCTGATAGGCCACCTGGCTGTGTTCGTGGCAGTAGGGGCCGTCGCCGGAGCGGCGGCCGCAGAAGGTGAAGTTGTCCATCGACGGGTCGCCGATCGGCCACTTGCACATGTGAGCGCCCAGGGTCAGCACGGTCGCCGTCCCCGGCGTCTCGTCGACGTAGCGCACCGGCATCGGATGCGGCGCATGCGCTGAAGGCTCGGCCAGTCGGCGCGGCGCCGACGGCGCCGCGGAGATCGGACGCGCGGGACGCGGCGCCTTGAAGGTGGTGCGGGCGGGCTTGGAGGGCGTGGCGCGGCCCGAGAGGCCCAGGCGGTGGACCTTGCCGATCACGGCGTTGCGGGTGACCCCGCCCAGTTGCTTGGCGATCTGGCTCGCCGACAGTCCGTCCTGCCAGAGTTTCTTGAGGAGTTCGACGCGTTCGTCCGTCCAGCCCATGTTCGCCTCCCGCCCTTGGTGACCCCGTGAGCGCCCCCTGCGCGTCACCGAAATCAACATCTTGTGGCGCCCAGCAATCTCGCTGCTCACCAACCACCACCAGTAGTAAACAACTCCTTAAGAGCCACAATAGGCGCCCCACCTTTCGTCCACAGGAACTAGATGTTGCGTCCACCCGTCGCAGGCGTGGGGGGTTCCGCGCTGCCCTCTTGCGACAGGCGGATCGGCGGCGCACATGGGGGACATGAAGGATATGCCCCTCAACGAAGCGGTTCTGCCGCCGCCGGCGCGGGAGTACCCGGGGATCAACTGGGTCGGCCTGCAGACCCTCTACGTCCGCGAGGTGCGCCGCTTCTTCAAGGTGGGCATGCAGACGCTCGCCGCCCCGGTGGTCACCGCGCTCCTCTACATGCTGGTCTTCGTCGTCGCGGTCGGCGGCGGCCGCAATGTCCACGGCGTGGCCTACGGCGCCTTCGTGGCGCCCGGCCTGATCATGATGCAGATCCTCTCCAACGCCTTCGCCAACTCCTCCTCGTCCCTGCTGCAGGGCAAGTTCAACGGCCTGATGGGCGACTTCATCACTCCGCCGCTTTCACCGCTGGAGCTTCTGATCGGCTTCAGCGCGGGCGCGGCGACGCGGGGCCTCTTCGTCGGCGCGATCAGTGCGGTGGCGGTGTGGTTGTTCGCCCACCCGCCGATCGATCAGCCCTGGGCCATCCTCTATTTCGGCGTCAGCGCCGCGATGATCATGGGGTTCCTCGGCATCATGGCGGGCCTGTGGGCCGAGAAGTTCGACCATATGGCCACGGTGACCAACTTCGTGATCATGCCGATGACGTTCCTGTCGGGCACCTTCTACCTGGTGGGGCGGCTGCCGGAGCCCTTCCGCACCCTCTCCAAGTTCAATCCGTTCTTCTATCTGATCGACGGCTTCCGCTACGGATTCATCGGCCGCGCGGAGGGCTCGCTGGCGGTGGGCGTGGCCCTGACCGCGGCCATCGTGCTAGCCTTTGGCGCGGTCTGCTACTGGATGTTCAGGACCGGGTACAAGATCAAGACCTGAGCCTACGGCGTTGACTTAGCGCCCTTAGAAGACGAGAACGCCAAGCCTTCCAGTCCCCGTCGCTCAGCGGCGGGGATGCTTCCGTTTTGGAGGGCTCCTCCGGTGACCGAGAAGACTGCGTCCCAGACTGCCGCGACCGTTCCCAGCGACCACATCATGGCGGTCTACAGCCGCACCCCGCTGGCGTTCGAGCGAGGCGAGGGCGCGCGCCTCTACACCACCGACGGCGAGGCCTATCTCGACTGCATGGCCGGCATCGCGGTGAACGCGCTGGGTCATGCCAACCCTAAGCTGGTTCAGGTCCTGAAGGACCAGGCCGAGAAGCTCTGGCATGTCTCCAACATCTTCACGATCTCGGGGCAGGAGCGCCTCGCCAAGGCGCTCACCGACGCGACCTTCGCCGACATGGTGTTCTTCACCAACTCCGGGTCGGAGGCGATAGAGTGCGCCATCAAGACCGCGCGAAAGTACCACTGGGCCAAGGGCCAGCCGGAGCGGATCGACATCATCGGCTTCGACGGTTCGTTCCACGGCCGGACGCTGGGGGCGATCAACGCCTCGGGCAACGCCGCCTACCTGGAAGGCTTCGGTCCGCCGCTGCCGGGCTTCATCCACGCCAGGTTCGGCGACCTGGAGGCGCTGAAGGCCCTGGTCGGCCCGACCACCGCGGCGATCATCCTGGAGCCCGTGCAGGGCGAGGGCGGCGCGCGCTCCTGGCCCGACGCCGACCTCTCCGCCATCCGCCAGCTCTGCAACGAGACCGGGACGCTCCTGATCTACGACGAGATCCAGTGCGGTCTCGGCCGCACGGGCAAGCTCTTCGCGCACGAGTGGGCGGCCGACGCGGCCCCCGACATCATGGCCATCGCCAAGGCGCTGGGCGGCGGCTTCCCGGTGGGCGCGTGCCTGGCCACCGCAGAGGCGGGCCGAGGCATGGTCGTCGGCAGCCACGGCTCGACCTATGGCGGCAATCCGCTCGCCATGGCGGTCGGCGAGGCTGCCCTGGCAGAGCTGGTGAAGCCCGAGCTGATGGACCACGTGCGCGAGATCGCCGGCTACTTCACCCAGCAGTTCGAGGGCCTGAAGGCGCGCTTCCCCGACGTGGTCGAGGACATCCGCGGCAAGGGTCTCCTGATCGGCCTGAAGCTGAAGACGCCCAACCGCGAGTTCATGCAGCACGCCCGCGACGAGCGCCTGCTGATCGCCGGCGGCGGCGACAACTGTGTGCGCCTGCTGCCGCCCTTGAACCTCACCTTGGCCGAGGCCAGCGAGGCCGTGGGCAAGCTCGAGGCCGCCTGCGAGCGGGCGCGCGCCAAGGCCAAGGCCGCGGCGTGAGTCTCAATCCGCGTCACTTCCTCGACCTCTGGAAGCTGGAGGGGTCAGACCTGCGTGCCATCCTGGAGGATGCCAAGCGCCGCAAGGCCGCGCGCGCCGGCTGGCCGAAGGGCAAGCGCGACACCGACGCGGTAGGGGATGGCCGCACGCTGGCGATGATCTTTGAAAAGAACTCGACGCGGACGCGCTTCTCCTTCGACGCGGCCATGCGCCAGCTGGGCGGCGACGTGATCATCTCCAACGCCGTGGACATGCAGCTCGGCCGCGGCGAGCCGATCGAGGATACCGCGCGCGTGCTCTCGCGCATGGTCGACGCGGTGATGATCCGCGCCAACAACCACCAGGACGTCGAGCGCCTGGCGCTGTCCGCCACCGTGCCGATCATCAACGGCCTGTCGGACAGGAGCCACCCCTGCCAGATCATGGCGGACCTGCTCACCATCGAGGAACATCGCGGGCCGGTGGCCGGCAAGACGCTGGCCTACGTCGGCGATGGCAACAATGTCTGCGCGAGCTTCATCCACGCCGCGTCGAAGCTGGGCTACCGGCTGAACATCGCAGCGCCCGCCGTCTATCACCCCGACCTGCAGGACCTCGCGCGCGCGGCGGCCGAACAGGGCCAGGTCTTTGCCTCCGACGACCCGCGCGAGGCGGTCAGGGGCGCCGACGTGGTGATCACCGACACCTGGGTCTCCATGGGCGACACCGACCACGACGAGCGGCTGGACGCGCTCGAACCCTTCCAGGTGGACGAGCAGTTGATGGACCTCGCCAAGTCCGACGCGGTCTTCCTGCACTGCCTGCCCGCCCACCGCGGCGAGGAGGTCACCGACGAGGTGATCGATGGCCCGAAGTCGTTGATCTGGGACGAGGCCGAAAACCGCCTGCACGCCCAGAAGTCCATCCTCGCCTGGTGCTTCGGCGCGATCTGAGGCGAAACCTGAAGACGCTCAGGGCGTCTCCGACAGCGGCTGTTCGGGCGGCGCCTTGCAGATGGCGTCGATGAAGGCCTGGTGCGGCGGGTCGGGCGCCACGCCGAGCTCTTGTCCGCGATCGAGCTCACGCTGGGCGTTTAGCGAAACCAGGTATTCGAGGTAACGCGCGGTCTGCAGGTCCTGTCTCAGCAAAGCGACGTCTTGAGGGTTGAGCGGACCCTTGGATGTCAGCGTTCCCAGGTGAGCCCACGCCTGCTCTTCGGACTCGATCCAGACCCGCATCGACTGGAACTGGTCGTACCAGACGCCCAGTTGCGCACGTTCCGCCCGCGGGAAGTGCGTCAGGGTCTGCGACGCCTGTTCGGCGGTCCACTGAGCCTGCAGCGTCAGGCGGCCCGGTCCGATGAAGCTCGGCGTGCTGAGGCCGCTCGGCTGCTTGCCGGCTGCCGCGCCGTCCAGCATGACCGTCACCGCCGCGATCCGGCGGTCTATGCAAGGTGCGAGCGTGATCCGGTCGCGGAAATAGCCATCGTCGAACGCAATCTCTCGATGCAGCGCCGTGCGCCCCGCGCCGACCGCCCCGCGCCACCGGAGCATCTCGACAGTCTGCTCGGCGGCCAACGCGATCAACACGCCGAGCACGATGATCCCGACTTCCTTGGCGAACTCGCGCCAGCCGTGAACCGGCTTGGGCTTGTGAACTTCCATACCCATCCCCCGACAGGACTACCTGTGTTGAAGCCGGCCTAACATGGAACGTCCGCGCGACCTGACGAGGCGTTCAGTCCAGCCGGCAGTCCAGCTCCACGACCAGGCCGCCCGGCCGCCAGTCGTAGCGCACCTCGCCGTCCATCTGCCGGGCGAGCTGGCCCACCAGGCGTGAGCCGAAGCCTTCGCGCTGCGGCGGCTGGACCGGCGGGCCGGCATTCTCTTCCCACTGGACGATGAGCCTGTGCTCACTCTGGCGTTTCCAGCGCACCGTGAGGCGGCCCTCTAGGGTCGAGAGCGCGCCATACTTTGCGGCGTTGGTCGCCAGCTCGTGGATGGCCATGCTCATCGCCTGCACATGCTCGGGCGGCAACAGCACCTGCGGACCCTCCAGCCCGTAGCGGTCGGCCTCGGCCAGAGGGGCCAGTTCTCCCTCGATCACTTCCTTCAGCGACGCGCCCTCCCAGCGACGGGCGGCGAGCGAGGTCTGGGCGCGGGCCAGGGCTTCCACCCGTCCGTCCAGCACCTTGCGGAATCCCTCCAGCGTCTGCGCCGTGGTCAGGCGCACGAAGGATTGCACCACGGTCAGCGCATTGCGGGCCCTGTGGTCGACCTCGCGCATCAGGAGGTTCCGCGCCTCTTCGCTGCGGCGTTCGAGCACCTCGCCGGTGACGTCCTGCACGGCGCTGACGATCTGGATCACCTCGCCGTCTGGGCCTTGGATTGGCGCATTGATCGCCGACCAGTAGCGTTCGCTGGCCTCGCCGCTGGGCGAGGTGACCGGATAGGGCCTCACCGCCATCTGATGCGCGGCGCCGGTCGCGACCACAGCCTCAAGCGACACGCGGATGGCCTCGACGAAAGGCGCGACCGAAGGCTCGGGATCCGGTCCGAAGACCTCCAGCACCCCCCAGCCGACCAGGGCCTCCGGCGTGGTGGCGAAGGCGCGTGCATGGGCCGGGTTCGCGGCCAGCATGGTGTACTTCGGCGCATCGGCGGCCATCAGCAGCAGGGGTTGCGGAGACGCGTCGAAGACGGCCCTGAAGTCAGCCGCCGCCAATAGTGTGGACCAGACCTCAGGGGCGGCCTCGGCTACCGGCTGATCCGTCAAGCTCGACCTCCCTGGTCCCCTAGGCCGTTAGGCGCCCGAAGCCTCCGTCCGTGTCAAGATGGTCGCCACTGCCCTTTGACGCCGACCCTCGCAATCCGATCGCGTCGCCTCTATATCCGCGGCCCATGAGCGCCAGGCCTTCCTCATCCTTTCCCGACGACATCTTCACCGAGCCGCAGGACGTCGATCCGAACACGCTTGCCAACCTCGGCCCGCTCACGCGGCTGGCCGGGGTCTGGGAGGGCAGGAAGGGGATCGACCTCAATCCCAAGGCCGAGGGGCCGGAGCAGCGGGCCTATTTCGAGCGCGTCGAGATGCAGCCGATCGACCCGCAGGCCAACGGACCGCAACTGCTCTACGGGCTGCGCTACCACGTCCACATCAACACCGAGGAAGAGGCCGCCACCTTCCACGACCAGGTGGGCTACTGGCTGTGGGAGCCGGCCAGCGGGCTCATCATGCAGACCGTGGCGATCCCGCGCGGCCAGGTGGTGCTGGCGGGCGGCGCGGCGAAGACCGACGGGACCGGGCTGGTCGTGCGCGCCACGCGCGGCGACACCGCCTACGGCATCGCCTCGACGCCCTTCCTGGAACACGCCTTCCGAACCGACTCCTACGAGCTCACCGTGACCTTCAACGCTGACGGCAGCTGGAGCTACGTCTCCGACACCATGCTCGCCGTGCACGGCCAGGCCGAACCATTCCGCCACCGCGACCGCAACACGCTCACCAAGGTCGCCGAGCCGACGCCCAATCCCCTGGCTCTCATCGGCGGCTCGCAATAGCGCCCCGTTCGCCCTATATGCGCCGGCCATGAGTTCCAACCCTGCTTCCTCCGTCCCCGACGACGCCGTCACCGCCTTCCAGATCGAGGGCGAACCGGTGCGCGGGCGCCTCGCCCGCCTGGGCCCCGCGGTCGACGAAATCCTGCGCGCCCACGACTATCCTGAGCCGGTCGCCAACCTTCTGGGCGAGGCCTGCGCGCTCGCCGCCCTTGTGGGCTCCAACCTGAAGTTCGAGGGCCGGTTGATCGTCGAGGCGCGGGGCGCCGGCCCCGTGCGCTTCGTGGTCGCCGACTACGACACATCCGGCGGCCTGCGCGGCTACTGCGGCTTCGACGCCGAGCAGGTGGCCGCCGCCACCAGGGGCTTCGTCCAGCCGGGCGCCAAGTCCCTGCTGGGCGAGGGCCATTTCATGATGACCGTGGACCAGGGTCCGGACATGGACCGCTACCAGGGCGTCACCGCCATCGAGGGTGAGACGCTGGCGCTCTGCGCCGAACAGTATTTCGCCCAGTCCGAACAGACGCCGACGCGGGTGCGGCTGGCAGTGGGTCAGACGCCGCAGAAGGATGGCGGCCAGTGGCGCGCCGGCGGCATGCTGATCCAGTCCGTGGCCGAGGACGACGCGCGCGGCTCGACCACCGAAGCCTGGGTCCGCACCCAGGCCTTCTTCGAGACCGTCGGCGAGGACGAACTGGTCGATGCGGAGCTGTCGTCGCAGCAGCTCCTGTTCCGGCTGTTCCACGAGGACGGGGTCCGCGTCTTCGGCGCCCAGCCGCTGCGCGCCTTCTGCCGCTGCAGCCAGGAGCGGATCGAGAGCGTGCTCAAGTCCTTCGACCCCGCCGAGCGCACCGACATGGTCGAGGCCGACGGCCGGATCCACGTCACCTGCGAATACTGCTCCAAGGTCTACGCCGTGGCGCCGGAGGCGCTGGAGACCGCCTAGGACGGCTCGGCGGGCGCCAGCGGCTCGCGCGTCGGCGGCTGGCCGGTGAGCACCGCCTTGCAGATCACGTTGATCGTCGCGATCTGGAACTCGTTGGGCGTCATCCAGGCGGCGTCCGCGGCGGGCTTCTTGGCCAACTCACCCTTCAGGTTGTTGTGGCTGTAGATGGTCATGCTCTGCACCGAATAGCGCGTGCCGGCGCAGTCCACGCTCCAGTGCGCGAGGCCCGAGCGGGCCCAGCCGGGGCCCATCTTCACCGGCTGGAACAACTCGGTGCGGATATCGGCCTCGATGGTGAAGGGCGCGGTGGCCTTGCCGCCCTCTGGCCGCACGAAGCGCGCGCCCTCCACGTCGTGGGTGATCAGGGTCCACATGTCGCGGTCGATGTAGGCCGTGGCCCAGGCCTCGACGTCGCCGACGTTCAGGCTGGCCGGCGGCGGCGGATCGACGACGGCGGGCTTGGCGGCATGCTTCGCCGCGCCGAGGCCCGCCCCGGCCAGGCTCGCCCAAATCGCCACGCCCAGCACGGCTGTCCGCATCTGCGTCATGTCGCCCATCCTGACACAAGCCCGCCCACCGGCGAAGCGCTTAGACCCTGTCCCGATTGGCTTGATTCAAGCCAATCGGGATGAACAGGGTCGTCGCTCTATGTTGGGAGCCCTTCTTGCCCACTCACGATGATCCATCGTGAGTGGGAAGGGCTCACGCCGCGTCCAGCGCGCGGGAGATGTCGCGGCTGAGGTCGCCGGCGCCTTCCAGGCCCACGCTCATCCGCACCCAGCCCTCGGTCAGGCCGATCTCCAGCCGCTCGGCCTCCGGCATGGAGCGGTGGGTGGTCGTGCAGGGGTGGGTGGCCATCGACTTGGCGTCGCCGAGGTTGTTGGAGATGTCGATGATCTGCAGCGCGTCGAGGAACCGCCAGGCGGCCGCGCGGTCGCCCAGGTCGAAGGCGATCACATTGCCGCCGCCGGTCATCTGGTTGGCGATGATCGCCGCCTGCGGGTGGTCGGGCCGGCCGCAGTAGATGGTCTGGCGGGTCTTTGAGTGCGCGGCGATCACGTCGGCGACGCGGGAGGCGTTGTCGGTCTGTTTGCGCACGCGCAGCTCCAGGGTCTCCAGCGCCTTCAGCAGGATCCAGGAATTGAAGGGCGACATGGCCGGGCCGGTGTGGCGCAGGATGTCCTTGTAGGCGCTGGTCATCAGCTCGCTCGCACCCAGGATCGCCCCGCCCAGCACCCGGCCCTGGCCGTCGATGTGCTTGGTGGCGGAATAGACGACCACGTCGGCGCCCAGCGCCAGCGGCTTCTGGAAAATCGGAGTGGCGAAGACGTTGTCGACGACCAGCTTGGCGCCGGCCGCATGCGCGATGTCGGCCACGGCGCCGATGGCGGTGACCTCCAGCAGCGGATTGGCCGGGCTCTCCACCAGGAAGGCCTTGGTGTTGGGCCGCACGGCGTTCTTCCAGGCCTCCAGGTCGGTGGCGTCCACGTAGGTCGCCTCCACCCCGAACCGCGGCAGCCATTCGGAGATGATCCAGCGGCAGGAACCGAAGAGGGCGCGGCCCGCCACCAGGTGGTCGCCGGCCCTGAGCAGGCCCATGAGCGACACATGCACCGCGCTCATGCCCGAGGCGGTGGCGCGGCAGACGTCGGCGCCTTCCAGGAGCGCCAGACGGTCCTCGAACATCTGCGTCGTGGGGTTGCCGAAGCGCTGGTAGATGAAGCCCGGCCCTCCGGCGAACCGCTCATCGGCGGCCTGGGCGCTCTCATAGGCGAAGCTCTGGGTCAGGTAGAGCGCCTCGGAGATCTCGCCATGGGCCGAGCGGGACATGCCGCCGCGCACAAGACGGGTCTCGGTTTCCCAGTCCCTCGGGTTTTCGGCGCGCGGATCTTCGGCCATGGCGGGCTCCTCTTCAGGGCGCCGGTTGAACGGCAGGGCGCGCGCAGCGTCAAGGCGCCCATCCTCGTCGCGTCCTCAGCTCAGCTGAAGACGCGTGGCCACGAAAGGCGCGTCCGCGAGCCGGAGCGGCAGCGGAGGCTCTGTCAATTTGAACCGCGGAATACGCGGAAGGCGCGGAAGGAGTCGGCGCTTTCCGCGATTTTCCGCGTCTTCCGTGGTTGAATCCCATGGGCGCCTCCGCTGGCGTGGAGGCCGAGAAGGCGGATCAGGAGGAGTCGGGCGCGAGGACGGCTTCGCCCACGCGTTGCGCGGGCGCGGCCCCGCAGGGCGCCTGAGAGCTGACCTGCGCGTTCGCCTGCGGAGGCCCCGTCGCGGGCGCGGCCGGAGGCTCGAACCCGAGGTCGCGGCAGAGCCGTGCGATCAGCTCGTCGATGGGTGTGTCGAGGAAGTCGTCCTCGCCCTCCAGCTCATCGAGCCGGGCGTTGAGGTCGTCGCCGAACAGCTCCGCTTCCTCCTCGTCCTCCAGCTCGTTCCAGACATGGCGGGTGATCGCGGTGCGGATGCGCACGCGCTTGACGTGGCGCGGGACGAATTCCGAGGCCGCCTGCGCGCCCGCCGCAGAGTCGCCCGCCCGATGGTCCGCCTCGAGCCGCTCGGCCTCCAGCTTGCGGTGGATCAGGATCGACTGGCGCACGCCGCGGGCCAGCTTGGCCAGCGAGGCGGTCAGCTTGGCGAAATCGTCCGTCGTCTCGGCCGCCAGCAACCGCCGCTGCGCCTCGCGCGCGGCCGCATGCACCCACTCGGCCAACTCGCCCAGGATCTCCTCACGGCGTTCAGCGGTTGCGGTGGCGTCAGACATGGCACAAAACAAGAACATCGGTCGAGGCTATTGTCAAGTTCTTGAACGCATGCGGTGGGTTGGACGGGCATCGCCGCTGCGGCTCAGGCGCCGCAGCGAGCGTCGCCCAGGCGCCAGACGCGGACGTTGGCTTCGCGCCCGACAGCGGACCTTCCGAGAGTCTGCTATGGGGGGAAAGCGGACCTTGCCATGGGTCAGCGCGGCGGCCCCGCGCAATCCGGCCGAGCCTAGCCGGAGTTAGTGTTTCGGTGGCGCCGGCGCGCTTGGGGCGACGCCCAGCAGGCGGCGATCTTCCGGGGTAAGGTCGGCCGGAGGGCGGGAGCCGGGCGGCAGGAAGCCCGCGAAGTAGCAGGCCCGGTACGTGCCCGACCTATTCAAGAGCTGCCGATCCGCGGCTTTGGTGTCCGGGGGCCCTAGCTTCGCTATCGTCACCATCAGCTGACGCGCGTTGGTCGCCATCCCGTCATTGCGGGTCTTTTCCTGCTCCAGGCGCAGGACCATGTCGTTGCGCTCCGGCCAAGAGAGCATGGTGCGATTGCGCAACAGGTTGAACGCCGAGATCTCGCCGATCTCCAGAACATGGCGCGCGCGCAGGGCCTGGGTTTGGGCGAAGATGCCGCCATAGATAAGTTGGCGGGCGGGGCTCAGATGTGAGGCCGTCCCGTCCGCCACGAGCGTTTGCCAACCCTGATCCGCCCAAACGCGATTGGGGGTGACCAGGACACTGTCCCGTCCCGAAACGCCCGTCATCACCATCAGAGGGATCGGCTTCCACTCGCCGGCGCCCGTCAGCAGCGCCGCCTTGAGGTCGTCGATCCGTCGGTCGATGCAGGGCTGGACGACGTCCCGCTCATAGGCGTCGGCGTAGATGCCCGCGATCTCGGGCGCCTCCCGCGCCTCGGCATGGCGCACCTTCTCAGACCAGTGGAACGCCTCGACCATCTGCTCCGCGCCAAGCGCGGTCAGCACGCCCACCACGATGATCAAGTACTCCTTCAGGAACTCGCGGGCGCCGTGCCAGGGCTTGGGTTTGTGGATGTCCATGGCGGCTTCCTATCCACCCTGTGGGTGCGGAAGGGCGACGCCGTTGCGGTCCACCTCCGTCGAAGGCACTGCCGGAGTCGGCGCGAGATCGGGCGCCGGGGCCAGGCTAAGTCCCAGGGCGGCGCAGGCCTTCGGCATGTACGAATTCTTTTCAAACCAAGCCCGGGCCTTCGGCTTGTCGACCTTCGCCGCCTTGTCGATGTTGCCCGTTATTTGCTGGGCCATCAGCGACATGCGCTGGTTCATCTGGCGCAGGCGCCCGATCCTGTTTATCAGCTCGTTTCGCTCCGGGCGGGTCAGAACCGTGGGAACCTGCAGGACGCTGAGATCTTCCATCGCCTCAACTTCCAGGGCATTCGCCGCGCGGATCGTAGCGACCTGGGCGTAGACCCTCGAATAGCGCAACTCGTCGTCGTCGCTCAGATGGTTCGCCGTGCCGTCGGCGATCAGAGATTTCCAGAACTCCTCGCTCCAGTTGCGGGAGGGTGCAAAGTAGGCGACCTCGCCAAGTTTCGGATTGGTCATCGGGTTCAGCGGCGTCCACCGTCCGTCGCCCGCCTGCAAGGCCGCGCTGAGCTGGACGAGCCTCCGGTCAAGGCACGGCTCTATAGCGATCCGCTCGTAGGCCGTATCGTAGAGACTGGTCATTTCGGTGGTTTCGTGCGCCTTGCCGCGCTCGACCTTCTCGGCCCAGTGCACGGTTTCAACCAGCTGCTCGGCCCCGAGCGCGGTCAGCACGCCGATCACGATGATCACGTATTCCTTC
>PLEH01000324.1 GCA_003136395.1 Phenylobacterium sp.
GCCCGAGCGCCCTGACCTTTCAGCGCTCGCCGAGCATCTGGGCCCGCAGGTGGAGCAGGCGCTCGCGCGTCTGACCCTGCATCAGCTGGCGTCCCTGCCCGACGGGGCGTCGAGCGCCTGGATGTTCGAGATCCCGGTCGCCACGCCGCAGGGAACGGCCGTGGCGCAGTTCGAGGTCGAACGCGACGGCGCCGGTTCCGGCGGCGCCGACGCCGCCCAGCCCTGGCGCGCCCGTTTCTCCATCGACATCGAGCCCCTGGGCCCGGTGCACGTTCACGTGGCCATGAGCGGCGGCAAGGCGGCCGTGTCGGTCTGGGCTGAGCGGGCGGACAGCCTGGAATGGCTGCGCGGCCAGGGCGCCGAGCTCGCCAGCAAGGTTCCCGCCGAGGTGGTCTTCCGTGGAGGCGCGCCGCGCGGCGCCACGCCGGCCCGCGGCCACTTCCTGGACCAGACCTCATGAGCCGGATCGGGAAGACCTCACTGGCGGTGGCGCTGAAGTACGACGATCTGAGCGCGCCCAGGGTCGTGGCCGTCGGCCGCGGCGAATTCGGCCAGCGGATCATCGACACCGCCCGCGAACACGGCGTGCCCCTGGAAGCCAACCCGGCGCTGGCCGAGGCGCTGTCCACCATCGAGGTGGAAACCGAAATCCCGCGCGAACTCTATGCGGCGGTCGCGACGATCCTGGCCTTCATCCTCAAGGTCTCGGCGGAAATGCCGGCGCGGCGCGCCCCAACCCTCAAGCCTTAGGGCCGCTCAGGCCCTAGGCAGGTCTCGGCGCTTCGGTCAGCTCGCGGTAGATCTCCGCCCAGCCCGCCCCGAACAGGGTGAAGATGGCGGTCGCGATGATCGAGGCCGCGACGCCGGCGCCGACGACCCACGGCATGATCCGCGCCAAGTCGAACTTCGGCTGCAGGACCCAGTCGGACAGGTGCTCCACGCCGGCGAACCCGCCCAGCGCCACCAGGCCGAGGCAGCCCACGACGACTTCGAAGCCGATGGCCATGACCACGAAGGCGAGCGCCACGAAGAACATCTTGCCGGCCTGGCCGCGGGTCAGGTCCCACGACTCGTAGAGCCGGAAGCCGCGTTGGGCGAAGCTCATCGGCGTCGCCATCGACAGCCGCAGCAGCACCCAGACGACCACGCCCATGGCCAGGAACGTCACCGGGACGATCATCAGCTGCACCCCGGGCGCCTCGTGGGCGAGGGCCGCGATGAAGCCTACGAGGATCATGGTCGGGACCATCGCCACGATCATCAGCAGGATGGCCACGACGACCAGCACCAGCATCGTCAAGCCCAGCCAGAGCTCCCGCATGCCCAGCCGCAGGTAGAAGAACCCGCGATCCTCAGGCTCCAGCACGGCCCGATAGATGGCGCTGAGCACCAGGGTGCGGCTGACGAGGCTCGAAAGCCACACCAGCGGCTGCAGCTGCATCATCCCGGCCTGGGCGCGGAACATGCCCAGCGACGTCATCGGCGTGTGGGCCGGCCCGTGGGCGGCGATCTCCTGCATCATCCGGCTCCACTGCGGCAGGATCGCGGCGAAGAAGCCGACCTGCGGCAGGACGCCCAGCAACAGGAAGCTCAGAATCCACGCCAGGAACGCCAGCGGTTCGCGGCCGATCAGCCGAAAGCCCGCTCCGATCGCGCCGGTCCCCGAAAAGTCCCCCATCGCACCCTCCCGCTCTCACGTGGCGAGGATAGGCGCTCTTTCTCCGGGACCGCTAGTGTGCCGGATTTGAAGTTCGCTTCACTCGGGGCCAGGCGCTGAGCGAACTTCAAATCCAAAAAGGCACACCAGAAACATGCACTTGCTAGTGTCCTTATCGATTCCGAAGTTCGTCCGGCGCCCGCCGCAAGCCATTGCGAACTTCGGAATCGGGACACTAGAGCCGGTCCTCGGGCGCCGGCCGCAGCAGGGGCTCGCGGGGCGTGATCAGCCTGGCAAGCCGGGGCCTCAGCCAGGACTCGAAGTCGTCGACGAACTCATAAACGACAGGGACCAACACGAGCGAAAGCACAGTGGAGGTCATCAACCCGCCGATCACCGCCACGGCCATGGGCTGGCGGAACTCCGCGCCCTTTTCCAGAGCCAGCGCCGTGGGCAGCATACCGGCCATCATCGCCATGGTTGTCATGACGATAGGCCGGGCCCGCTCGCGGCAGGCTTCCAGGAGGGCCTCGCGCTGGGTCATGCCGTCGCGCTCACGCTCGATCGCGTACTCGACCAGCAGGATCGAATTCTTGGCGGCCAGGCCCAAGAGCATCAGGAAGCCGATCAGCGACGGGATCGACAGGGACAGGTGGAAGATCAGCAGGCCCAGGAAGGCCCCGCCCACCGCCAGCGGCAGGGCCGACAGGATCACGCCCGGCTTGAAGAACGAGCGGAACAGCAGGACCAGCACCCCGAAGATCATCGAGACCCCGGCGAAGATCGCCAGGCCGAACGAACTCATCAGCTCCTTGAACGCCTGCTGCTGGCCGATATCGGCCGGGCCGACGCCGGGCGGCAGGTGCTTCATGATAGGCAGGTTGTTGATGGCGCGCGCCGCCTGGCCCAGCTCCACGCCGTTCAGTTCCGACTGCACCGTGATCTGCCGCTTGCGGTTCAGGCGGTTGATTGTGGTGGGACCCGCCTGGAACTCAACGTCGGCGACGGCGTCCAGGGTCGTCACCCCGCCGCTGCCGGTCGGCACGCGGATGGACTTCAGCTGAGCGATATCGGCCCGAGCGTCGGCGGGCAGGCGCACCCGGATCGGGATCCGCCGCTCGCCTTCGTCCAGCTTGGCGACATTGGCGTCGATGTCGCCCACCGTGGCCACGCGGGCGATCGTGGCGATGGTGTCCACCGAGACGCCCAGGCGCGCGGCCTCGTCGGCCCGCGGCCGGATGACCACCTCGGGCCCGATCGGCGGACTGGAGGGGTGCACGTCGGCCAGCGAAGGCAGGGTGCGCATCTCGCGCTCCAGCTCCAGCGCCGCGGCGGTCAGCGTCACCGGATTGTCCCCGGTGAGGATCTGCTGGTAGCCGGCGCCCCCCTGGAAATCGAGGAAGCCGGCCCGCACGTCGGGAATGTTGCGCAGGTCGCTGCGCAGCCGGCGCTTGAACTCGTCGTCGCTCGCCTTGCGATGCGGATCGAGCAGCACGGTGATCGTGCCGTCCTGCAGAGAGGACCCGCCCCCGCCGCCAAAGCCGCCTGGGCCGCCCGTCGCGGCGCTGGAGCCGACCTGGGAAAAGATGTTGGTGACCTCGGGCTGCTTGCGCATCAGGGCGTTGACCCGGTCGACAGCGTCGGACATGGCCGCGGCGGTCGCCCCGGGGGGACCCTGGATCTTCACATAGACATAGTCGGGATTGCCCGCCGGCTGGAAGCCGGTCGGCAGCAATGGCACCAGCATGATCGAGGCGAAGAACACCACGCCGCCGACGATCGAGGCCACGATCCTGTGGTCCAGCGCCCACTCCAGGACGTTGCGGTAAAAGCCCTTGAAGGGCTTGCGCGGATGCGGGTTCGAGGCCGGCTTCAGCAGATAGGCGGCCATCAGCGGCGTCACCAGGCGCGCCACCAGGAGCGAGAACAGCACGGCCACCGAGACGGTCAGGCCGAACTCCTTGAAGAACTGCCCGGCCTGGCCCTTCATGAACGAGACCGGCGTGAACACCACGACGATGGCCATGGTGGTGGCCACCACCGCCAGGCCGATGGCGTCGGCGCCTTCCATGGCGGCCTGATAGGGCCGGATGCCGGTCGCCACCCGTTTCTCGATGTTCTCGATCTCGACGATCGCGTCGTCCACCAGAATGCCGATGACGAGCGTGAGCGCCAGGAGGGTCACCAGGTTCAGCGAGAACCCGAACAGGTGCATCACGAAGAAGGTCGGGATCAGCGAGATGGGCATCGCAAAGGCGGTGATCATCGTCGAACGCCAGTCGCGCAGGAAGGCGAACACCACCAGGGCCGCCAGCAACATGCCCTCCAGCAACACGTGCTGCGTCGCGTGGAAACTCGCCCGGGTCTCGTCGACCGAGGAGAAGATCTTGCTGAATTTCACCCCCGGATGGGCCTTCTCCAGCTGGGCCAGGCCCTTGACCACCGCGTCGTCGACATCGACGTCGCTGGAGTCCTTGGTCTTCATCACCTGGAAGCCCACCACCGGCCGCCCGTTCAGGCGCGCGAAACCTCGCACCTCGGAGGACCCGTCGCCGACGTCGGCGACGTCGGTCAGCTTGACGAACCGTCCGGCGCCTGTGGGGATGTTCATCTCCCGAAGCGCCGCCAGCGTCCGCACCGATCCCAGGATCCGCAGGGTCTGCTCGCGACCGCCCACGGCCACCCGGCCACCCGCGGCGTCGAGGTCGAAGCCGCGCAGCGCCGATGAGACCTGCGAGGCGGTCAGCTTGCGCGCCGCCAGTCTTGCCGGGTCGACGATGATATTGATTTCGCGGTTCACCCCGCCCACGCGGCTGATCTGGGCCACACCCGGCTGGGCTTGAAGTGCGCGCGCCACAGTGTCGTCCACGAACCAGGAGAGGTCGGCGTCTGACAGGCTGGGCGCCGTGGCCGCATAGGTCAGGATCGGTGAATTGGAGATCTCGACACGCTGCACGGTCGGAGGGTCGATCTCGCGCGGAAGGATGGCCCGGGTCTGGTCGATCCGCTGGCGGACGTCGTCCACCTTCTTCTGCAGATCCTCGCCGATCTCGAACTCGATGGCGGTGGTCGAGGACCCGAGCGACACGCCGGAGGTGATGTTGCGCACGCCTTCGAGGCCGGAGAGCGCGTCCTCAACCGGCCGGGTGATCTGGGTTTCGATCTGGCCGGGCGCGGCGCCGCTCTGGGTGACGGTCACCGTCACCACCGGGAATTCCACGTTCGGGAACTGCTTAATCGGCAGGCTGGCGTAGGCGATCATCCCGGCGAGCACCAGGGCGAGGAACAGCACCACCACCGGCACGGGGTTACGGATCGCCCACGCCGAGATCGGGAAGCCCGTGGGCCTATGTCCGGAGAGGCTCATTTCCGGGGACTGTTCGTCGCCGTGATCGTCGTGGTCGTCGCGCCCGCGGCGGGCGTCGCCGCGTCCTGGGCGCGGATCAGGTCGCCGTCGAGCAGGAAGGCCGCCGCGTTCAGCACCACGCGGGTTCCGGCCGGCGGGCCCTTGACCAGCTGCACGAGCCCACCGCCCCTTTGGCCGGTCTGGACCAGCGCCTTCTTCACGCGGTTGTCGGGACCGACGACCATGACGCTCGCCCCGTCTGCGTCATAGCGCACCGCGGTTTCGGGCGCGGAGAGTACTGTCGCCGAGGCCTCGCCGAACGCGGCGCTGGCGAAACCGCCGGCGCGGATGTCGGCGCGGACCGGCAGATGCACCCGCACCGAGCCCAGCTTGCTCTGCGGGTCGATCTGCGGACTGACCAGGCGCACCACGCCCGTGACGACCTGGCCGCCCGGCAGGGTGACCTGGGCATGCTGGCCGGGACGGATGGAACCGAGGTCGTCCTCCGACACCTGAGCCTGCAGCTCGACCTCACTGTCCCGGGCGATGCGGAACCAGGGCGTGCCGCCGCCGGCCGCCGACATGTCGCCGGGACGCACGGTGCGCTCCAGGATCAGGCCCGACACCGGCGCGGTCACCGACAGCTTGCTGATCCGGGTGCGGATGTCCTTCAGCGCCGCGGCCTGGGCATTGGCTGTGGCCTGCGCCGCGCGGGCCTGGAAGCGGCGCTGGTCAATGGCCTCCTGGCTGAGCACGCCGGCATTGTCGAGGTCCTTCACCCGGGCCGCCTGATCGGCGGCCTGCAGGGCCTGCACCTGGGCCTGATTGGCGACGGCCTCGGCCTGGGCTAGCTGGGCCTGGGCGAGCGCGGGGTCGAGCTCCACCAGGGTCTGGCCCTTCTTCACCGAATCCCCGACGTCCGCCAGGACCCGGGCGACCCGGTAGCCGCTGACCTCGGGCAGAACCGCGGCCTCCTCGCGCGACACCAGGTCTCCGGACGCGGTGAGCGCGCCGTTGATCGACTGGGCCTGCAGCCGCACCACGCGCACGGCGCGGGCGTTCTCCGCCTCGGTCACCTTGGGCTTGGGCTTGCTGCAGCCGGCCAGGGCGAGCGCCGCCAGCAGAGGCAGAAGGATCAGGGAAGAGCGTCTCATTCGGGTCACGTCTCAGCGGGCCTGAGCTTGGGTGGGAAAACGTTCGGCGGGCCAGCCGCCGCCGAGCGCCTTGTAGGCCTGGACGGTGCGGCGGAACGCCTGCACCTGAGCGGCCGTGAGTTGGGAGCGGGTGGCCCGCCACGACTGCTCGGCGCTGAGCGCGGTCTGCAGGTCGGTCAGGCCCCGGTCGTAACCGAGCTTGGAGGCCCGGTAGGCGCGCTGGGCGCGGGTCTCGCCGTCGGTGAGCAGGGCCACGCGCTGGCGATCGGCGTCGAGCCGGACCAGCGCGCCCTCGGAATCGGAGAACGCCGTCTGCACGGCCTTTTCATAGGCGATCACCGCCTGTTCGGTGCGCGCGTTCTGGGCTTTCAGCTCGGCCAGCAACTTCGGTATCGACAGCAGCGGCTGGGTGAAGGCGCCGCCGGTGACGAACGATTGCGCCGTCACCGAAAACCCGGGCTGGGAGCTCTTCGACCATCCTAGCGCCGGCGTGAAGTTGAGCGTCGGCAGGAAGGACAGGATATCGGCGTCCGAGCGGCCGGCCGCGGCGGCCACCCGGGCCTCGGCCTCGCGCACGTCGGGGCGGCGCTTCAGGAGCTCACTGGGGATCGCCTCGGGGACGGCCGGCAGTTTGCCGACGCTGGCGTCGACGGCGACGTTGGCGGTGGGCTCGATGGTGCGCCCGGCCAGGATCAGGAGGGTGCGGCGCTGGGCCTGCAGCTCGGCCTCGAGGCCGGCGGCCGCAGCATCGGCCTGGGCCAGGTCGCCGGCCACCCGGTCGGCGTCCGAGGTGGCGGCGATTCCCACCGCCGCGCGCTTGGTCGCCGCGTCGTAGAGTTCGCGCTCGATGCGGGCCGTCTCGCGCGCGTCCGCCAGCTGGATCGCCAGGCCGCGCGCCTGGAAATAGGCGTCGGCGACACTGGCCGCCAGGCTGGCGCGGGCGCCCTCGTAGTTGAAGCGGGCCGCCGCGATGTCGCCGTTCACGGCCTTCCGGGCGGCCAGGAAGCGGCCGAAAATGTCGACTTCCCAACTCACGTTGAAGTTCGCGGCCTGCGCTTCGGAGACCCCGCTGGAGGAGAAGCCCGGGATGTTGAACACCGTGCCGGCCAGCTGCTTGGTGTCGGTCCGCCGGCTCGAGCCGGTGACATCGCCCTGCGGCAGGTAATGGGTCAGCGCCTCGATCCGGTTGGCGCGGGCCTCGTTGAGGCGGGCCGCGGCGCTCTTGGCGTCGGGGTTGTTGGTCAGCGCCTGGTCGATCAGGCCGGTGAGCTCCGCATCGCCGAACGCCAACCACCAGCGGTCCAGGTCGATGGCTCCGGCGGGGACGCCTTTCGGCGACTCATAGGCCTGCGGCAGGCGCACGTCCGGCGTGCGCACATGGGCGCAGGCGCCGAGCGCGAGGCAGGCCAGGACGGCGAGAGAGACGGCGGAACGCATGGGGGGGTTTCGCGACTGAGGCGCAGCGGACGGGGCGGAACTGTCCCTAGTCGCCGCTTGTGACGGGTTTGGATGCAGCGGCCGGAGCCGGACGTCTAGCGACATGAACACACAAGCCCAGTGAAGGCGACGCCCGAGGGACGCTCACAATCGTTTCCCGACCCCATGGGCCCCTGATCGAGCCTCACGGCGCGTCGGGGTCAAGCGCCTCTGCCGGACACTTTGCGGGCCTCCTCTTAGCTAAACTCCGTATGTTGTAAAGTGTTATTCGATGTGTAGTTTGGCGGCATGGCCGAGGACCTCACAGGCGGCGATCCCGGGCGCAGCATCGCGCTCCTCTGGGGCGTGGCCGAGAGCGGACGCCGCGGCCCCAAGCCCCGGCACACCGTGGAAGATGTGGTGCGCGCGGCCATTTCGCTCGCCGACGCGGAGGGTCTCGAAGCGCTTTCCATGCGCCGTGTGGCCGAAACGCTGCAGGTCTCGACCATGTCGCTCTACACCTATGTGCCGTCCAAGGCCGAGCTGGTGGACCTGATGGTCGACCGGGTGGCCGGCGAGATGAGCGAGGCCGACGCGTCCGGCGGCGACTGGCGCGCGCAACTGACTCTGCTCTGCCGCCAGCGCTGGGCCGCGGCGCAGCGCCATCCCTGGATCATGCACATCGGCCATCGCCGCCCGCCGCTCGGCCCCAATGTCCTGGCCAGGGTCGAGGCCATGCTGCGCGCCGTCGACGGCCTCGGACTCAGCGAGATGGACATGGACCAGGTCATCTCGTTGGTCGGCGACTATGTCCGCGGCGCGGTGCGCGCGGCGCTCGACGCCCGGGAAATCGAACAGCAGACCGGCATGACCGACGAACAGTGGTGGTCCATGAACACACCCTTGCTGCAGGGCCTGGTGGACCCGGCGCGCTACCCCACCACCGTCAGGATCGGCGAGGCCTACAAGTCCGGCCGCATGACGCCGCCCGACCACGAGCGGAACTTCGAATTCGGCCTGCAGCGGGTCCTCGACGGGGTCGAGGCCTTCATCGCCGGACGGCGCGGCCAACACCCGGCCTAGTGTGGCGATCCGGAAATTCGCCCGCGCTTGAGGCGAGCTCGAAGGGAATTTCCGAATCCCCAGCTACACTAGAAGGCATGGGTCTTCTAGCGTGCTCCTTGGACTTGAAGTTCGCTCCGCACCCGAACCAAGAATGAGGCGAACTTCAAGTCCAGCACGCTAGCCGTTTTTCGCCGGGATGGTTAGGGTCGGCGCAACTTCCTCCCCTTTTTCCGAGTGATCGATGAAACACCTTCTCCTGAGCGCCGCGGCGTTCTGCGCGCTTTCCGGCTCCGCCTTTGCCGCGGACGTGAAGATCGACCCAAAGCTGCTCTCCGAGCACATCAAGGTGCTGGCGTCCGACGCCTTCGAGGGCCGCGGGCCGGCCACGCCGGGCGAGGTCAAGTCGGTCGCCTACATCACCCGGGAGTTCAAGGCCGCGGGCCTGCAGCCGGGCGGAGACAAGACCAAGGCCGGCCGCGCCTGGACCCAGAACGTCCCCCTGGCCGAATTCGACATCAAGGGCCCGGTGGCCTTCAGCGTGAGCGCAGGCGGCAAGACCCAGGCCTGGAAACAGGGTGTCGAGGTCGCCATCCGCGCGCCCCAGACCGGGGTCAACCACATCGACGTCAAGAACGCCCCGGTGGTCTTCATCGGCTATGGCGTGAATGCTCCAGAAAGACGTTGGGACGACTACAAGGGCGTCGACCTGCACGGCAAGATCGCCCTCGTCCTGGTCAATGACCCCGACTACGAAACGGCGCCCGATTGCAAGAATGGGTGCGACTTCGGCGGCAAGGCCATGACCTACTACGGCCGCTGGACCTACAAGTACGAGGAGGCCGCGCGCCGCGGCGCCATCGGCTTCATCGTGATCCATGAGACCGGCCCGGCCTCCTACGGCTGGAACACCGTCAAGAGCTCCAACACCAACTCGGTCTTCGACATCATCCGCAAGGACCCGGCCAAGATCCACGCCTCCATCGAGGCCTGGATCCAGCGCGACCAGACCGTCGCCCTCTTCAAGTCCGCGGGCCTGGATTTCGAGGCGCTCAAGAAGGAGGCCCAGACCCGCGCCTTCAAGCCGGTGACGCTCGCCGGCGTCAGCATCTCCACCGCCTTCGCCGTCGATGCCAAGAAGGTCATCTCGCACAATGTCGTGGGCGTCCTGCCGGGGACCAAACATCCGAACGAGCGGATCATCTACACTGCCCACTGGGACCACCTGGGGGTCGGCCTGCCCGACGCCCGGGGTGACCGGATCTACAACGGCGCCGTGGATAACGCCTCGGGCGTCTCCGGCCTGATCGAGCTCGGCCGCGCCTTCGCCCATGCCCCGCGCACGGAGCGGACGGTGCAGTTCATGGCGGTGACCGCCGAGGAAAAGGGCCTGCTGGGCTCGGAATACTACGCCACCAACCCGCTCTATCCGCTGGCCACCACGGTCGCCAACATCAACATGGACGGCGCGGCGGTGAGCGGGCCCACCAAGGACGTCTCCACCTCCGGCGATGGCGGGCTCACCCTGCAGGACGACCTGATCAAGGTCGCCAAGGCCCACGGCCGCTACTTCACCCCCGACGCCCGGCCCGAGGCCGGCGGCTTCTTCCGCTCCGACCACTTCTCCTTCGCCAAGCAGGGCCTGCCGGCGATCTCCTTCAAGTCCGGCCAGGATCTGGTGAACGGCGGCGTGGCGGCCGGCAAGGCGGCGGGCGAAGCCTATGTCCGCGACAAGTACCACCAGCCCGCCGACGAGTTCGATCCCAACTGGGACCTCACCGGCATGGCCCAGGAACTGGCCATCGTCTACGACCTCGGCCGCGACCTCGCCAATTCCCGCGAGTGGCCGCAGTGGAAGGCGGGCTCGGAGTTCAAGGCGGCGCGGGACAAGACCGCGGCGGCCCGGAAGTAGGCCGATGGCGTCCGGAACTATCCGCGCCGGGATCGGCGGCTGGACCTTCGAGCCCTGGCGGGGCGTCTTCTATCCGCCCGGGCTGAGGCAGGCCGACGAGCTCAGCTACGCCGCCTCCAAGCTCACCGCCATCGAGATCAACGGCACCTACTATTCGAGCTTCAAGCCGGACAGCTGGGCCAAGTGGCGGGCGGCCACGCCCGACGGCTTCAAGTTCGCGGTCAAGGCGTCGCGCTTCTGCACCAACCGCAAGGTGCTGGCCGACGGCGCAGAGAGCATGGGCAGGTTCCTGAACCAGGGCCTCAGCGAACTCGGCGACCGGCTCGGGCCCATCCTCTGGCAGTTCGCCAACACCAAGAAATTCGATCCGGACGATTTCGAGGGCTTCCTTAAGCTGCTGCCGGCCCAGCAGGACGGCCTGCGGCTCGCCCACGTGCTTGAGGTGCGCCACCCGACCTTTGTCGATCCGGCCTTCGTGGCGCTGGCCCGCAAGTACGGCGCGACGGTGTGCCTGGCCGACCACTTCACCTATCCGATGATCCCCGACGTCACCGGCGAGGTGGTCTACGCCCGCCTGCAGACTGGGTCCGACGGAGTGGAGACCGCCTATTCGGCCGCCGACCTCGACCTCTGGACCGGCCGGCTGAAGACCTACGCCGAGGGCGGCGCGCCTGCCGACCTGGCGGCGGCCGACGCCGCCAATCCGGCCGCCGCGACGCCGCGCGACGTCTACGCCTTCGTCATCCACGAGGGAAAGGTCCGCGCCCCCGCCGCCGCCATGGCGATCATCCAGCGGGTCGGCGGCTAGGACCGCCCATTCTCGCAAAGGCGGGGATTGACCTCCGCTGCGTCAGGGCCGCCGATGTGGCCCAAAGACAATGCGGAGAATGCGAAATGGCCGAACTCACCCTCGACGACCTGATGTACCGTCCCAAGCTGATGGCCGGCCAGCGCATCCTGATCACCGGCGGCGGCACCGGCCTTGGCAAGGTGATGGCCGAGGCCTGCCTGATCCTGGGCGCCGAGGTCTATATCTGCGGCCGCAGGGGCGGGGTGGTCGATGCCGCCGCCAAGGACCTCATCGACGCCCACGGCGGCAAGTGCGTTGGCCTGGCCTGCGACATCCGCGTGCCGGAAGCCATCGCGGATATGGTTGACTCGATCTGGGCCGACGGCGGGGCGCTCACGGGCCTGGTCAACAACGCCGCCGGCAACTTCATCAGCCGCACCGAGGACCTGTCGCCCCGCGGCTTCGACGCCATCGCCAACATCGTCTTCCGCGGCTCCTTCTTCGTCACCCAGGAATGCGGCAAGCGCTGGCTGAAGGAGGGCAAGCACGCCTCGGTGGTCTCGATCCTGACCACCTGGGTCTGGCACGGCGGGCCCTTCACCGTGCCTTCGGCCATGTCCAAGGCCGGCCTCAACGTCATGACCCAGTCGCTGGCCGTGGAGTGGGGCAACCGCGGCATCCGCTTCAACGCCATCGCGCCCGGCCCCTTCCCCACCGAGGGCGCCTGGGCGCGGCTGAACCCCGGCGCGGGCACGGAGTCGGTGAAGGCGGACCCCACCATCCCGCTGAACCGCAACGGCGAGATGCGCGAGCTGGCCAACCTGGCGGTCTATCTGCTCGATCCGGGCTCGGCCTACGTCAATGGCCAGACCATCGCCATCGACGGCGGCGCGCACCTGCGCGGCGGCGGCGGCTTCAACCGCCTGTCGGAATGGGGCGACGCGGAGTGGGAAGCCGCGCGCAGCTCCATCCAGTCGGCCAACGAGAAGGACCGCGCCCAGCGTACGGTCTGAATCTCCTCTCCCGCTTCGCGATTGAGGAACGGCGCTTGGCTTTCCGCGGCCACGCTCTAGAGTGACACGCGTCACTTTTGAGTCCGCGCCCAGAGAGCCATGTCCCAAGTCGCCTATCTCAATTCCGGCAAGCGCGAACAGACCAAGGTCGCCAACCGCCAGGCGATCCTCGACGCCGCACGCGAGGTGTTCGGGGAGCTGGGCTATGAGACAGCCACCGTGCGCGACATCATCCGCCGTACGGGTCTCGCGGCCGGCACCTTCTACAACTACTACCGCTCCAAGGAGGAGGTGTTCGCCGCGCTGGCCGACGACGGCGCCCGGCGCTTCGCCCCGATCCTGAAGGGCCTGCGCGGCAAGGGCCACTCCTTCGAAACCTTCGTGCGTCTGGCCATCGAGGCCTATTTCGGCTTCATCGCCGACGAGCACAGGAACTGGGTGGCCCGCCGCCCCGCCGGCGAGCCGCATCTGCACGTCCAGGGCGAGACCCCGGAGATGGCCGCGGTCTTCGCCGAGATCCGCGACGCGCTCGTCGAGGACATCGCCGAGCGCCGGGGCCCCTTCGCCGACCCGGACTACATGGCCGCCGCCTGCATCGCCATCGCCCGCGAGGTCGGCGACAAGATGCTGGAACGCCGGCCGATCGACACCAAGGGCGCGGCCGACTTCGCCGTCACCATGATCCTCGGCGGGCTGAAGGGCCTGCCGAAGGCCCAGGCCTGAGCATGCCCAGCCCCGCGACCCAGCGCCTGATCGTCCACACCCTGCTCAGCCTGCCGACCTCGATCCTGCGCCTGATGGCCGGCGGCGGGGTGGTCTACCAGGGCGGCCGCACGCTGGACCCCCGCCTCCAATACCTGGCCGCCCAGAACCGCAGCGCGCCGCCGATGAGCATGTTCACGCCGGACGAGGCCCGGCGGGGCGGGGCGGCGACGCTCGCCCTGGTGGCCGGCGGGCTCGAGCCCGGCGTCGGCTTCGAGGCCGTCAGCATCGACGGTCCCGGCGGGACGATCCCGGCCCGTCTCTACCGCCCGGTGGTCCAGGACGCGCAAGCGCCGCTGATGGTCTTCGCCCACTTCGGCGGCGGCGTGATCGGCGACCTGGAGACCTGCCACGCCTTCTGCTCGATCCTGGCCAAGACCGGGCGCGGGCCCGTGCTCTCCGTCGACTATCGCCTGGCGCCGGAGCACCGCTTTCCGGCGGGCCTGGAGGACGTGCTGGCCGCCTACCGCTGGGGCCGCGACAACGCCGAACGGTTCGGCGCGCCGGCCGCCCAGGCCGCGATCGGCGGCGATTCCATGGGCGGCAATTTCGCGGCCGTGGTCTGCCAGGAGCTGAAAAAGGCCGGAGAGCCGCAGCCCGTCCTGCAGCTGCTGATCTACCCCTGGGTCGACGTGGCCTGCGAGAGCGCGTCCATGAGCACCTATGGCGACGCCTTTCCGCTGAACCGCGCCACCCTCGACTGGTTCGCGGGCCACTACCTGGGCCCGGGCGACAGCCCGGCCGACCCGCGCCTGTCGCCCCTGCGCGCCAAGGATTTCTCGGGCCTCGCGCCTGCTGTTGTCGTCTCCGCCGGCTTCGACCCTTTGCTCGATCAAGGGGAGGCCTATGCCCGTCGGCTCAAGGAGGCCGGCGTGCCCACCGTCTACCGCTGCTACGACGCCCTGGCCCACGCCTTCACCGCCTTCACCGGCGCCGTGCCGGCCGCCGACATCGCCTGCCGCGAGATCGCAGGCCTGGTCCGCGAAGGCTTCGAAGGCCGCATCGCCTGATGAAAGCGCCCAGATGAGGGCCCTCGTCGTCGAGCGGCTCGCGCCCGACTACGCCGGCTGCGTGGTCAAGGACATCCCCACCCCTGAGCCCGGCCCGGGCGAGGTCCGCATCCGCGTCCGCGCCGCGGCCGTGAATTTCCCCGACCTGATGCAGACCCGCGGCGAGCACCAGCATAAGCCGCAGGTCCCCTTCACGCCCGGCATGGAGCTGGCCGGCGAGGTGGACGCGGTCGGCCCCCCTCTTGTCCAAGGCGGCGTCACCGCCTTCCAGCCGGGCGATGCGGTCTGCGGGGGCGGGCGCGGCGGCATGGCCGAGTTCGCCGTCCTGCCGGCGGCGGGCCTGCGCCGCAAGCCCGAGACCCTCAGCTTCAGCCAGGCGGCCGGCTATGCGGTCGCCTACCTGACCGCTTACGTGGCCTTCGAACGCTGCGCGCGCCTGCAGCCCGGCGAATGGGTGCTGGTGCATGGCGCGGCGGGCGGCGTGGGCCTGGCCGCCGTCGACCTCGCCCGGATCATGGGCGCCAGGGTCATCGCGGCCTCGGCCTCCGACCACAAGCTGGCGGTCATCGCCGCCGAGTACGCGCCGGAGGCCACGGTCAACGTCACCCGGGGTTTCCGCGAGCGGGTGAAGGAAATCACCGGCGGGCGGGGCGCGGACGTGATCTACGACCCGGTGGGCGGCGACGTCTTCGACGAGAGCCTGCGCTGCATCGCTTTCGGCGGCCGCATCCTCTCCATCGGCTTCACCTCCGGCCGCCTGCCGGTGCTGCCGGTGAACATCGCGCTGATCAAGGGCTTCTCGGTGATCGGCGTGCGCGCCGGCGAATACGGCCGCCAGTTCCCCGAAAAGGGCCGCGAGAACCACGAAGCGATCTGGAAACTCGCCGAAGAGGGCAAGGTGAAGCCCCGCGTCGACGCCGAATACCCGCTCGCCGACTGGCGCGCCGCCTTCGATTCCCTCGCCGACCGCAAGGTGATCGGCAAGACGATCGTGCGGCCGGATCTGTGAGCACTGAAATGGATGGCCGCTTATTCATTTCGATCGTCATGGGCGTCGGACTCGCCTACTTCACTTGGCGCGCTCAAGAGTCGGGCGAGATGATGCTGAAATGGAGTCATCTGCGGCGATCTGAATATCCGCGTATCTTTCGGGCCGGCCTGATTATGCGTGTGGGTTTGGTAGTTCTCATTGCTGCCGGAGCAGTGTGCGAAGCGCTCGGCCAGTTTCCTCTGGATTCAGACTGCGTGGCGCCGAAGGGCGTATGGCTCACGTACCACGGCGTGCCGCTGTCCTGCCCTGATCCCACCCGTCCTACTCCAGCATAGATTTCATGGCGGCGAGCATGCCTTGGGGCCTGGGCAACTCAAGGACGCGCGGAACGCGCGCCGCGTCGCGGGCGGCCAAAGAGCCGCTCCTTGACTTGCCCAGGCCCCAAGGCTCCCATCATCCGTGAAATCAATGGACGGGAGGCATCTCGAAAGATGCTCCCGCGAGAGGCCTCCCAACCATGACCATCGGCAGCGAAGACGAACTGGAAAAGCTGAAGCTCGCCGGCCGCGTGGTCGCCAACACCCTGAAGGCCATGGGCGAGGCGCTGGAGCCCGGCATCACCACCCGCGAGCTGGACGGCATCGGCCGGCGCCTGCTGGAAGCGGCC
>PLEH01000046.1 GCA_003136395.1 Phenylobacterium sp.
TCGAAGCCGAACTCGTTGTTGGTGCCGTAGGTGACGTCGGACTGGTAGGACCGCTGGCGCTGCTCTTGGCTCAGGCCGTGGACGATGGTGCCGACGGTCAGGCCCAGGAACTCGTAGATCTGGCCCATCCACTCGGCGTCGCGCTGCGCCAGGTAGTCGTTGACGGTGATCAGGTGCACGCCCTTGCCGGCCAGCGCGTTCAGATAGACGGGCGCCGTGGCGACGAGCGTCTTGCCTTNNGCACGTCGTAGTGGCGCTGGCCCAGCACCCGGCGGGCGGCCTCGCGGACCACGGCGAAGGCTTCTTCCAGCAGGTCGTCCAGCGTCGCGCCCTTGGCCAGCCGCTCGCGGAATTCGACGGTCTTGGCGCGCAGCGCCTCGTCCGACAGCGCCTTGGTCTGGGGTTCGAGCGCGTTGATCTTCAGGACGCGCGCCTGCATGGCCTTGACCTTGCGGTCATTGGAGGAGCCGAAGAACCGTTGGAACATGCTCAAGGGGGTAGGTCCGGTTGATGCGGTGGGCGCGGCTCTCGCCCTTCGCCTGCCGGGAAAATTCGCCCCTTTGAGGGCGCGGGAGACTTAAGCAGCGACCCCCTCAGTGTCAACGCGGCCGCTCGGCGCATGCTTAACAGAAAAGGGCTCTCCCGTCGCCGGAAGAGCCCCTTTTTTAGAACTGAACGGCCGGAATCAGTAGACTTCGAACAGGCCCGCGCCACCCATTCCGCCGCCGATGCACATGGAAACGACCACGTTCTTGGCCCCGCGGCGCTTGCCTTCCTGCAGGACGTGACCCGCCAGGCGCGCGCCGGTCATCCCGAACGGGTGGCCGATNNGATGGCGCCGCCGTTGACGTTGTACTTCTCAGGATCGATGCCCAGCTTGTCGCGGCTATAGAGGCACTGGGAAGCGAAGGCTTCGTTCAGCTCCCACAGGTCGATGTCGCCGACCTTCAGGCCGTGGCGTTCCAGCAGGCGCGGGATCGCGAACACCGGGCCGATGCCCATTTCGTCGGGCTCGCAGCCGGCCACCGCCCAGCCCTTGAAGACGCCCATGGGCGTCAGCCCGCGGCGCTGGGCTTCCTTGGCCTCCATGATCACCACGGCGGCGGAGCCGTCGGAGAGCTGGGAGGCGTTGCCGGCGGTGATGTACTTTCCGGGGCCGCGCACCGGCTCGAGCTTGGCCAGGCCCTCGGCGCTGGTGTCGGGGCGGTTGCACTCGTCGCGGCTGACCACGTAGTCGACGATGGATTCCTCCTTGGTCTCCTTGTTGACCACCTTCATCTTGGTCTTCATCGGGACGATTTCGTCGGCGAACTTGTTGGCCTGCTGGGCGGCGGCCATGCGGCGCTGGCTCTCCAGCGAAAACGCGTCCTGCGCCTCGCGGCTGACCTTGTAGCGCTCGGCCACGATGTCGGCGGTGTCGATCATCGGCATGAAGATCGCCGGATACATCCTCGTCAGCTCCGGATCGTTGTTGTCCTTACCCGTGCCCATGTTGGGCATGGAGATGGTCTCGACCCCGCCGGCCACCACCACGTCGGCGCCGTCGTTGCGGACGAAGTTGGCGGCCATGCTGATGGTCTGCAGGCCGGACGAGCAGAAGCGGTTGACCGTCACGCCGGAGGTGGTGATCGGCAGTCCGGCGAGCAGGCCCGCCTGGCGCGCCACGTTGCCGCCGCCGTGGGCGACATTGCCCATGAACACGTCCTCGACCGCGGCGCCCTCGATGCCGGCCTTGGCCACGGCGTGCTTCACGGAGTGCGCGGCAATGGAGACCGTGGGGGTGATGTTGAACCCGCCGCGCGCGGACTTCGCCAGACCGGTGCGGGCGTACGAGACAATGACAGCTTCGCGCATTCTAAATGATCCTCTCAAATATTGGTCCGCGGCGCCTCGCCTCTGGGGGCGCATTCGGGGGCAACCTTTGCATCCCGGGACGTAAATGGCTAGGGACGGACGGCGCTCCAACGAGGTCTTGCGGGGCGCGAACTCCCATCCCAATCGAGGGTGATCCGCATGGCCGCCATCCGGTCCTCCCGCTCCGCGTTCCTGACCGGGCTGATGGTCGCCCTGATGCTGGCCGGCGCGCTCAGCCTCAGCGCCTGCGGCCGCGGCGGCGGGGCCGAGCGCGCGCCCGAGCGCGGCGACCGCGCCGTGGCCAAGGTCGACGGCAAGACCATCTGGTCCTCCGACGTCAAGCGCGAGGCGGTCTCCCAGGGCCTGATCGGCGAGGGCGAGCCGCTGGACGCCTCCTCGGACGTGTTCCGCCGGGTGCTCGACGAGGTGGTCGACCAGCGCCTGCTGGCCAGCGAGGCGGCGCGCCGCAAGCTCGACAGGGACCCGGTGGCGCAGCGGCGCCTGGCCGCCGCCCATGACCGCGTGCTGGGCGACATGCTGGTGGAGAGCGTGGTCGCCGACGCGGTCAACGACAACGCCGTGCGCGGCCTCTACCAGGAGCAGCTGAAGCTCGCGAAGCGGTCGGAGGAAATCCATGCCCGCCGCATCGTGGTGGGCGCCGCCGCGGAGGCCGAGGCGGTGCGCAAGCTGCTCGCCGCCGGCGCCTCCTTCGAGGGGCTGGCCATGCAGAAGTCCACTGACGCGGCCACCCGGTTCGACGGCGGGGACATGGGCTATTTCACCATCGACGTGATGCCGGAGGCCTATGACGCGCCGCTGAAGGCCGCCAAGCCCGGCCAGATCGTCGGCCCGTTCCCGGTCGAAGGCGGCTTCGCCCTGGTCAAGGTCGAGGACCGCCGGGTCGAACAGCCGATCACGCTCGAGGCCGCCCGGCCGCAGATCGTGCGCTTCCTGACCTACGATCAGATCCGCGACCTCTTGGAGAAGCTGCGGGGCCGCGCCAAGGTCGAGGTGATGGTCAAGACCGACACTCCCAGTCAGACGGTTCCGCCGGCGGACGCGCCCCATGGCGACGCGCCGAAGACCGGCGTCTCGCCCGCGCTGATCGCGCCGACCGCGCCCCAGGCCGCGGCCAAGGGAGTCAAGAAGTGACCAGGACGCCCAAGGCCACGCCCCAGGCCGCATCCAAGGCGAAGAAGGCCGCGGCCCCCGGCCCGGGCGCGAAGGTGCTGGAGGCGGCCGCGCGCCCCGTCGAGGTGGTCGGCCAGACCCTGGAACGGGCCTTCGACCCGCTCGCCAGCGCGCTGAAGCGGGCCGCCCTGAAGCGCGCCGACAAACAGGCCCGGCAGTTCTCCGACGCGGCCCCCGCCGCCGCGCCAAAGGCCGGCGCCATGCCGGTTTCGCCGCTCGCCGTGCCGTTCCCGAAGATGCCGCCGATCGCCGGGGTCCAAATGGCCACCTCGCGCGCCGGCTTCTACAAGCACGAGCGCGACGACCTCTTGGTCATGAGCTTCCCCGACGGGGCGAGCTGCGCCGGAGTCTTCACCCGCCATGGGGTCGGCTCCGCGCCCGTCGACTGGTGCAAGCGGCACCTCCAGATGACCAAGGGCGAGGGCGTGCGCGCCCTCGTCGTCAACGCCGGCTGCGCCAACTCCTTCACCGGCCGGCCGGGCGCGGACGCCGTGCGGCGTGTCTGTTCGGCCACCGGCAAACGTTTCGACTGCCGCCAGCGCGACGTGATGGTGGCCTCCACCGGCGTGATCGGCGTCCTGCTGGACGACGCCAAGATCGTCCATCGCCTCCCCGACATCGAGCACAAGCTCACCGAGGACGGCTGGGCCAATGCGGCCAGGGCCATCACCACCACCGACACCTTCCCCAAGGGCGCGCACGCGGTCGCCGAGATCGACGGGGTGAAGGTCGCGATCAGCGGCATCTGCAAGGGCTCCGGCATGATCGCGCCGGACATGGCCACCATGCTGGCCTTCGTGGTCACCGACGCGGCGATCTCCCCGGCGGCCCTGCAGAACCTGGTCAGCCTCTACACGCGCAACACCTTCAATGCGGTGACGGTGGACGGCGACCGCTCGACCAACGACACGCTCTTGCTGTTCGCCACCGGCAAGTCCGGCGCGCCGAAAATCAGTCGGGCTGGCGACCGCCGCCTGGCCGACTTCCGCGACAAGCTGGAGCACGTGCTGATGGATCTCGCCCAGCAGCTGGTCCGCGACGGCGAGGGCGCCACCAAGTTCATCAAGATCACCGTCACCGGCGCGGAAAGCCACGCGTCCGCCCGCAAGATCGCCCGTACCGTCGCCGAGAGCCCGCTGGTCAAGACCGCCTTCGCCGGCGAGGACGCCAACTGGGGCCGCATCGTCATGGCGGTCGGCCGGGCGGACGAGCCGGTGGACCGGGACACCATGAGCGTGAAGTTCGGCCCCCTGGTCGCCGCCCAGGACGGCCTGGTCTCGCCCACCTACGACGAGGCCAAGATGAGCGCCTACATGAAGAAGCCGGAGCTGGAGGTGAGCATCGACGTCGGCGTCGGCCGCGGCTCGGCGACTATGTGGACCTGCGACCTCACCAAACGCTACGTCGAGATCAACGGCGACTACCGCTCCTAGAGCCGCATCGCGCCCGCCCGGCCCGCCGACCTTGACCTGACCTGCGCCGGTCCGGATAGCTGCTGCAACGATAAGGCAAGGGGAGGGTTGCGATGGCCTGGATTCGGACCGCGGCGATGGCGGCGGCCAAGGTCGGCTTGGCCGGCGCGATCGCGCTCGGCGCGGGGCTGGCCGTCGCCCAGGAGGCTCCGCCGGTGAAGCTGTTCCTCACCGACCGCACCCACGGCCTCGAACTCTACCAGGCCCGCTGCGCGTCCTGCCATGACGCCGGCGGCGATCGGACGCCGCGCAAGGACGCGCTCATCGCCATGGGGCCTGACGCGATCGTCAATGCGCTGAGCCGCGGCGTCATGCGCGCCAATGCGGCCGGCATGAGCGACGACGACATCGAGGCCGTCGCCGTCTACGTCACCGGCCATGCGCCCCTGCCCAAGGTGGCGGAAGGGCCCGAGCCCAACCTCTGCGCCCACGCCGACCCGATCCGGCTCGGCGCCGGCGGCTGGAACGGCTGGAGCCCCGACGCCGCCAACAGCCGCTTCCAGCCCAGGCCGGGACTCCGCGCCGCGGACGTGCCGAAGCTGAAGGTCAAATGGACCTTCGCCTATGTGGGCTCGAAGAACACCCAGGTGACCGCCGTCGGCGACCGCCTGTTCCTCGGCAGTAACGCCGGCAGGATCTATTCGCTGAACGCCCGCACCGGCTGCGCCTACTGGCGCTACGACGCCAAGGGCGGGGTGCGCACCGCGCCGGTGGTGGCGAAGCTCGCGGCCTCGCCCAGCGGCTATGCGGTCTTCCTGGGCGACGACCGGGCCAACGAGTTCGCGCTCGACGCCATGACCGGCAGGCTCCTCTGGTCGACGAAGCTGGAGACCCATGCGCGCTCGATGCTGACCGGAGCCTCGGCCTTCTCGAACGGCGTGCTCTATGTCCCCGTCTCCTCCAGCGAGGAGATCGCCACCCGCGAGCCCGACTACGTTTGCTGCAGCTTCCGCGGCAGCGTCGTGGCGCTGCAGGCCGACACCGGCAAGGTGATCTGGAAGACCTATTCGGTCGCCGAGCCGCCCAAGCCCTATCGCGTCGCCCAGGGCAAGCACCTCACCGGCCCGGCCGGCGGGGCGGTCTGGTCGGCGCCGACGCTCGATCCCAAGCGCGGCGTTCTCTACGCCACCACCGGCGACAGCTACACCGACGTCGACACCGACGGCGCCGACGCGGTCATGGCCATCGAGCTCAAGACCGGCCGGGTGAAGTGGCGCAACCAGGTCACCGCCAGGGACAACTTCATGGTGGGCTGCCCGCCGGGCGCGACCAACGGGCCGGCCAACTGCCCGAGCCCGGTGGGGCCGGACGTGGACTTCGGGTCCTCGGTGATGCTGCGCACGCTCCCCAACGGCCACGACATCCTGATCGCCGGCCAGAAGTCGGGCGTGGCCTACGGCCTCGATCCCGACAGCGGCAAGACGCTCTGGCAGGTGAAGCTCGGCCGCGGCGGCGCGGCGGGCGGCGTCGAATGGGGCATGGCGTCCGACAAGACCAAGGCCTACGTCGCCATCGCCGACGGCGGGCGCGGCGGCAGCCCGGGCCTCAACGCCGTGAACCTGGCGACGGGCGCGGTCGTCTGGAAGACCCCGACGCCGGTCCTGCCGTGTGCGCCCGGCCAGCGCTGCACGGTCGCCCAGTCGGCGCCGGTGAGCGCCATCCCGGGCGTCGCCTTCTCAGGCGCCGTCGACGGTCACCTGCGGGCCTATGACACCAAGACCGGCGCCATCGTCTGGGACTTCGACACCGCCGCCGGCGCCTACGACACCGTCAACGGAATCAAGGGCGCCAAGGGCGGCGCGCTGGACGCCACCGGCCCGGTGATCGTGAACGGCATGGTCTTCCAGCACTCCGGCTACCCGGGTGTCATGATGGGCCCCGGCGGCCGCAACCTGCTGATCGCGTTTTCCGTCGACGGGAAGTAGGGCGCGCCGCTCCCCTCCCCTGAGGGGAGGGTGGCGAGCGAAGCGAGACGGGTGGGGAAGTGTGGGCCGGAACTCCGAGTCAGCGCTTGATCGCGACTTCCCTACCCTGACCGCTTCGCGGTCTGTCCCTCCCCTCAGGGGAGGGGAGACGACGCCCATTGCTGCACCGCTGCGAGTCCGCCTACGGTCGCCGCCAATGAACCGCTGGGGGAGCGGCATGGACATCCACAAACCCAAGCCCTGGCACGGCGTCCGCGAGTTCCTGAAGGANNCGCTGGCGGCGGAGCAGGGCGTGCAGGCGCTCGACTGGCAGCGGCGGGTGCACGACGCCGAACACGATCTGAACGCGGAGCTGCACGCCAATGCGGTCAACGCCTTCGAGCGCCTGGCGTCGGCCCGGTGCGCGACGGATCAGATCGGCGCCATCCGGCGCGCGCTGGTCGAGAGCCGCGACAAAGGGACTGCTGTCGCGACCTTCCCGCCCTTTCGGCGCGGCAACCGGGCCTGGCTCACGGACAACTGGGAGTCCGCCCGGACGCTGCAGCTGACCGGGCACATACCGACCGAACGGCTGCACGCCTATTCGGTGGCCTATTCGCTCGCCGCGACATTCCGAGAGCAGCAGCACAACGAGCAGGACCTCAAGCCTGGCGTCGACAGCCTGGCCGACAATGCCGGGCGCCNNCCGAAGGTCCGCGCCGAGCATCTGAAATCCCAGCAAGGCCTCTACGGCGACTGCGCCCAGGACCCGAGCCCGTGGCTCAACGACGCCGAGAAGGCCGTGACCTGGCTCTTGAGCCGCAAGGGCAAGCCGTAGGGGGCAGGTCTCATGGACATCCACAAACCCAA
>PLEH01000002.1 GCA_003136395.1 Phenylobacterium sp.
AATAGCGAAATGGGTTGGTCGATTTGGCCATGACCAGGGCCCTATCGCGCCCGCCTTACCGCCCCGCTAAGTTTGGGATGACAATGCCCACGCGGGTATTGTCGGGGATGAATAGGTCAAGGGGCCCCTGGCGGCAGTTATATACGTGACAAAGCAGCCCGGCCAAGACTACGATTCGCGAGACAGGCCGGCGCTACTGAGTGACGTAGAGGCGATGATCGCCGCGTGGGACCGCGATGGCGAGGAGACCTACCGCGAGCTAGCCGAGATGATTGTGGCGAAGCTCGGCGATGGCCGAGACATGGTCGGTTAGGTCCGACGCTAGATCGGTGCAGGCCTCGGAAAGCTCCAACAGCTCCAACAGGCTGTAGTTCGTAACCTTGCTCGACAGCCACGCGCCCTCGAAGACCATGCGAGTAATGTTCCTAGATCCATCCGGCATGTTGGTGGCGGCGAAGCCGTGGATGGCGTCGTGACGCTTGTCTCGAAGGGCTGTCATCCGGGTCGCCAGTGCGAGCCCGGCTTCCTTCAGTCCGGCTAGCGCCGGAAGCCGATTGTGGGCCTTCCGGAAGAAGGCGATCTTGGGCCTTAGGGAGACCGGGAGTTCGTCCTGCAGCGACTTGCCACCAAGCGCGTTGAGCGCGAACGCGTTTGCGTAGTCCATGCTGATTTCGGCGGACGCCCACGTTGCGGCGATCATGCCGATCAGGATGTAGTAAGCTTGGTGTGCATTCGGTACGCCCGTGCTCCGGCGCTTCCATGGACTCCACCACATGACTGATAGGCCCCCACCCGAAGACAAACGCTCAGACGCTGACGAGGCGTTTCAGGCCACGCTCCGCAACCTGGTCAACACCCCGCACAAGCCGCACGCGCCGCTGGCGCCGAAATCGACTCCCATCCGCGACCCGCGCAAGTAGACTAGCCTCGATCTGGAGGGGCTATGTCAAAGATCGACGGCGGCGAAGTGGTGCTGAGCACGTCTATTGTGCTTGGGACCGGCCAACAGGAAGCCAGGATTGATTGGCCCAAAGGGGTCCTGATCATTCGCTTCCTCGCCGATGATCAGGGCGCCCTTGCCGTGACTCCCTCAATGGAGGGGGACGCCGTTCTATTCTCGATAGTCGATGGCAATCAGCAACTGAGCTACGCCTATGATGGGAACTTCGACGAGGACGGCCTCCCGACATACCGCGTCGTCGTCTCAGTCACGCCCATTGGCAGCGGCGCGAAGCGCCCTCGGACCCTCATCGTCACAATCGTGAGGATAAGGGCGTGAGCAGGATAGAGCTCCCGTCCGACCCGAAGGCGCGCGGGCGCATCGTCGAGGCTCACGTCGCCACAGAAGCTAGGAAGACCGAAATGGGGTTACTTGGCGGTCTCTACGGAGGGCTTGCTGAAAAGCCCGGAAATATAGCGGGCTTTGCGATCACCATCGCCTTTATCGGCATTCTTGTTCTCTTGGTCGCGCCCGATTCAGCGACGTTCCCAAAGCGCGAAGCCTTGACGCTATTCGGCGGAATCATCACCGGCGCCCTTGGCTTCCTGTTTGGGCGCACCACCAGTTAGACGGCGCTTCGCGAGCAGCTTACGCGCCTTCTGCTTACGCGTTCGCGGCTTCACCAGACCGCCGATAGGTGAGGCGCTTCCCGGCCACGTTGCGCAGCAGTTCGTTGGTGCGTTCGGTGTCTTCGATCCCGAGGCCAGAGCGATGGTTGTAACGGAAATCGAACTCCGCGAGGTAGCGGGCCAGATGGGCTTCCGAGACGTGGATAAAGGTCCCATTGATCCCGCGCTTGAGGATCGAGAAGAAATTCTCGACGGTGTTGGAGTGAGCCGAACCGCGGACGTACTCACCGTCTGAGTGATCGACGGCTTCATGGGAAGCGAACTCGCGGCCCAGGTAGCGGTAGAAGCGGGCGCCGTCCGTCATCAGGTCCGATGAGCGATGCACGTTCTGAGTGACCAGCGGACGCAGCGTCTTGGCGGTCACGTTGGCGACGTGGAACGAACGGGCCTGTCCGTCGCGCTCAACGAGGGTGAGGACGGCTTCCTTGGCGCCGAACACGTCCATCTTGGCCGCGCGCTTGTTGCGGTGCTTGTTGGCCTCTTTGCCGCCGACGTAGGTTTCATCGGCCTCGACGGTCTTGCCAGCGCCGCCAATGGGGGTCTTGGAGGTCGGGTTCATCGCCTCGCGGATGCGGTGCACCATGAACCACGCCGTCTTGTAGGTCACACCCAGCGTGCGGTGCAGCTGGTGGGCCGAATAGCCCATCTTGGACGACGAGATCAGGTAGGTCGCCAGCAGCCACTTGTGCAGCGGAACCTTGGAGCGTTCGAACACGGTTCCAACGGTGACGGTGAATTGCTCGCGGCAGGCGTTGCACTGATAGCAGCCCGCACGAGCCGACTTGCCGCCCAGGAACTGTCAGGCCAAAGTTTTATACTACGTTTGAGCGGCTCGGGCGGTGATACCTGGTACTGTTTTTGCTCACAAATCGGCCCCGGAAAAAGAGCGGATTCGACGTAGAAACGG
>PLEH01000289.1 GCA_003136395.1 Phenylobacterium sp.
CGATCGGGGCGTGGTCTGCGTGGTGTTAAACAGACGGAAGATTCGCCGCACGATGGCCACTTCATTTGGTGGCCCGGCGACGACGACGATCCGGTTTCCCTTCACCGCGTTGGCTTCGCCCGCCTCGAGCGGGAGTTGCCGCTCACCGTTACGATCCACAGCGCATCGGCGAAGCCCGAATCCTGGATTCCCGCCGGGCCAAAATCCCTTTCGCCCTAGGGTGTCCTTCGCGTGGGTGATCTTGCTGGAAAGCTCGCGACTGAACTCCGCGGCCATGGCGCGCTTCAGGTGCTTTACGAGCGTCGATGTCAGGCTGCCGTCATTGTCGAAGAGCTCGGCGCAGTACTCCACCCGCACGCCGGCCGCCTTGCATACGAACTCATAGTGGGCGCTCTCGTCCGGGTCCTGGAACCGGCCCCAGCGGCTGACGTCGTAGACCAGGATCACACCGAAGTCGGGTTGGCCGCCAAGCACGTCCGCCAACAGCCGCTTCAATCCATCGCGCTTGTCGAGGGTCAGGCCGCTGATCCCCGCATCGGCGTAGGTGCGGACAATCTCCAAGCCCTTCTGGAGGGCGTAGGCGGTGTTCGCGACTGTCTGGTGTTCGATCGAATATCTCTGATGCTCAGTCGACATCCGCACGTATTGGGCCGCCGGCGCCAAGCGGCTTGCATCCGCCCTGTCCCTAAGAGCCATCTGCCCACCTCGCTCGATCTCGGAGCCCCCGGATGGACGTTCTAGTCTTCACGGAGGCCCGCGCTAGGCTTGGCGCGGTGCTGGAGGCCGTCGTCACCGATCACAATCCGGTGGTCGTCGCTAGGCGGAAGGGGGTCGGGCGGTGGTTCTGGTCTCACTCGCCGATTGGCGTCAGCTGGAAGCGCTCACCCGGGCGCCTGTTATCGACCCCTAGAAACACCAGCCGGCTGACCTTTGCTGTCGATCAGTTGGACACTGGCGGCGACGCGCCTGGAAGCTCGTAGGCGCCCCAAAAGGTGTTAGAGGCCAGCACCGGACCGACGTCGGTTTCCGTGAAACCGCCCTCTGCAACGACAGCCAGGGTCTCGGCGAGCAGGGCTTTCACGTCACGCCCATCGTTGGCCCAGACACGCTCGACGGTGGGCACCGCCCGAAAAGTGTTGTTGATCACGAAAAGCCGCGCCTCGGGTCGCAAGGCGTCCCGTATGACGGAGAGGTCGACGGCCGGGTTCTGGCAATGCTGCAGCACCCAGACGCAGACGGCGCCGGACACGCGAAGGCCGGCGCGGACCTGGCCCAAGAACGCCTCGCGCGAGAAGATCGAAAACAGGGGTGAGGCGACGTAGTCGTGCGCGAGCCGGCGCATCTCGGGGCTGATGTCGACGCCGATCACGCGGCAGCCGAAGCGCTCGATGAAGGCCTTGGAGAGACGCCCGATGCCGCACCCGTAGTCGAGCATGACGTCATTCGGGCCGAGCGGCAGGAACGGCGCCGCCAGGGCCACGGTCGCTTGGGTTTCGACAGCCCAGCGGTCTTCTGTCGAACGGCCATCCGGCGTCAGGATAATGCGCATGGCCGCCTTCTCGTCGGGCACGGAGAAGATTTTCGGGCTGTAGGTCAGCATGTCTTTGGCTTCCTAGCGGAGTCGCCGGCTTCGTGGAATCTCCGCAATCCATGCGGAAATTGAAGGGGCTAAGCACCGCATGGCTTAGGCCGTCCGCGCTTGCACCCGTCGCGTTACCGCGTCGATCAGTCCACGCCAGTCTCCGGGCGCCGGTTGGCGCAGGGTTTCCACACTTGCGTACCAGGCGGGGCTGTCGCCCCAGCGCCAATCGGCGCTGTGGTGCTGCAGCAGGACGAAGGTGGGCTTGCCGAGCGCGCCGGCCAGGTGGGCGACCGAGGTGTCGATCGAGATGACCAGGTCGAGGCCGGCGATGAGGTCGGCGGTGGCCTGGAAATCGCGCGCGCCGGTGTCTTCCGGGTGCAGGCTGATCGCGCCGGGGAGCGCGAGGAGTTCAGCGGCGAATTCGGCCGGCAGCGAGCGGCCGGGGTCGGGGAGGGCGTTGCCCTTCCAGGCGATGCCGACGCCGCCCGACCGCATAGGGCGCCCGCTCAGATAGGCGCCATTGGCGACCGGAGGCGCCCAGCGCGGCAGCGACATCGGCAGGATCCAATAGTCGTGGTCGGCGACCGAGATGTCCCCGGCGCGGGTGACGACCCTCGCGCTCAGCCCATCGAACAGCCGCACAAGCTCGTGCTGGACGACGAGGGTCGTCTGGGCCGCCGCAAGGTGGGGAATGAACCGCGCCGCCAGGATCTGGTCGCCATAGCCCTGCTCGGGCCAGATCAAGAGGCGCTTGCCGGCCAGGGGCTCGCCCTGCCATTCCGGAAAGCTCAGCTTGCGGGTCTGGCTGTTCAGGCGCTCGGGCCGCTGGTCGTAGAGCGGCCAGCCCTCAGCATCGCGGCCGAGCGCCAGATAGACGTTGCCGAGGTTGAGCTGGGCGCCGGTCATGTTCGGCTGGGCGGCCGCCAGCTCCAGCAGCGGCAGGGCGTCGGCGAGGCGGCCGGCGCGCCAGTAGAGGCTGCCGAGATTGTAGGCCGGGAGCGCTGCGGCGGGGGCAAGCCGGGTGGCCTGCAGCAGCCAGGCCTCGGCCTCGTCCAGCCGGCCGCGGGCCTTGGCGATCAGGCCGAGGTTACAGAAGACGTCGGCGTTTTCGCCCCGAGCCAGCACCGCCAGATAGGCGGCCTCGGCGCCGGCGAGGTCGCCGGCCTGGTGGCATTGGAGGGCGTGGGCGAGGTCGGCCTGCATAGCGCCATTCTACCGATCCGCGCGGCGGGGAGAATGCGCTGCGGCGTCTGGATCACAGGCCTCAGCGTATGCGTATAAAACATACGAAATTCTTTGCAATCGTACCTTTTTTGTTCTAACTTGGCGCTATGCCCAACAAGCCCCTCCACCCGCGCGCGCCCGACGCGCTGTCGTTCCGGATCGGCCGCTGGGCGGAGGCCAGCGCGACGGGCTGGGGCTTGGCGGCGCTGGTCGCGATTGTCGTTCTGCTGGCGGTCGTGACGCTGGTCGCGTGGCCGGTGCTACTGGCGCATTGAGCGGTCGCCGCCGCGGGCGCGGCGGTTCAGCAGCTCGGCGGTGTGCTGCGCGTCTTCCTCGGAAAGCCCGGTCTGCGGCACGAGTGCGATCACCGCGGGCTCGCCGGTCCAGACTTCGAAGACGCTCCAGCCCGTGCGGTCGCGGCGGACCCCGAAGCGGTCGGTCTTGCGGTCCTCGGCCATCGGCGAAACCATGCCTCGGGCGCGGGCCCGCGCCAAGCGGGTCGGGTCGTGGGCCGCGCTCAGCTATTGGAGGTTATGGGAATTCGGACCCGTTGCGGTAGCTTATTCGGCGGTGCGACATGGGATTTCGCGACAGCGCTTGCCGACACGTGAAGGCAGCCCGATGGGGATCTCAATTTCCTCCTCGGTGTTCGCGCCGGAAGGGCCGCCATGATCGAGTGCTTCTTCGACTGCTCCAGCCCGTGGACCTACCTTGCCTTCCACAACCTCCAACCCCTGGCGAGCGAGCTAGGCGTGGAGGTGAACTGGCGGCCGATCCTGGTGGGCGGCGTCTTCAACACGGTCAATCCGTCGGTCTATGAACAGCGCGCCACGCCGGTGCCGGCCAAGGCCCGCTATATGAAGAAGGACCTGGGCGACTGGGCCCGCGCCGCCGGGATTGCGATCATCTTTCCGCCGAAGGTGTTCCCGGTGAACAGCGTCAAGGCGATGCGCGGTTGCGTCTGGCTGGCGCCCCAGGGCCAACTCGTTGGGTTCGCCACCAAGGTGTTCGAAGCCTATTGGGGCGAGGACCGCGACGGCGCTGTCAAGGCAACGGCGAATACCTATGCGAAGCGCCGACGCTGGCACGAAGGTAGTCTGATTTTGCTGGACATTCTGAAGCGCACCCGACCGAAAAATCCGCCAAAAAGCGGCTCTACTTGGTTGCCTTGACAGTGCCGCAACACTTAACTTCCAGGAGCCGCGATAGAGTGCGCCTCCACGATCTTTAAGGGTACTGACGGAGCGCGATAATGTTCAACATTTACTGTCACGCGAAAAATATTTCACGCCTTCCGGAACCTAAACTCCCAGTGCAACTTACGTCCAAGCTAGACCTTGATATCGGCACGAAGAGCTTTGACAGCCGCGAGGCTGATTGTCGCGGCCCGAGGGGGTTTTGATCGCCACGATATTGATCGTCGAAGATAGAGATGCTCGCGGCGTCATTTTGAGGTCGCGCAACCTGTCCGCCTAAGTGGGGCGAGTACAAGTAGGCTGGGGCAAGAATATCAATATTGGAAGCCGCAAGAGGAGGGCGCGGATCGGCGTCTCCGAGGCCGTCGACAACACAGCGCGCGATCACGCGGAGGAGGTTCTGCTG
>PLEH01000233.1 GCA_003136395.1 Phenylobacterium sp.
GGCCGGGTGGTGAAGAACGTCACCGGCTATGACCTCTGCAAGTTGATGGCCGGGTCCTGGGGCACGCTGGCTGTGCTGACCGAGGTCACCATCAAGGTCCTGCCGGCCGCGCGCACTGAGCTCACCCTGCTGTTCTTCGGCCTCGACGACGCCCGCGCCAACGAGGTCATGGTCAGGGCGATGAACGCCCCGGTGGAGGTGTCCGGCGCGGCGCACTTGCCCAAGCCGACCGCCGCGCGGGCGCCGCTGAAGGGCGAGATGGCGGTGACGGCGCTCCGGCTCGAGGGCTTCGCGGCCTCGGTGGCGGCGCGGGCGGAGCACCTGGCCCAGGCGCTCAAGGACTTCGGCCGCATCGAGCAGCTCGACGGCCAGCTCAGCCGCGACTTCTGGGTGCAGGTCCGCGAGGTCGAGGCCTTCTGGAAGGACCCGCGCCCGCTCTGGCGCATCTCTGTCCCCCCGGCCGTCGGCTGGCGTGTGGGCGAGGCCATGGCGGGCGAAGCAGTCTACGACTGGGGCGGCGGGCTGGTCTGGTTGCTGACCGACGCCGATCCGCGGCCCGCGGTCCGGGCGCTCGGCGGCCACGCCACGCTCTACCGCGGCGACGGCGTGGCGTTCGAACCGCTGGCGGGGCCGCTGGCGGCGCTGACCGCACGGGTGAAGGCGGCGTTCGATCCGGACCTGCTGCTCAACCCGGGCCGGATGGCGGGCTGATGCAGACCCTCTTCACCCCCGCCCAGCTCGCCGATCCCGAGATCGCCGCCAGCCATGCGGAGATCCGCAAATGCGTGCACTGCGGCTTCTGCACGGCGACCTGCCCGACCTATGTCCTGCTGGGCGACGAGCGCGACAGTCCGCGCGGCCGGATCGAGCTGATCAAGGCCATGCTGGAAGCCGGCGGCGCGCCGGCGAAGGAGACCGTGACCCACGTCGACCGGTGCCTGTCGTGCCTGGCCTGCGTCACCGCCTGCCCTTCCGGCGTCGACTACGCCCAGCTGATCGACCACGGCCGCGCCCACATCGAGGCCCACTACCGCCGCCCGCTCGGCGAGCGGGTCCTGCGCTGGGCGCTCCCGCATGTCCTGACCCGGCCCGGGCGCCTGCGCGCCGCCCTGACGCTCGGACGGCTGGCGCGGCCGCTGGAGCCGGTGCTGCGGGCGCTGAAGCTTGGCCCCCTGGCCGCGCTCCTGCGGCTGGTCCCGGCCGCCGCGCCGAAGCCCGGCCGGCCGGGCGTACATCCGGCCGAAGGCCGCGAGCGCGGGCGCGTCGCCCTCCTGCAGGGCTGCGTCGAGCCAGCCATGGCGCCCTCCATTCGGGCCGCTGCGATCCGGCTGATCACGCGGGCCGGCTACGAGGTGGTGCTAGTCGAGGGCGAAGGCTGCTGCGGGGCCCTGTCAGAGCACCTGGGGCGGACCGACGAGGCGCGCGCGCTCGCGGCGGCCAATGTGGCGGTCTGGCGCGCGGCCGGGCCGTTGGACGCCATCGTCACCACCGCGGCGGGCTGCGGCACGACGCTCAAAGCCTACGGTCATCGGCTGGACGGCGAGCCAGGCGCCGTGAGCGCAGCCATCAGCGCCCGCGACGTCCTGGAGTTCATCGGCGAGGTCGGGCTGCCTCCGGTGACCCGTCCCGGCAAGCTCTCCGTCGCCTACCACGCCCCCTGTTCCCTGCAACATGGCCAGAAGATCAGCGCCGGCCCGGCGGCGCTATTGGCGCAGGCGGGTTACGACGTTCGGCCGATCGCCGAGGGCCACCTCTGCTGCGGCTCGGCCGGCGTCTACAACATCCTGCAGCCGCAGCTCGCCACCCGCCTGCGCGACCGCAAGGGGGCCAATATCGCGCGCACCGGCGCAGCTGTCGTGGCGGCGGGCAACGTCGGCTGCATCGCCCAGATCGCCCCGGTCGTGGACATGCCTGTGATCCACCCGGTCGAACTGCTCGACTGGGCGACGGGTGGGCCTAGGCCGGCGGCGCTGACGCCTCAGATGGGCGCGTAGGCGTCGGCGGCTGGCTTGTCGTTGGGGATCGGGGCTTCGGCGCCGCCGGCGCCGCCGCGGGGGCGGCGCGAGGTGACGAAGCTCTCCCAAGGGCCGTCGCGGCGCGGATGCGCGGGGCGGCGCAGAGTGGAGCGGAGACGGGCGAGGAGGTGCTCGAGCGTCTCGTCAGATCCCGTTAGGTCGGGTTTGAACTGTCGGTCAGCCATGGGGCGCTCCCATACTCCAAACCGCGTCGAAACGCCACATCGAGATGTAAAAAAATGGTTAACGGCTGATTCGTTGACGACCCTTACGGCGCCCTCTTAGGGTCCAGCCGCGAAGCAGAGGAAACGCCATGAAGCTCCATACCTCGGTCGGCCCGAACCCTCGGGTCGTGAAGATGTTCCTGGCCGAGAAGGGCCTGGCCCTGGATTTCGTGACGGTCGACCTGATGGCCGGCGAGAACCGCCAGCCGCCCTACAACACCAAGATCAACCCGACTGGCCAGACGCCTGCGCTGGAGCTCGACAACGGCGACTGCCTGACCGAGATCACCGCCATCTGCGAATATCTGGAAGAGCGCCAGCCGAACCCGCCCCTGATCGGAACCACGGCGGAGGAGCGCGCGGCGACCCGCATGTGGACCCGGCGGGTGGACATCAAGGTCTGCGAGCCCCTGGCCAACGGCTTCCGCTTCGCCGAAGGCCTGCCGCTGTTCGAGAGCCGCATGCGCTGTCTGCCGGACGCCGCGCCGGGCCTGAAGCTGATCGCCCGAGACGGGTTGGAGTGGCTGGAGGGCCAGTTCAAGGGCCCCTGGATCGCCGGCGAGCGGTTCACGCTCGCCGACATCCTGCTCTTCGCCTTCCTGGATTTCGGCGGCCAGGTCGGCCAGCCGCTGGATCCGGCCTTCGCCAAGATCACCGACTGGTTCGAGCGCGTGAAGGCGCGGCCCAGCGCGGCGGCCAGCGCGGCGGCCAGCGCCTGACGCTAACACCAATCGCGCGCTGAGGGGTTTGACGCTCGATGCTGGCGCCCCGGGCCACGGCCGACGAAGACACCGACGCCCATTCGCCGCCCGGCATGCCCGACGGCCTGCCGGTCCCGCGCCGCTACTGGTCGGTGGCGGCGATCTGGCTGGCCATGACCATGACGGTGCTGGACGGGACCATCGCCAACGTGGCGCTGCCGACGATCGCGCGTGAGCTGCACGCCACCGCCGCCTCCTCGATCTGGATCGTCAACGCCTACCAGCTAGCCATCACGGTGACGCTCCTGCCGCTGGCGGCGCTGGGCGACCGGCTGGGCTATCGCCGCGTCTATATGGCGGGCCTGGCGGTCTTCACCCTGGGTTCGCTGGGCTGCGCGTTTTCCCACTCCCTGCCTGCGCTCACCGCGGCGCGGGTGATGCAGGGCCTGGGCGCGGGCGGGATCATGAGCATCAACTCCGCGCTCGTTCGCTTCACCTATCCCAAGCGGTTCCTGGGCCGGGCCATGGGGCTGAACGCCCTGGTGATCTCGGTCTCGGCGGCCATCGGGCCGACGGTGGCCGCCGCGATCCTCAGCAAATGGTCCTGGGAATGGCTCTTCGCGATCAATGTGCCGGTGGGCGTGGTCGCCATCGCCATCGCACTGCGCGCCCTGCCGGTGACCGTGGGTTCGCCGCGCAAGTTCGACTGGGTCTCGGCCCTGCTCAATGCGGCGACCTTCGGCTTCCTGATCACCGGCGCCGAGAGCGTGGTGCGCGAGAGCTTGGCGTCCGGGCTCTCGAAGCTCGCCATCGGGGCCGCGGCCGGCGCGCTCCTGACCTACAGGGAGCTTCGCCGGGAACATCCGCTGGTGCCCTTCGACCTGCTGCGCATTCCGATCTTCGGCCTGTCGATCGCCACCTCCGTCGTCTCCTTCACCGCCCAGATGATGGCCTATGTGGGCCTGCCCTTCTATTTCCAGAGCGTGATGGGCCGCACCGCCGTGGAGACCGGCCTCCTGATGACCCCCTGGCCGCTGGCGGTGGGGATCGCAGCGCCCATCGCCGGACGGCTCGCCGACCGGCACCGGGCCGGGACCCTGGGAGCCATCGGCCTGGCGGTGTTCGCCACTGGCCTGGGCCTCCTGTCGGCGATCCGGCCGGGCGCCGGCAACCTCGACATCGCTTGGCGGATGGCGCTCTGCGGCCTGGGCTTCGGCTTCTTCCAGTCGCCCAACAACCGGGCCATGGTCACCGCCGCGCCCCTGCACCGCTCAGGCGCGGCCGGCGGGGCGCTGGCGACCGCGCGCCTGCTCGGCCAGACCGCCGGGGCGGTCACCACGGCGCTGTTCTTCCACCTGGCCGGGACCCACGCCACGACCACGGCGCTGGCGACCGCCGCGGGCCTGGCCGCGCTGGCCGCCCTGGTGAGCCTCTCGCGCCTGACGCTCGCGCCGCGGCCCCGGCCCGATCCGCCGGATCGGATCGGGACCCTGCCCGCCGGGCCCTAGAGCCCTTCCCACTCACGATGGATCATCGTGAGTGGACAAGAAGGGCTCTCAACCTAAAGCGACGACCCTTTTCATCCCGATTGGCTTGATTCAAGCCAATCGGGACACGCCCTAGAGCCTGACCGC
>PLEH01000133.1 GCA_003136395.1 Phenylobacterium sp.
GATTGCCGCGCCGGGTGCCGTATTGGTTGAAGTCGACGGGCTTCACCTTGTGAGCCACGAGATATTTCCCGGCCGGCGAATCCAACTTGATCGAGCCCGCCGGAGAGATGTGGTCGGTGGTGATCGAGTCGCCGAACACCGCCAGCACGCGGGCCTCGACCAGGTCGGTGACCGGCGTCGGCTCCATGGACATGTTCTGGAAGTAGGGCGGGTTCTGCACATAGGTCGAGCCCATGTCCCAGCCGTAGGTCTGGCCGCCCTCGATCTTGATGGCCTGCCAGGACTTGTCGCCCTTGAAGACGTCGGCGTAGCGGGTGGCGAACATCTTCTGGGTCACGAATTTGCGTTGGAGCACAGCCACCTCTTCCGAGGTCGGCCAGATGTCCTTCAGATAGACCGGCTTGCCGTCCTTGCCGTCGCCCAGCGACTCGGTGGTGATGTCGATCGACATGGAGCCGGCCAGGGCATAGGCCACCACCAGCGGCGGCGAGGCCAGATAGTTGGCGCGCACGTCGGGGTTCACGCGGCCCTCGAAGTTGCGGTTGCCGGAGAGCACGGAGACCGCCACCAGGTCGCCCTTCTGCACGGCTTCGGAGATCGGCTCGGAGAGCGGACCGGAATTGCCGATGCAGGTGGTGCAGCCATAGCCCACCAGGTTGAAGCCCAGCGCATCGAGGCCCTTGGTCAGGCCGGCGGCCTTCAGATAGTCGGTGACGACCTGGCTTCCGGGGGCGAGCGAGGTCTTCACCCAGGGCTTCACCTTCAGGCCCTTTTCGACGGCCTTCTTGGCCACCAGGCCCGCGGCGATCAGCACCGAAGGGTTGGAGGTGTTGGTGCAGGAGGTGATGGCGGCGATCACCACGTCGCCGTGGCCGACGTCGAAATTGGCGCCTGCCACCTTCACGCGGGTCGCCATGTCCTCGGCCTTGCCGAAGTCGCCGGCCAGCGCGGCCTTGAATTCCACCGCGGCGTTGGTCAGCACCACGCGGTCCTGCGGACGCTTGGGGCCGGCCAGCGACGGCAGCACCGAGCCGAGGTCGAGCTCAAGGGTGTCGGTGAACACCGGATCGGGATCGCTGGGCTCGCGCCAGATGCCCTGTTCCTTGGCGTAGGCCTCCACCAGGGCCACCCGATGCGGGTCGCGGCCGGTGGCGGTCAGATAGTCGATGGTCGAGCGGGTGACCGGGAAGAAGCCGCAGGTCGCGCCATATTCCGGGGCCATGTTGGCGATGGTCGCCTGGTCCTCGATGGTCATCCTCGCGAGACCGGGGCCGTAGAATTCCACGAACTTGCCGACCACGCCCTTCTTGCGGAGCATCTGGGTCACGGTCAGCACCAGGTCGGTGGCGGTGGCGCCCTCGGGCATCGCGCCCTCCAGCTTGAAGCCGATGACCTCGGGGATCAGCATCGGGATCGGCTGACCGAGCATGGCGGCCTCCGCCTCGATGCCGCCNNGTGGTGTGGCTGTCGGTGCCGACCACGGTGTCCGGATAGGCGACCGCCTGGCCGCCGTCCTCGTTCACCCAGACGGTCTGGGCGAGGTATTCCAGGTTCACCTGGTGGCAGATTCCGGTGCCCGGCGGCACGACGCGGAAGTTGTTGAAGGCCGAGGAGCCCCAGCGCAGGAACCGGTAGCGCTCCATGTTGCGCTCATATTCGCGCTCGACGTTCTCGCCGAAGGCCTTGGCGGTGCCGAAGTAATCGACCATCACCGAGTGATCGATCACCAGGTCGACCGGGTTCAGCGGATTGATCTTCTCGGGGTTGGCGCCGAGATGGGTCATGGCGTCGCGCATGGCGGCCAGGTCCACCACCGCCGGGACCCCCGTGAAGTCCTGCATCAGGACCCGGGCCGGCCGGAAGCTGATTTCGTGTTCGACTGAGCCCTTATTGTCGACCCAGGCGGCGACCGCCTGCAGGTCGTCGCGGCCGACCGAGTCACCGTCTTCATTGCGCAGCAGGTTCTCGAGCAGCACCTTCATGGAGATCGGCAAGCGCGAGACGCCGGAAAGTCCGGCTTCCTCGGCGGCGCGAAGGCTGTAGTAAGCGTAGGTCTTATCGCCCACCACGAGCTCGCGGCGGGTTTTCAGGCTGTCAGCAGACGCCATTTGGGAGATCCTCTCTCTGTTCCCGGCCGCATCACGCCCACCCCAAGGATCGCGCGCTTTCAGAAGCGGACACACAGCGTCCGGTCCAGCGCGGCGAGGGTCCCCCAAGGCGACGGCGGCCGCGGGTTTCATAGACCCGCGTGTGTTACGCGTCCATGCACCGCCACAGTCTAGCTTGGCCCATCGATGATCACTGGTCTGGAACTGCGTGGCGTGAGCGTGCGCCGAGGGGGGCGAAAGCTGTTCTCCGACCTGTCGCTGAGCCTTGCCGCCGGCGAGGCCTGCGCGCTCACCGGCGCCAATGGCGCGGGCAAGACCAGCCTGTTGCGCGCGGTGGCGGGGCTGGTCCCGCTCGAAGCCGGCGAGATCCTGTTCGGCGACACCGATCCGGCCGAAGCTCGCCACGAGGGCCTGCATCTCGTGGGCCACCAGGATGGGCTGAAGCCGGCGCGGACCGTGCGCGAGGAGCTCACGTTCTGGAGCTTGTGGAGCGGCGGGACGGCGGCGTCGGTCGAGGATGCGGCAGCCAGGCTGGACCTGACCACCCTGCTGGACCTGGAAGTGCGGCGGCTCTCGGCGGGACAGCGCAGGCGTCTGGCGCTCGCCAAGCTGATCGCGGCGCCCCGGCCGCTATGGCTGCTGGACGAGCCGCTGAGCCCGCTCGACGCCGGCTGGCGCACCCGGTTCGGGGCGATGATGCAGAGCCACCTGGCCGGCGGCGGACTGATCCTGGCCGCGGTGCACGATCCCCTGCCGATCGCCGCCAAGGTGCTGGAGATCGCAGGGTGAGCCGGCTGGGCGCGCTCCTCGCCCGCGAGACGGCGCTCGCCTGGGGCCGCGGCGGCGGACCGATGGTCAGCGTCGGTTTCTACGCCGGCGTCGCCACCCTGCTGCCGCTGGCCATCGGGCCGGAGCCCGCCCGGCTGGCGGCCATAGCGCCGGGCGCGGCCTGGGTGGCGCTGGCGCTGGCGAGCCTGCTGTCGCTCGATCGGCTGTTCGAGCGCGACTACGAGGACGGAGCGCTGGACCATCTGGCGCTGTCGCCGGTCCCGCTGGAACTGACCTGCGCGGCCAAGTGCTTCGGCCAGTGGCTGGCCACCGGGGCGCCCCTCGCGCTCGCCGCCCCGATCGCCGCCATCGGCCTGGGCGCGCCGCTGGCCCTGGCTCCGCTGATCTTCGCCTGCGCCCTGATCGGGGGGCTCGCCTTCGCCTTCACCGGCGGGATCGGCGCGGCGCTGACGCTGGGCGCGAGGCGCGGCGGTCTCCTGACCGCGATGATTGTCCTGCCGCTGTTCGTGCCGCCGGTGATCTTCGGCGGCGGCGCGCTGGCGAGCTTCCTGGCTGGCCTGCCCTGGACCTCGGGCTTCGCCCTGCTGGCGGCCTACGCCGCGGCCTTCGTGGCGCTTGGCCCCCTGTTCATGGCCGCGGCCTGCCGAAACGCGCTCTCCTGACGGCGGCCCGCCTCGCCCAAGATTACCAAAGCTTCATTTCATATGGCGCCGTTTCGCCAAGTTTGAGCCTAACGTTGAAGCTCGACCATTTGGACCAGGAGATCTGACGATGCCGCGGCCATGGATGGGCTATCTCGCCGGGGCGGCGTTCGCCCTCTGCGCAGCGGGCGCAACAGCCGCCTATGCGCAGGCCGCCCCGCCGGCCCCGCCGGCGCCCGGCGACCAAGAGCACGGCCAGCGCATCGAGCGCCAGGTGATCATCCGCGACGGCGACGGGCGCGTCTCCGTCAGCCGCGGCGGCGGCGGCGAACGCCACGTGATGATCATGCGCCACGACGGCGCCGAACACGCCGAGCACCTGCGCACCATGCTGCAGCTGAAACCCAGCCAGGAAGCCGCGCTCACCGCCTACCTCGCCGCTACGGCGCCGGCGCCGCATCATGAGCACATCGTCGAGATGAGCGACCATGCCGCGCACAAGACGACGCCCCAGCGGCTGGCCGAGATGGAGGCGTGGATGGCGGAGGACACCGCCCGCAGCAAGGCGCGCATCGAGGCGACGCGAAGTTCTACGACCAGCTCGAACCCTCGCAGAAGAAGGTGTTCGACGAGATGCCCATGCTGATGGGCCCGATGGGGCCCATGCGCATGATGGAGAACATGAAGGTGATGGTGAACATGGAGGGCATGCCCCCCATGCCCCCCATGCCGCCGCTGCCTCCGAGGCCGCCGAAAACCCCGCCGCCGCCGCCGGCGCCCCGGTCCTAGCTGGGGCGGCGCGCTTGCCGGGACCCGGTGCGCGGGCTAATCCCGCCACATGATCCCGGCGCCCGCCTTTCTCTCCAATCCCGAGCGGTTCATGGCCTTCTCGCGATGGGCCGCGCCGATGTTCGGGGCCATTGCGGTGGTCCTGGGCCTGGCGGGCCTGTGGCTCGGCTGGACGGCGCCGGTGGACTACCAGCAAGGCGCCACGGTGCGCATCCTGTTCATCCACATCCCCACCGCCTGGATGAGCGAGTTCGTCTATGTCTGCCTGGCGGGCGCGAGCCTGCTCTCGCTGGTCTGGCGCCAGCTTCTGGCCGACGCCGCCGCCCAGGCGGCGGCCCCGCTCGGCGCGGGCTTCACCTTGCTGACGCTGGCCACCGGCTCGCTCTGGGGCCGGCCCGAGTGGGGAACCTGGTGGGTGTGGGACGCCCGGCTCACCTCCGAGCTCGTGCTCTTCCTGATCTACCTGGCCTACATCGCGCTGCGGGCCTCGATGGACGACGAGACCAAGGCCGCCCGCGCCGCGGCGATCCTGGCGCTGGTGGGGGCGGTGAACCTGCCGATCATCCACTACAGCGTGACTTGGTGGAACACGCTCCACCAGGGCGCCTCGGTGTTCCGCGCCGGTGGCTCGGCGCTGGCGCCGGTCTTCTACTGGCCGGCGATCCTGATGGCTCTGGCCTATACGTCGGCTTTCGGGTCGCTGTGGCTGGTGCGCATCCGCGGCGAGGTCTGGCGCCGCCGCGCCGAGGCCGCGGCGCTCCGCGTGGCGAAAGGCTGAGCATGCTGGACCTCGAGACCGGCAAGTACGCCTTCTACATCTGGACCGCCTACGGCCTGACCGCCGCGGTGTTCGTGGCCATGATCGCAGGCTCGCTCGCCCATTCGCGGCGCTGGAAGGCGCGCTACGAAGCCCTGAGCGCCAAATGAGGCCCCGCGAATGACCCGCTGGCTGGCCGCCCTGCCCCTGGTCGTCCTGGCCGCCTTGGCGCTGCTGTTCGCGGGCTACGCCCTGCACCACGACCCGAAGGTCATCCCCATGGCCCTGGTCGGCAAGCCCGCGCCCGACGTGACCCTTCCGCGCCTCGACTCCGGCGCCATGGTGAGGATCAAGGACGCCACGCGCGACGGGCCGGTGCTGGTCAACTTCTTCGCCTCCTGGTGCGGGCCGTGCCAGATCGAGCACCCGGCCCTGATGGCCATGCGCGCCCACCACGTCCGGATCATCGGCGTCGCCTACAAGGACGCGCCGGCCAACACCCAGGCCTTCCTCGGCAAGCTGGGCGACCCCTTCATGGAGACCCTGGTGGACCGCGACGGCCGCGCCGGGATCGAGTTCGGCGTGTCCGGCGTGCCCGAGACCTATCTGATCTCCCAGCAGGGCAAGGTGCTGGCCAAGTACACCAACCTCAATGAGGGCGACGCCAAGGCCCTGACCGCGCGCCTGTTAACCGGGCGTTGATCGGCGGGGCCGCAGATTGAGCCGGCGTTAACCATAAGCCGAGCCTCAAGGCCCCCGTGACCCCGATCCGTCCCAACGTCTTTCCCGCGCCCCCCGCCACGACCTCGGTCGCAGGCGCCGGCGCGGACGCCGCGCGGGCCGCGGCGCAGAAGGCTTTCTTCGCCGCCGCCATGGGCAAGGCCGCCGCTCCCGCCGCGCCACTGGCGACAGCCGCGCCGCGCGCCGCGTTCTTCGCGCCGAACCCGGCGCCGATCCAGCGCGCCGAGATCCGGCCCGATCCCTCGGCCGAGGCGCCCGCCAAGATCCTGCGGCCGGGCTCGCTGCTCGACATCAGAGTCTGACTACGGTCGAGCTTTTCCCTAAGCTCTTAGAATAATTAACGTTCCCAAATCTTGGAACACAGCGCGCCCATCGGTGTTTGCTGAATTATGGAAGACAGGGACCAGCGCATCTACGAGGAGGCCGCCGCCCTCTGGCAGGAGGTCTTCGGCGAGCCCCCGCCGGTGCGAGCCGACGGGCGCACCCTGCTGGACATCATCACCCGCAGCCTCGGCGATACATCCTACGAGCGGCTGCGCTCGCCCTACCTGCGCCCCTCGACGATCGTCGGGCCGGGCCAGCCTCGCGACAACGCGCGCCTGCGTTAGGCGGCGGCCTTCTTCTTCGCCTTCTTGCCGCCCTTGCGCGGCTTCTCCGCCTTCGCGGACTTCACCTTGGCCGCCTTGGGCTTCGGCGCCTTCGTCTTGGGCGGCTTAACCTTCGGCGGCGGCTCGGGCGCGCTGGATTTCGCCAGATCCCGCAGCAGGCTGACGAAGGTCGTCCGCCGGCCGTGGCCAGAGATCAGCTTGAGCAGCCGCGCGTCGGCGCCGGCCATCTTGGGGCGCGCATCCGCCAGGATCTCGCGGCCGGCGTCGGTCAGGCGCACTGCATTGGCGCGCGCGTCGACGTTGGAGCGCTCACGTTCCAGCAGGCCCTTGCCGATCATCCGCCGGGCCATGTCGGCGAGCGTCGAGCGGTCGATCCCGGTGATCCGCACGAGGTCGGCCTGGGTCGCGCCTTCGCGTTCGTCGGCGGCGGCCAGCAGAGCGAACTGTCGTTGCGTGACACCGGCCTCGCCGAACGCTTCGGCGTAGATGTCCAGCGCGCGCTGCAGGGCCCGATGCAGGAGGTGGCTGGGCGATTGGTCCAGGGCGGCGATGCCGCCCTTGGCGCCTGACTTGCTCTTGGCCATCCGTCGTCCCTCGCGAGGCTCACGCCTTCCTAGATGGCGATTGCGTCGTTTTGATTACAGACGCTCCGTGGGCGGCGCAGATGCAACCCTAAGGAGTCTCCGCGGGCGGCTTGCCCTCCGCCTCCGCCTCGTCGTCGGGCATGTGCTTCATCATCAGCGGCGCCTGACTCATGGCGAAGAGGAAGATCACGATTGGCACGCCAGGAAATTTGAAGAAGCCCCAAAAGAGCGTGGTCTGGGTGCGCCAGATGATCTCGTTGGCCACCGCCAGCGCGAAGAAGAACAGGGCGTAGCGCAGGGTAAGCGTACGGACCACCGGATCGGGCAGGTGGAAGGCGTCGCCCATCAGCACCTTCAGCGGGTTCTTGCCGCGCAGGGCGCCGGTGATCAGGAAGAGGCCGAAGAGTGTGTAGAGAATGGTCGGCTTGACCTTGATGAACCGCTCGTCGTGGAAGAACAGGGTCAGGCCGCCGAAGATCAGCCCAAGGACGGCGGTGACCAGCGGCATGGGCGCGACACGGCGTTCGGCGATCAAGCCCACCGCGAGCGCGAGCAGGGATGCGCCGACGATTACCCAGCTGGAGGTGACGGCGGCGTCGCTCCTGTGCATCAGGCTCAGGACCACCAGGGTCAGGATCCAGGCGACGAGACCGCCGTAGTCGATGGCGTAGCGCACCCACTTGGGGAGCTTCACGGGCGCGGTCGTCTCCACGCTCATCGGCCGGTCTCCTCAAGGCCCACCAGGGACCGGGCGAAGGCCCGGGCGTTGAACGGCTGCAGATCGTCGATGCCCTCACCGACGCCGATCAGCTTGATCGGACTGTCCGAGGCCTGGGCCACCGGCACCAGCACCCCGCCGCGGGCGGTGCCGTCGAGTTTGGTCATGACGATGCCGGAGACCCCGATCTGGTTGCCGAAGATGTTCTCCTGGGCCAGCGCATTGCGGCCCACCGTGGCGTCCAGCACCAGCAGGGTCTCGTGCGGCGCGTCCGGATCGACCTTCTTCACCACGCGGATGATCTTCAGGAGCTCGTCCATCAGCCCCTGCTTGTTCTGCAGCCGCCCGGCGGTATCGATCAGCACGACGTCGTAGTCCTGCGCCCGGGCCCGTTCGACGGCCTCGAACGCCAGTCCGGCCGCGTCGGAGTTCATCGGCCGTGACATGAAGTCGGCGCCGGCCCGGTCGGCCCAGATCTTCAGCTGCTCCACGGCGGCGGCCCGGAAGGTGTCGCCGGCCACCACCAACACCTTGGCGCCCCGGCGGGTGAGGTCGGCGGCGATCTTGCCCAGGGTGGTGGTCTTGCCCGAGCCGTTCACGCCGATGAACAGCACGACATAGGGCCTGGGCCCGGACATGGCGTCGAAGTCGCCCTGGCGCGACGACAGTTCGTCGCCGATCGCGGCGGCCAGGGCTTCCTTGATCTCGTCCTCGGAGACGGATTTGCCGAACTTCTCGTCGGAGAAGCGCTTGGTGATGCGCGCGGCGGAGTGCGGGCCGAGGTCGGCCTCGATCAGCATCTCCTCCAGTTCGTCGAGCTTGGCCTGGTCCAGCGGCTCCTTGGCGACGAAGACCTGGGTGATCTGCTCGGTCATCTGCTTGGACGAGCGCGAGAGGCCGGCCGTGAGCTTCTGGAACCAGCCGCGTTTGGGTTCGGTCATGGAGGCGCTAATAGCGGGCCACTTGCACGGCGTCACGCACCCTTGCAGGGTCCGCGGCGATGGACCGCCTCGCCGCCACCCTGACCGTGCTCGACTACGCCGCCGTGGCGGTGTTCGGGGCGACGGGCGCCCTGGCCGCCGCCCGGCGCAAGCATGACATCGTCACCTTCGGATTCTTCGCCGCGGTCACGGGCGTCGGCGGCGGCACCCTGCGCGACCTCCTGATCGGCGCGCCGGTCTTCTGGGTCGGCCGGCCCGGCTATGTGCTCGCCTGCCTGGCGGCGGCCGCGGCGGTGTGGATCCTCGGCCCGCGCCGGTTCCGCGGCAGCATCCTGACCTGGCTCGATGCTGTGGGGATGGCCGCCTATGCGGTGGTGGGCGCCCTGAAGGCGACCTCGCTGGGCGTCCCGCCGTTTTCCGCCGTGGTCATGGGGGTGCTGACCGCGACCTTCGGCGGGGTGATCCGCGATGTCCTGGCCCACGAGCCGTCGGTGCTGCTGCAGCGGGAGCTCTACGTGACCCCCGCCCTGGCCGGCGCGGGCGCCTTCGTGGTGCTGGGTCTGGTGGGAACGCCGACCACCGCGGCCGGCGTCGCCGGTTTCGTCATCGCGCTCAGCCTCCGGGCCGGCGCGATCCTGTGGAAATGGTCCCTGCCCGGGTTCGGCGGGCCCACCGACGCGGACGGCTGATCAGGCGCCCGGCGGCCACGCGTCGGTGTCGTGATCCGGGTGCTGGTGCGAGACGATGCGGGCGAAGTGCGCCGTCGCGCGCTCCTGGTCGCCCGGCGGAATCCCGGGCAGGTCGGCGAGACCGTCGGCATAGGGCAGTTTGTCCGCCTCGCCCATCTGCAGGGTGGGCGCAATGGCCGAGGGATCGTCGAAGGCGCCGATGGAAAGGCTGGGCGCGCCCCCGTCAGCCTCGAAGGTGAGCGGCGTGCCGCAGGTCTCGCAGAACCCGCGCCGGACCAGGTTGGAGCTTCGGAAGCACTTCGGCTGACCGCGCGTCCAAGTGAGGCCCTCGACGTCCGCGAAGGGTCCGAAAAACCCGCCCGAGGCCTTCTGGCACATCCGGCAGTGGCAGATGCTGGCCCGGGTGGTGCGCTCCACGCGGAACCGCACCGCCCCGCACTGGCAGCCGCCGCTCAAGCTCATTCCGCGGCCTCAAGGACGGGCGACCTCGCGATCACCCGCTTGCTGTCGTGGCCGACGACGCGCAGCGCCACGATCCCGCCGATCGCCGCCTCGCCCTCGAAGGCGATCTCGGTGAAATCCTCAGCGCGGGCGAAACCGGCGCGCTCAACCAGGCCCATGATCGTGCGGCCGACCTGGCGCTGCAGGTGCCGCGCGAGGGCCGTGTCGCCGGCCGCGCGCAGGCGGGCGGCGCGTTCCTTGACCACCGCGCCCTTCACGGCCGGCATTCGCGCGGCGGGCGTGCCGGGCCGCGCGCTGAACGGGAAGACGTGCAGGAAGCTCAGGCCGGCCTCTTCCACCAGCGAGAGCGTGTTCTCGAACATCGCCTCGGTCTCGGTGGGAAAGCCCGCGATGAAGTCGGCGCCGAAGGCGGTGTCGGGGCGCACGGCCCTCACGTCGGCGATCAACTTCAGCGCGTCGGCGCGCAGGTGGCGGCGCTTCATCCGCTTCAGGATCATGTCGTCGCCGGCCTGTAGAGACAGGTGCAGGTAGGGCATCAGGCGCGGCTCTTCGGCGAGGCAGCGCATCAGGTCCGGATCGATCTCTGCCGCGTCGATGGAGCTGAGGCGCAGGCGCGGCAGTTCGGGGACCAGCTTCAGGATCCGCGCCACCAGCTGGCCGAGAGTCGGCTGGCCCGGCAGGTCCGAGCCCCAGCTCGTGACATCCACGCCGGTCAGCACCACCTCGCGGTAGCCCTGGGCGGCCAGGCGGGCGACCTGGGCCACCACCTCGCCGGCGGGCGCCGAGCGCGAGTTCCCGCGGCCATAGGGGATGATGCAGAAGGTGCAGCG